>NZ_JANEZT010000006.1 GCF_025403405.1 Frankia tisae
CAGGTCCGCAGGCCCTCGGGGCGCATCGACCGGGCCTCGGCCGACGCGGTGTTCGCGCTTCGGCGAGCCGAGGTGGAGGCGGACCCCGGCGACTGGCGGCGCTGGTACCGGCTTGCCGTCTCCTACGGCGATGCCGGCGACTCCCGGCGCGGACGTGCCGCGATGCGGTACGCCATCGCCCTCGAGCGGGATCCGCGCTGACCGGCTGGCCCGGCCCGAGCCCGAGAAATCAGCGTTGAAGTGGCCACGGGATTACCGGCTGGCTCGGTTTGCGATGCTCGGAGCGTCCACTGAGCCGGACGGCGGCTGTTTGCCTACCGAATGCGAACGGCTCGGTCGGGAGTATTGACTGCTCATGCGGTGCGATCAGCACGGCCCCCGACCGCGGATTTCCTGGTGGCGGGCTGACGCGGGGGGAGGGGCGCGGTACTAACGGGTCGACGCCCTGTGTACCATGCTCGAAGGCCGTTGTAGACGGCTGTCTGGACTACTGGGGGGTAGTGCTGTGGTGGTGTCATGCGGCCTTTCAGGGCCGGTCCGGTGGTGGCAGTGCTGACTACCCCGACGGACCAGCGATCACGGTGATCCCTCGATTCCGGATAATCTGAGGTCCGGGTTCCCGGCCTCTTCACCTGCCCGTGCGGCGCCGACCGAACCACTGCGTCGCACTCTCGTCTGGCTCTCGGGATGTGGTCCGTCCGCGTCGCCCCCCGTCCCACCGGCGGTCGGTGGCCACTCTCCAGGGTCCTCGATGTTTCAGATCCGGGAGCACTCGACGTGCGTGCGATAGTGACCGGCGGCGCCGGTTTCCTCGGCAGTCACCTCTGTGAGCGTCTGCTCGGCGACGGCTACGAGGTCATCTGCTTCGACAACTTCCTCACCGGCCGACCGGAAAACGTGGAGCACCTGCTCGTCGATCCTCGTTTCCGTCTGATCAACCGGAACGTGAACGATTTCATCTATGTTTCCGGCCCGGTTGACGCCGTGCTGCATTTCGCCTCACCGGCATCGCCGCTCGATTACTACGAGCTGCCGATCGAGACGCTGAAGGTCGGCTCGCTGGGTACGTTCCACGCCTTGGGCCTCGCTCGGGAGAAAGGCGCCCGATTCCTGCTCGCCTCCACCTCGGAGACGTACGGGGACCCGCAGGTCAATCCGCAGCCGGAGGACTACTGGGGTAACGTGAACCCGGTCGGCCCGCGCAGCGTCTACGACGAGGCAAAGCGATTCGCCGAGGCCGTGACCATGGCCTACCACCGCAAGCACGGCGTCGACACGGCGATCGTGCGGATCTTCAACACCTACGGCCCCCGGATGCGGCTGGATGATGGGCGTGCCGTCCCCGCCTTCGTCTCCCAGGCGCTGCGCGGGGAGCCCATCACCGTCGCCGGTGACGGCTCCCAGACCCGGTCCATCTGCTACGTCGACGACCTGATCGACGGGATCGTCCGGCTTCTGCACTCGGACCTGCCCGGCCCGGTGAACATCGGCAACCCGCACGAGATGTCCATTCTCGACACGGCGAGGCTCGTGCGCGACCTGTGCGGGTCGACGGCGCCGATCACCTTCGTCCCGCGGCCCCAGGACGATCCCTCCGTGCGCCAGCCGGACATCACCATCGCCCGCACCCGGCTTGGCTGGGAGCCGAAGATCAGCCTGGATGACGGCCTGACCCGCACGATCTCCTGGTTCGCCGGCCAGCTCACCGAGAGTCGCCAGGTCGCCTGAGCACGCGGTGTACTCCGTCGGTGTCCGGGCGGGTACCCGCCCGGCTCCGGCGTTTCGCGGGTGACACTCCCGAAACCGCTCGCCCACGTTGTGGTCTATCAATGGCGCAGGTTGGGTGGAGAACTGGCCGGGCTGGCTCGAGAGCTTGAATGCCCGCCGATGCCCGGTTGATCCCGAAAGCGGGGTGGTGACTGTTCGACCCGGGGGTTGTGTTCTCCTGTTCCGGTCGTCCGCGGCCGCCTGCGCTGCGGTGCTCCGCGAGCTGTCTTTCGCGAACGTGGGTTGTCCGAGTTGACGGAACAGCCGGGTTGCCCGATCGGCCGGGTTGCCCGAAGAGCCGGGCTGACGAAGAGGAATTGGATGGTCGAGGTATGACGTCGACGGACCGGACCGGGATCATCCTGGTGACCGGGGCCGCCGGATTCATCGGCTCCCACACCTGCGTCGAGCTCCTGGCGGCGGGGCACCGGGTGGTGGGTGTGGACAACTTCATCAACAGCTCGCCGCGGGTCCTGGACCGGTTGCGTGAGGTCGCCGGCCAGAGCCTCGAGTTCGTCCGGCTCGACGTGCGTGACCGGGTGGCTCTGGGCGAGGTGTTCCGTCGCTGGCCGATCGGCGCTGTGATCCACTTCGCCGCGCGCAAGGCGGTGGGCGAGTCGGTCGAGATGCCGCTGGAGTACTACGACACCAACGTCAACGCCACCCTCGGCCTCGTCAGCGTCATGGCGGAGCACGGCGTGCACCGCCTGGTCTTCTCGTCGTCCTGCTCCATCTACGGCGCGGTCGACACGGTTCCGATCACCGAGGACACCCCGGCTCGGCCGACCAACCCCTACTCGCGCACCAAGTGGATGTGCGAGCAGATCCTCGCCGACGTCTGTGCCCGCGACCCGGCCTGGCACGTCATCTCGCTGCGGTACTTCAACCCCGCCGGGGCGCACGAGTCCGGCCTGCTCGGCGAGGACCCCCGCGGCGTGCCGAACAACGTCATGCCATATCTCGCCCAGGTGGCGGTCGGCCGGCGCGCCGAGCTGGCCGTCTTTGGCGACGACTATCCCACGCCCGACGGCACCGGGGTGCGCGACTACATCCATGTGGTCGACCTGGCCGAGGGCCACCGTCAGGCCGTGGACCACCTTGATGACCAGGCGGGGCACCGGGTCATCAATCTGGGAACCGGCGCGGGGACGTCCGTGCGGGAGCTGCACGCGGCTTTCTCCGCCGCCTGCGGCCAGGATCTTCCCTGCCGCGTCGTGGCGCGGCGGCCCGGCGACGTCGCCGCGCTCGTCGCCGACGCCACGCTCGCCCGCGAGGCGCTCGGCTGGACGGCCCGCCGCAGCGTCGCGGACATGTGCCGGGACGCCTGGCAGTTCCAGCGCCTCAATCCAGAGGGGTACGACGATGGAGAGGAGCCTGATGAGCACGTCGGACAGCCATGAGGACGCGGAGGCTCCGGCCAGCGGGCCTCGACCCCGGCTGACGGTCATCGGAACCGGCTATCTCGGCGCCACGCACGCGGTCTGTATGGCCGAACTGGGCTTCGAGGTGCTGGCCGTCGACGTCGACCACTCGAAGATCTCCCGGCTCTCCGCGGGAGAGATTCCGTTCTTCGAGCCGGATCTCGCCGATCTGCTGCGAACGAACCTCGCCACCGGCCGGCTGCGCTTCACGACCTCCTTCGAGGAGATCGCCGAGTTCGGTGACGTGCACTTCGTATGCGTCGGCACGCCGCAACGTCCCGATGGCTACGGGGCGGACCTCAGCCATCTCAACGCGGCCATCGAGCGGCTGGCGCCCCTGCTGACCAGGCCGTGCCTGGTGGTCGGCAAGTCGACCGTCCCGGCCGGCACGGCCGCCGGAATCGCCCGGACCCTCGCCCGGCTCGCCCCGGCGAATCGTCCGGCCGGCCTGACGGGGGACTCCGCCGGTCCGAGTGCCGCCGATGCGGACGGCTCCGGCGTGACCGGTTCGAGCGTCACCGGGGCGTCCGTGACCGGCACGGTGACGGGCGCCGAGACCCATGCCGAGACCCATGCCGAGATCGTCCCCGATCTTGCCGGCGTGCAGCTCGCCTGGAACCCGGAGTTCCTGCGGGAAGGCTTCGCGGTGGCCGACACCCTGCATCCCGACCGGCTCGTGTTCGGGGTTGCCTCACCGGCCGCCGAGGGGGCGCTGCGGGCGGCCTTCGCCCCGGTGATCGCCCAGGGCGTGCCGGTGATCGTGACCGACTACGCGACCGCGGAGCTGGTCAAGACCGCGGCGAACTCCTTCCTCGCCACGAAGATCTCTTTCATCAACGCGATGGCCGAGGTGTGCGAGGCCGTCGACGCCGACGTGCTCACCCTGGCCGAGGCGCTGTCCCACGACGTCCGCATCGGCGGCAACTTCCTTCGTCCCGGCGTCGGGTTCGGCGGCGGCTGTCTGCCCAAGGACATCCGCGCCTTTCAGGCCCGGGCCGACGAGCTCGGCGTCGGCGTCGCGCTGCGGTTCCTGCGCGAGATCGACGAGATCAACAACCGGCGTCGGGACCGGGTCGTCGACCTGGTCGCCGCGGCGCTCGACGGCACGCTGTCGCATCGGCGGCTGCTCCTGCTCGGCGCCGCCTTCAAACCGAACTCGGACGACGTACGCGACTCGCCGGCGCTCGCGGTCGCGGACCTGCTGGCCCGCACCGGCGCCGACGTGACGGTCGTCGACCCGGTCGCGACCCTCAACGCGCGGCGCGCCCTGCCCGGTGTCGCCTACAGCGAGACCGTCGAGGACGTGGCCGTGGACGCCGACGCCGTCGTGCTGCTCACCGAGTGGCGCCAGTTCGCCGAGCTCGACCCGGCTCGACTGGGCCGGCTTGTCCGCCGCAAACTGATCATCGATGGCCGGCACGCCCTCGACGGCGACCGCTGGCGCCAGGCTGGCTGGGTTTACCTGGCCCCCGGCCGGCCGACGGGAGTCATTCCCAGCCCCGTGCCGGAGCAGCGGCCGCGCTTCGGGCTACCCGCCGCGGCAGACTCGGACGGCGCTGCCGCCCGTGACGCGGAGATCGAGGCACCGGTGGGGCGCCGGTCCTGACCGGCACGGGTGCGTGCCCTGCCGGGACGGGGCCCGATGGGGCGCAGGCCCCGTTCCGGCGGGGCGGCCCCCGTGATCGGCGAGGTAGGGTGCAACGCATGCCTCGCCTCGTTCGACATCGGTGAGCCCGGTCCCGGCGTCGCGGTCGGCCGCGCCCGGGACGGCAGGTGCCCGTCCGTTCGAGATCGATGAGGAGATTTCCCGGCGATGAGTGACGCGCCGATCGTCCGCCCCCTGCCCGTCAGTGGTTTCCCGGAGTGGCTGCCCGAGGTCCGGATCGTCGAGCAGCGCTGGCTCGACACGATCCGGGCGACCTTCGAGCGTTACGGCTTCTGCTCGGTGGAGACCCCGTCGGTCGAGGCTCTGGACGTGCTCACCGCGAAGGGGGAGACCTCCCAGGAGGTCTACACGCTGCGCCGCCTGCAGGCCGACGCAGACGACGACAGCGCCCGCCTCGGCCTGCACTTCGACCTGACCGTGCCGTTCGCCCGGTACGTCGCCGCGCACTTCAACGAGCTCGTCTTCCCGTTCAAGCGCTACCAGATGCAGCGGGTATGGCGCGGTGAGCGACCCCAGGAGGGCCGCTTCCGCGAGTTCACCCAGTGCGACATCGACGTCATCAACGTCGACCGGGTGCCCCTGCACTTCGACGCCGAGCTGCCCCGGATCGTCCACGAGGTGCTCGGC
Organism: Frankia tisae; assembly: GCF_025403405.1. Taxonomy (GTDB): domain Bacteria; phylum Actinomycetota; class Actinomycetes; order Frankiales; family Frankiaceae; genus Frankia; species Frankia tisai. The sequence continues at coordinate 5,482 of NZ_JANEZT010000006.1, forward strand.
ACCCTGGGCGTCCCACCCTGGACCCTCAACATCAACAACCGCAAGGTGCTGCAGGGCTTCTACGAGGGGCTGAGCATCGGCGATCCGCTCGCGGTCATCAGGATCGCCGACAAGATGGACAAGATCGGCCCCGACGGCGTCGCGAACCTGCTCGCAGCCCAGGCCGGACTCGACGCCGACCAGGTGCGGGCCTGCCTCGATCTCGCCGCGATCCGGGCGACGGGCCCCGGGGTCGTCGACGAGGTGCGCCGCCTGGGCGTGAAGTCGGATCTGCTCACCGAGGGCCTCGACGAGCTCGCCCAGGTCCTCGACGACCTCGCCGACCTGCCCGCGGGCAGCGTCGTCGCGGACCTGTCGATCGCCCGCGGCCTCGACTACTACACCGGCACCGTCTACGAGGCGAAGTTCGTCGACTGGCCCGACTTCGGCAGCATCTGCTCCGGCGGTCGGTACGAGAACCTGGCCGGCTCGTTCATCCGCCGAAGCCTGCCCGGTGTAGGCATCTCCATCGGCCTGACCCGCATCTTCGCCAAGCTCCTCGCCGAGGGCCTGCTGCCGACCGGCCCGGCGAGCCCGGCCGACGTGCTCGTGGTCGTCCCCGCCGCCGAGCGCCGGGCGGCGGCGCTGGCCACCGCGACGGCGCTGCGCGCCCGCGGGCTGAAGGTCGAGACCTACCACCAGCCGGACAAGCTGGCCAAGCAGATCCGGTACGCCGCCCGCAAGGGCATCGGCTTCGTCTGGTTCCCCCCCTTCGACGAGGGCCGGGAGCACGAGGTGAAGAACATGGCGACCGGTGAGCAGACCACCGCCGACCTCACCGCCTGGCACCCGACCTCGTCCTGACGGGAAAGAAGCGGATTCCGGATGCGCGCGGCGGGTGGACCGCCGCGCCATCGCGGGAGGGCTGCCCGCCGCGACGTGGCTGGGCGGCCGAGGATTGACGGGGGCGGAGACCCCCGACCGCACCAGGCCACGCCGCGCGAGCGGGCACTGCGACGCCTCGTCGTTGGGGACTGAAGAGGCGCCCACAACCGGTGTACCACGCCTGCACCGGCGTCCAATCCCCGTGCGCCGATCGCGTGACCGGACGGGTAAGTGGGTGCCGACACCGGCCGCGTTGGGCGATTGCTGGCCCGCTCTACTGATTGCGGCGCGGCTCTACTGATTGCGCAGTGGCTCGGCTGAGGAGGGCTCGGCTGAGGAGGCAGTGGCTGGCTGGCCCGCTGCGGCCGACTGCGGACGACAGTCCTGGCGCGCCCACCACAGCCGGAAGCCAGGCGGCCGGTGGCGGGTTCGCGAGGTCCGGCGCACGCCGGGCAGCTCGGAGCGTCTACCGTGGTCGAAGTCCGCGCCGGGGCAAGGGTCGTCCCGGGAGGCCGCGGTGGGCGATGGAGGTGGCAGTGTCGGAGCCGGCGTCCGAACCGAATTCCGGGACGGCGTCCCAGGCGGTACCCGACGCGGTGACGCCGGGGTCCGCGGTGGCGCCCGCCGGCCGGGCGACCGCCCGGATGCGGGTCCAGGTGATCGCGAGGACCGAGTTCCTCCCACCGGCGGACGTGCCGTGGAGCACCGATGCGGACGGCGGCCAGGCGTTGGCGGAGTTCGCCGGCCGGGCCTGCTACCAGAGTTGGAGCAAGCCCAACCCGGCGACCGCGACCAACGCCGGCTACCTGCGTCACATCCTCGACGTGGGGCATCTGTCGGTGCTCGAACACGGCACCGTCTCGCTCTACCTCACCGGTGTGTCCCGCAGCCTCACCCACGAGCTGGTCCGCCACCGGCATTTCTCCTACAGCCAGCTCTCCCAGCGGTATGTCCCCGAGCACGACGCGGCGATCGTCGAGCCCGAGATCGTGGCCGGTGACCCGGAGCTGCACGCCTTGTTCGAACAGGCGGCGGCGGCGTCCCTGGAGGCGTATGGCCGGCTGCTGGAGGGGCTGGAGAAGCGGTTCGCCGACATCTCCGCCCCCACCTCGCGGCGCAAGCAGGCCCGGCAGGCCGCCCGCTCGGTCCTGTTGAACGCGACCGAGACCCGCATCGTCGTCACCGGGAACTATCGGGCGTGGCGGCATTTCATCGCGATGCGCGCCAGCGAGCACGCTGATGTGGAGATTCGCGGTCTCGCTGTCACGATCCTGCGCGAACTGCAGGCGGTGGCGCCCAACGTCTTCTCGGATTTCCGCATCTCCACCCTCGACGACGGCACGGAAGTCGCGTCCAGTCCGTTGGTCGGGGAGGGCTGAGGCAGCCGGCGCCAGGCCGACGGGAGGAGGAGCGGCGAATGACCAGCGTCGTCGATGCAGTGCGGCCGGAGGACGAGGCCACCGGCCCGCTGTCCGCCGCGGAGCTCGAACTGCTCAACGCCTACTGGCGGGCGGCGAACTACCTGTCCGTGGGCCAGATCTACCTGCTGGACAATCCGCTGCTTACCGAGCCGCTGCGGGCCGAGCACGTCAAGCGGCGGCTGCTGGGCCACTGGGGCACCACGCCGGGGCTGAACCTCATCTACGTCCACCTGAACCGACTGACCTACCGCCGCCGCAATCACCAGAACCTGCACGTGCGCGGCTACATCGAGGAGGGGACGACCACCACCCCCTTCGGCATGGTCATGCTCAACAACCTCGACCGCTTCCACCTCGTGGCCGACGTCATCGACCGGGTGCCGAGCCTGGGCGCTCGGGCGGCCCACGTTCGCCAGCGGATGGTCGATGCTCGCCTCGCCGCCCGTGCCTACACCCGCGAGCACGGCGAGGACGACCCGGAGATCCGCGACTGGACCTGGCCCTACTGACGGTGGCCGGTCTGACGGTGAACGTCCTGGTGGTCAACGCCGGGTCGGCCAGCCTCAAGCTGCGGCTGGTCGGCCCGGACGACAACCTGCTCGCCGACCGGGATCTCGACGCGCCCGCCGGCCACGCCGACCCCGCCGAGCTCGACGCGGCGCTGGGCGAGCTCGCCGGCGCCGGGAACGGCGAGCCGGGTGCGGTCGGCCACCGCATCGTGCACGGCGGCACCGAGTTCACCCAGCCGGTGCTCGTCGACGAGGAGGTGGCCGACCGGCTGCGCGCGCTCACCGCGCTCGCCCCGCTGCACCAACCGGCGGCGCTCGACGCGCTCGACGCGGTGCGGGCGGCCCTTCCCGAGGCTGCCCAGGTCGCCTGCTTCGACACGGCGTTCCACAGCCGGCTGCCGGCGGCGGCGGCGACCTACGCCCTGCCGGCGGGGTGGCGGGAAAGGTACGGCATCCGCCGTTACGGCTTCCACGGGCTCTCGCATGCCCATGCCGCACGCCGCGCGGCGCGCCTCACCGGCGCTCGGCGCATCGTGACCTGCCACCTGGGCTCGGGCGCGTCGCTTGCCGCCGTCCTCGACGGGGTCGGCGTCGACACGACGATGGGCTTCACCCCGCTGGAGGGCCTGGTGATGGGCACTCGTTCGGGCAGCGTCGACCCGGGCGCCCTGCTGTGGCTGCAGACCGAAGCCGGCCTGAGCGCGGCGGAGCTCACCGAGGCGCTGTTCCGCTCAGCCGGGCTGCTCGGGCTCGCCGGCACCGCGGATCTGCGTGCGGTCGAGGCCGGCGCCGCCGGTGGCGACCCGGCCTGCGCGCTCGCGCTGGACGTCTACCTGCACCGGCTGCGGGCGCAGATCGCCGCGATGACCGCGGCGCTCGGCGGGCTGGACGCCCTGGTGTTCACCGGCGGGGTCGGGGAGGGCTCGGCGGCGGTCCGCGCCGGTGCCGCGGCGGGACTCGGGTACCTGGGGGTGGCCGTCGACCCGGCACGTAACTCCGCACCCGCCGACGGGACGGTCGACCGCGAGATCGGCGCGCCGGGGGCCGCGGTGCGCACGCTCGTCCTCACCGCCCGGGAGGACCTGGAGATCGCTCGGGGGGTCCGGAGCGTCCTCGCCGGTGGCGCTGGGTGAGTGGCGCTGGGTGAGCGGCGCTGGATAAAGCGGTAATCTCCTGATTCGTGCAGCCGAGGGGAGCCGTCGAGGGCGGAGGCTGGCGCTGATGGCGTCCGCCGGTTCGGCTGGGGCCGGCCCCGGCCGGCTGTGGCGGTGGAGCCGGCGCGACGACGCCGAGCACGCCCCCGTCCTCGACCTCACCGACGTTGACGAGGTCACGATGACCCTGCTCGCCCCGCCGGCGCCCTTCCAGGGACTGCGGCGGCGGGTGGTCGACCAGTTCACGATCCTCAGCGCCAACCGGTGCCGGCTGGCCCGCTCGGTCAACTGGGGTCCGCTGGACGCCGTACTCAACCAGGTCGTCCCGGTGACGGGTGCTGGCCGGGTGAACACCGTCGGCAGGCTGCCGCCCGAAGTGCTGGTACTGCTGCCGGTCTCCACGCTGTCCAAGCGGGCCCTGGTGGCCTTCGACCTCACCGGTCCGAGCGGTTCGGACGCGCACCTGATGCCTTACGGCACGTCGGTGGCTCTGCAGGGGAACCTCATCGCCGGGCTCGCCGATCCGCTCGGGGTGCCGCTGAACGGCCCGGCCCGCCGCATGGTCGACGCCATCTCCCGGTTCCGCCCTGGCCGGCTGTCCGGCAACTACCCGCGGCTGGTCCCGGCGCGGGAACGTCCGCTGCGGCTCGACGCGATCCGGACCTACCTGGAACGCGAGGCCGAGCTCGCCGTGCCGGCGTCCCGGCTGGCCCGGTGGCAGGACCTCGTCGTCGACGCCGAGCGGGTGCTGGCCGCCGCTCTCGCCGAACCGTTCGACCCTCTCAGCAGCTCCGAGACGCTGCTGCTCGCCGTCGGGGAACTCTGGCGGGATCCGGACGTTCCCGACGGGCGCGAGCTGGACGCCGTCGAGCGGTACCTGACCGGGTTCACCGCCTGGATCGACGCGCTGGTCGGCGTCGGGGCGGCGGCCGAACCAGTGCTGACGACCGTGGCCGAGTACGGGCGGCGCTGGGAGGCTCTCGCTGCCGTCACCCTCGACCCCTACCGGCCGTTTCTGATCAAGACGAGTGAGGAGCTGCGCACCGTGCTCGTCCGCGGCCGTCCGGTGTTCGGCCGGTCCGCGCCGGTGTGGCGCCAACTGCTTCACCCGGCCGCGCTGGTCGACATCGACTCGGGCGGCACGGGCAGCTATCACGTCAGCATCGGCACCGACGACACGAGCATCGAGCTCGACACCCCGATGATGATCGACCTGTTCGGCGACCCGGTGCCGCGCACCTACATCGAGGACGTCCAGCGCAACCGGGAGGTGTACGCCTTCTACACCACCGACGCGCGCCGGCTGCCGCGGTCCCGGCTGGTCGTGGGGCTCAGCGTCTCCGCGGACGTCTCCCGCGTCACCGGCGCGATCAGCCTGTTGATGCTGCTCACCGCGGGCCTGTGCGCCCTGCCGGTCGAGCTGGCTCCGGATGCCGTCGCCGTGATCACGCTGCCGTCCTCGTTCGCCGCGACGGTCCTGCTCACCCGGGAGCGCAGCAGTCTGGCCGCCTGGGTCCTCGGCCCGGCGAAGACGACCCTGCTCGCCCTGCTGGTGACGCTCGCGGTCCTCGCCGGGTTGCGGGCCGCCGGTTGGCACGCCCCGCCCGATCCGCCGCCGCCCGCCCCGTCCACCGTGGCGACCGATCCGCCCGCGCGGCCCGCGGAAGACGCCGTGACCGTCCCTGACCGGCGCGGTGGCGGTACGCTGGAAGCTCTGTAGCGGCGAACGGGACGGTGGCGGATGCCGAAGAACTACGGCCCGGGTGTGGCGCTCGGCACGCTCCGTTCCGGTGGGCTGCGATCGCTGGTGCGCCTGGGCCGCCGGGACCTGTGGTTGCGGCTGGACCGCAACATGCTGGGCGCGGGCGGTCGCGGGAGCGCGCCGGGGCTGGGATTGCCCGGTCGGGCGTCCGGGGGGTCCGTTCGCGCACACTAGTCCTTCTCGGCTCTGTTCACCGCCTCGGCTCTGTTCACCGCCTCGGCTCTGTTCACCGCCTCTTGCCGGTTTGCCCGATGGCGGCCTGTGCAGCCGCGTCGGGCCTGGCGTCGGCGATCGTCGGCGGCGCGGAGCTTTCGACTGTTGGCCACCGCGGCCGACGGCGACGGCGGTGCCTCGAGCCGGGTGCTCATGTCCGGGGCGCCGGCCTGCTGGCGGACCGGGCCGGACGAGGCCGCGGGCGGGGCGCTCGGCGGTGGCAGCGGCCCGCCCCGCCGCGGCGGTTCCCGGCGCGGCGCCTGGGTGCCGGAGGTGGCAGGTGGGCGGACGAGGCGTGGTGGGTGCGGGGTGGCGTGAGATGTGCAGGGTGGTTGGTGATCGAGCGTGCGTAGGCGACCTGCCCGGCGGTGCGGCGGTGATGTCCGATCCGGGCGGATCCGCCCTGCGCGGGCCGCGCCCGGCCTGGCCGGCGCGGCGGGTCGGGCGGACGATGGGTTCGCGCCGGGTGCCGCACGGTGCCTGGTAGGAGCACGGGTGGTTTGTTCGGTGGTCGGCGCTCCGCGTCGGCCGGAGAGATGATGTCGGAGGTGTGCTCTAGCGTGACCGGTATGTCAGTGTTGCCGCCGGCGCCGTTCGGGCGCATGGTCACGGCGATGATCACGCCGTTCCTGGTGGACGGCGCTCTCGACGAAGCGGGTGCCGCGCAGCTCGCGGTCCGCCTGGTGGACGCGGGCAACGAGGCGCTCGTCGTCAACGGCACCACCGGGGAGTCGCCGACCACGACCGATGCGGAGAAAGCCCGCCTGGTGCGCGTGGTCGTCGAGGCCGTGGCCGGGCGTGCCCGCGTCGTTGCCGGCGTCGGGACCAACGACACCGCCCACACGGTGGAGCTTGCCCGGGCGGCCGAGGCCGCGGGCGCTCAGGGGCTGCTCGTCGTCGCGCCGTATTACAGCAAGCCGCCGCAGGCCGGGCTCGCGTTGCACTTCACCACCGTCGCCGACGCGACCGGGCTGCCCGTTATGATCTATGACATTCCCGGCCGGACGGGGGTGCCGGTGGCGACCGACACCCTGATGCGGCTGGCTGAACACCCGCGTATCGTCGCGGTCAAGGACGCCAAGGACGACCTGGCCGCCTCCTCCTGGGTGATGGCGCGGACGAATCTGGCGTATTACTCCGGCACGGACGCGCTCACCCTGCCGCTTTTGTCCATCGGGGCCTGTGGGGTCGTCAGCGTTGTTTCGCACGTGGCCACCCCGGCGATCCGTGCCATGATCGAGGCCATTGGGGCCGGTGAGGTGGGTCGGGCGATCGCGCTGCATCAGGGCTTGCTGCCCGCGTATGAGGGAATCTTCCGAACGCAAGGGGTGATCTTGGCAAAGGCCGCGCTACGGCTTGCCGGGCTGCCGGCGGGTCCGGTCCGACCGCCGCTGGTCGACGCCACCCCCGCCGAGGTCGCGCGGCTACGCGCCGACCTCGCCGAGGCGACGCTGGATGTCGGCGGCCAGCGCGGAGCCGGCGCGCGGCAGGCGCCGGCCGGGCTCGCCGTCGTGGCGGCGGGTGAGGTCTCATGAGCCGCCCGCACCCCGACTACGGTCCCCCGCCGCCGCTGCGCGCGGACGGGTTGCGCATCATCCCGCTCGGCGGGGTCGGCGAGATCGGCCGCAACATGACCGTCTTCGAACACGCCGGCCGGCTGTTGATCGTCGACTGCGGCGTGCTGTTCCCGGAGGACTTCCAACCCGGGGTCGACCTGATCCTGCCGGACTTCACCGCCATCCGGGACCGGCTGGCCGACATCGACGCGCTGATCCTCACCCACGCGCACGAGGATCACATCGGTGCGGTCCCGTACCTGCTGCGGGAGCGGCGCGACATTCCGATCATCGGCACCCGCCTCACCCTGGCGCTGCTGAACGCGAAGCTCGCCGAGCACCGGATCAAGGCGGTCACGCAGGAGATCCGCGAGGAGGAGCGACACACCTACGGGCCGTTCGAGTGCGAGTTCTTCGCGGTCAACCACTCGATTCCGGACGCGGTGGCCGTCGCCATCCGCACCGACGCGGGCCTCGTCCTGCACACCGGCGACTTCAAGATGGACCAGCTCCCGCTCGACGGTCGGCTCACCGACCTCGGCGGCTTCGCCCGGCTCGGTCGCGAGGGCGTGGACCTGCTGCTGTCCGACTCGACCAACGCCGAGGTGCCCGGATTCGTCAGCTCGGAGCGGGAGATCGCCCCAGTGATCGACGGGATCTTCCGGGACGCGACCCGCCGAATCATCGTCGCCTGTTTCGCCAGCCACGTGCATCGGGTGCAACAGGTGCTCGACGCCGCCGAGACGCATGGCCGCTCGGTCTGCTTCGTCGGCCGCTCGATGGTGCGCAACATGGGCGTGGCGCGCGACCTCGGCCTGCTGCGGGTGCCGCCGGGTCTGATCATCGACGCCCGGGACGTGGACTCGCTGCCCGACCGCAACATCTGCCTGATCTCCACCGGGTCGCAGGGCGAGCCGCTGTCGGCGCTGTCCCGGATGGCCAACCGTGACCATCAGATCCGCATCCAGGCCGGGGACACCGTCGTGCTGGCGTCCAGCCTCATCCCCGGCAACGAGAACGCGGTCTTCCGGGTCATCAACGGCCTGACCCGCTACGGCGCGAAGGTCGTCCACAAGGGCGTCGCCAAGGTGCACACCTCCGGCCACGCCCCGGCGGGCGAGCTGCTCTACGTCCTCAACGCCACCCGTCCGTCCAACGTCATGCCGGTGCACGGCGAGTGGCGCCATCTGCGGGCGCACGCGAAGCTCGCCGAGGCCACGGGCGTGCCCGCCGACCATGTGGTTCTCGCCGAGGACGGCATGGTCATCGACCTGCTCGACGGTCGGGCTCGCATCACCGGCGCGGTGCCCTGCGGTTTCGTCTACGTCGACGGCGCCGCGGTCGGCGACGTCGGTGAGCCGAGCCTGAAGGATCGCCGGATCCTCGGTGAGGAGGGCTTCATCACGATCACCGTCGTGGTGGATGCCGCCGCCGGCAAGGTCGTCGTCGGCCCCGACCTGTCCGCCCGCGGCTTCACCGACTCGCCCGCCACCTTCGACTCGGTGGCCCGGCTGGTCAGCGACGGGCTGGCGGACGCGATGCGCGGCGGGATGAACGACACCGCGGCCCTGCAGCAGCTCGTGCGGCGCACGGTCGGCCGCTGGGTCAACGAGCACTACCGTCGCCGTCCGATGATCATTCCGGTGGTCCTGGAGGTCTGACCTGCCGGGGTGGCCCATCCTCGCCCACCCGTGCGGGTGGGTGTGCCCAGTACGGCGCGCCCGGTTCGTCGGGGTTGCAGGGACTCGGCCGCCTCTCTGTGTACCGTTTCGACGGTGGCCACACGTACCAGCGGCGCGCGTACGCGTGTGCAGACGGAGACGGCCACGTCCCGGCCGGGGGGCGATGGGCGTCAGACAGCAGCGCGCGGTGGCGCGGGTGGCAAGAGCCGCCCGGCCTCGGGCGGTAAGGCCCGCCCGGCCGCGGGCGGCCGCGCGGCGCGGACCGGGGGATCCACCCGGTCCGCGCCCGCCGGCCGGGCGAAAGCGCCGGACCGGCAGCGCCGGCCGCCGCTGAGCCTGATGGTCGGCCAGGCCGTCGTCCGGACCGTCTACCAGGTGTGGATGACCGCGGCGACGCTGCTTGGCACCATGCTGCGCCGCACCGGACGGGGCGCCCGCGACCTGCGCATCGATCCCGCCCACCGGCGCGACGGGCTGGGGCTTGCGGCCTTCGGCGGGGCGATCCTGGCCGCCGTCGCGGTCTGGTTCTCCGCGGGCGGCCCGGTCGGCTCCTTCGCCGCCGCCGCTCTGGAGCTGTTAGTCGGCGCCGGGGCGTGGGCGCTTCCGTTGTTCGGCCTGGGGTCTGCCTGGCGGCTCGTGCGCGCGCCCAGCGACCCCGACAGCCGCGGCCGGGTGGTGATCGGCTGGGCCGCGTTCGGTGTCGGCCTGCTCGGCGTCGTGCACATCGCCCGCGGGCTGCCCGACTTCTCCGACGGCGTCGGCCGGGTCCGGGGGGCCGGCGGCCTCGTCGGCCTGCTTGGCGGCCTGCCGCTCGCGAGCGCCGTGACGCCCTTTGTCGCCGTCCCGCTGCTGCTGCTGATCGCGGCGTTCGGCGTGCTAGTGATCACCGCGACGCCGATCCGGCAGGTGCCCGAGCTGCTCGCCGAGCTCGTCGACCGGCTCACCGCCGGTGTGCGCGATCCCGCGGCGCGGGCGCGTCGCGATGACAGTTACGACTCCGACTCCGACTACGACGATCTCGACGATCCTGCGCTCGTCGACGATCCGCTCGGCGCGGACGCCACCGGCGGCGCCGCCAGGTCGGCGGGCGACATCGAGGCCGAGCCGGGCGGCGGCCGGCCCCGGCGCCGCTCCCGGCGCGGCGTCGCCGCGGGTGCCGAGGCGGCCGACGGCGAGTCCGCGGCAGGCGACCTCACCCTCGACCTGTTCGGCGAGCTCGCCGGCCCCGAGGCCGACACCGGTTACGCCGGCGGGTCCGACGACGAAGACCCGGCGGCCGGGCCGTCCGGTGCGGGCCCTGCCTCGGCGGCGCGCTCGGCCGCGGGGGCTGCTGCGCGGCGCGGGCGGACGCGGGCGGCGAAGGTGACTGCCGGCGCCGCCGACACGGCGAGCGGCGTGCCCGGGCCGGGGTCCCCGAGCGCCCCGGACGAGATCCAGCATCTGGTCCCGCCGGTCGACGGCGACTACACCCTGCCGTCACCGACACTGCTGCGTTCCGGCACTCCACCGAAGGTCCGTTCGGCCGCGACCGACGGTGTGATCGCCGCGCTCACCGACGTCTTCGCGCAGTTCAAGGTCGATGCGCGGGTCACCGGTTTCACCCGCGGTCCGACGGTGACCCGATATGAGGTCGAGCTCGGTGCCGCGGTGAAGGTCGAGCGGATCACCCAGCTCGCGAAGAACATCGCCTATGCGGTCAAGAGCGCGGACGTGCGGATCATCAGCCCGATCCCGGGCAAGAGCGCGGTCGGCGTCGAGATCCCCAACACCGACCGCGAGCTGGTGTCGCTCGGCGACGTGCTGCGCAGCGGTGAGGCGCTGGCGAACTCCCATCCGCTGGTCGTCGGCCTCGGCAAGGACATCGAGGGCGGCTATGTGCTCGCGAACCTGGCGAAGATGCCGCACATCCTCATCGCCGGGGCGACCGGTGCCGGCAAGTCGACGTGCATCAACACGCTGATCACCTCGGTGCTGGCGCGCGCGACGCCGGACCAGGTGCGCATGGTGCTCGTCGACCCCAAAAGGGTCGAGCTGACGAACTACCAGGGCATCCCGCACCTGATAACGCCGATCATCACGAATCCGAAGAAGGCGGCCGACGCGCTGCAGTGGGTCGTCAAGGAGATGGAGAACCGCTACGAGGACCTCGCCGCCTGCGGGGTGCGCCACGTCGACGACTTCAACCGCAAGGTCCGCAACGGGGAGATTGTCGCCCCGCCTGGTTCCGAGCGGGTGTACACGCCGTATCCGTACATCCTGACCATCGTCGACGAACTCGCCGACCTGATGATGGTCGCCCCGCGCGACGTCGAGGACGCCATCTGCCGGATCACGGCGATGGCCCGCGCGGTCGGCATCCACCTCGTGCTGGCGACCCAGCGCCCGTCGGTGGACGTGGTGACCGGTCTGATCAAGGCGAACGTGCCGTCCCGGCTCGCGTTCGCGACCGCGTCGCTCACGGACAGCCGCACGATCCTCGACCAGGCCGGCGCCGAGAAGCTGGTCGGTCTGGGCGATGCGCTGTTTCTTCCCATGGGCGCGGGCAAACCGGCCCGTATCCAGGGCGCCTTCGTTTCCGAGGACGAGATCGCCGCGATCGTCGACCACACCAAGGAGCAGGCGCCGCCGGCATTCCGCGAGGATGTGTTCGACGGCGGCGGTGAGGCGAAGAAGGACATCGACGAGGACATCGGCGATGATCTGCAGCTGTTCCTGCAGGCCGTCGAGCTCGTGGTGAGCACCCAGTTCGGCTCCACGTCCATGCTGCAGCGCAAGCTGCGCGTCGGGTTCGCCAAGGCGGGCCGGCTGATGGACCTGATGGAGAGCCGGGGCATCGTCGGGGCCAGCGAGGGCTCCAAGGCACGCGACGTGCTCGTCATGCCCGACGAACTCGAAGGTCTGCTCACGACCCTGCGCAACGGCTAGGAAGTGCCGGTGATCGGGTCTGCGCTTTCGAGGCGGGGTGACGGACCGTAAACTGAGGCCGGTGCCTCCACGGTAGGCAGACATTCACGCTTGCGGAGGTCGCTCATGCAATCCGTGGACGATCCGCAGCCGGCCAGCGCCGGCTCGCTGCTCGCCGCGGCCCGTCGCGAGCGCAACCTGACGATCGACGAGGTCAGCGAGCGCACGCGGGTGCGGGCGAGCCTGATCGACCAGATCGAGCGGGACGACTACTCCCGCTGCGGCGGCACGGTCTACGCCCGCGGCCACCTGCGCAGCATCGCCGCCAGCCTCGGCCTCGACCCCGGTCCCGTCCTCGCCGCCTACGACGCCTCGCATGAGGCGTTGACCGGGCCCGTGCTCGGTGTCCCGCCCGGTGAGTTCGACCCGCTGCGCGGCGGAACCCGGCGCCGGCGCGGTGGGTTCCGCTGGGGTGCCGCGATGATCGCGTCGCTGGCCGCGGTGTGCCTGATCGCGGTCATCGCGCTGCTGGTGCCCGGCTCCGGGTCGTCCGGTTCGTCGGGATCCACGCGGCAGGGCGACGCGGCGGCGCACCCGGCGACCGAGCCGGCGCCGATCGCGGCGCCGAGCACGACGCCTGTCGCCGCTCCCACCACCTCCCCGCCGGCGGGGGTGAACGTGGTGGTGGCGGCGCGCGACGCGCAGAGCTGGCTGGAGGTGCGTGACGACGACCGGCACGTACTGCTGGCGCAGCTGCTGCACTCCGGCGACAGCCGCACTGTCACGGCGCCGGGGGCGTTGAACATCCGGATGGGCAACGCGGGCGCGGTCGACGTGTCCTGCAACGGCAGGAACCTCGGGCCCTCCGGCGGTGCCGGCCAGGTGGTGACGATCCGGGTCAGCCTGGTCGCCTCCGGCGAGTGCGAGGTCGGTCAGGCCGGCCGCAGCCCGCTTGCCGCGGCGCCGCCGCCGTCCGCGCTCGGTACCGCGCCCATCGCGCCGGTGGACTGACGGCTCCCACCGGGGCGGGTCTCCCACCGGGGCGTGTCGGCCATGTCGGGCTGATGCGGCGCCGGGCGCCGCTGCCCCGGTAGCCTGACCTGTGTGTCCACACAGGTCCCGCGCCGGGTAGCTCTGATCACGCTCGGTTGTGCCCGGAACGAGGTGGACTCGGAGGAGCTCGCCGGCCGGCTCGCCGCGCAGGGCTGGGAGCTGGTCGCAGAGGCCGCCGACGCCGACGCCGTGCTGGTCAACACCTGCGGCTTCGTCGACGCGGCGAAGAAGGACTCGATCGACGCCCTGCTCGCCGCGGACGGCCTGCGCGCCGGCGACGGGGAGGCGGCCGGAGCGGGCCCGCGGGCGGTGGTGGCCGTCGGCTGCCTGGCGGAGCGCTACGGCAACGAGCTGGCGGCGAGCCTGCCTGAGGCCGACGCGGTACTGGGCTTCGACGCCTATCCGAGCATCGGCGCGCACCTCGACGCGGTCCTCGGTGGCGCCATCGTGCCCGCGCACACCCCGCGGGACCGGCGGACCCTGCTGCCGATCACCCCGGTCGAGCGGAGCGCTTCGGCGAACATCGACGTGCACGTCCCCGGGCACGCAGGCGCCGGCAGGCCGGCGGGCGGCGCTGGGGCCGGGGGTGCGGACGAGGGTGCGGCGCGTACCCCGGGCCGCCGCCGGCTGACGGCGGGACCCGTCGCGGCGCTGAAGATCTCCAGCGGATGCGACCGGAGGTGCGCGTTCTGCGCGATCCCGTCGTTCCGCGGCTCGCACGTCTCCCGGCCCGTCGACGACATCCTCGCCGAGGCCGAGTGGCTCGCCGGCGAAGGCGCACGTGAGCTGGTGCTGGTCAGCGAGAATTCGACCTCCTACGGCAAGGACCTCGGTGACCTGCGGGCACTGGAGAAGCTGCTGCCGCAGCTCGCCGCCGTGCCGGGCATCGTGCGGGTGCGCACCGTGTACCTACAGCCGGCGGAGCTGCGGCCGTCGCTGCTCGAGGTGCTGCTGACCACGCCGGGCCTCGCCCCCTACCTCGACCTGTCGTTCCAGCACGCGAGCCCGGCGGTGCTGCGCCGGATGCGGCGGTTCGGCGGCTCCGAGCACTTCCTCGACCTGTTGGGCCGCGGTCGCCACCTGCTTCCCGGCCTCGGCGCCCGGTCGAACGTGATCGTCGGCTTCCCCGGCGAGACCGAGGCGGACGTCGACATCCTGGCCGACTTCCTCGAGGCCGCCGAGCTCGACGCGGTCGGCGTGTTCGGCTATTCGGATGAGGAGGGCACCGAGGCGGTCGCGCTGCCGGGCAAGATCGCCGAGGAGGAGATCGAGCGACGCCGGGTGCAGATCACCGATCTCGTGGAACAGCTCACCGCCGCCCGGGCGCAGGAGCGCATCGGCAGCCGGGTGCAGGTTCTCGTCGAGGAGGTCACCGACGGGCTCGCCGCCGGGTGCGCGGGCCACCAGCAGCCCGACGCGGACGGCTCGTGCGTGGTGCGGCTGCCCGGCCCGGTCGCGGCGGGCGAGCCGTCCGACCGGCCCGGTGTGGGCGGTGTGCCCGGAGTCGAGGTGGGGGACCTGATTGAGGCCCGGGTCGTCGCGACCGAGGGGGTCGACCTGGTCGCCGAGTTCACCGCTGTGCTCGACCGCGCCCGCCCCCAGGCCGGGCGGCCCTCGTCGCCGCCCGCCGGGGCCCGGGCATCGGTCCTGGTGGGCCGGCGCGGCGCGGAAGGGACGTGACGGCCCCCGGCGCCGGCGCCCCGGGCGGTGCCGGCGGGCCGGAGGCGCTCCCGGGCGTGTCCGTGCTCAACGTCGCCAACCTGCTGACGATCATCCGGCTGATCCTGGTGCCGGTCTTCGTGGTTCTGCTGTTCGCCGGCCCCGACAGCGACGGATGGCGGTATGCGGCCTTCGTCGCCTACGCCGTCGCCGCGGTCACCGATCAGGTCGACGGGTCCATCGCCCGGCACTGGCACCTCGTCACCGACTTCGGCATCCTCGTCGACCCGATCGCCGACAAGGCGCTGACTGGCGCCGCACTGATCTCGCTGTCCGTTCTCGGGGAGCTGCCGTGGCCGGTGACGGTGGCGGTCCTGCTGCGCGAGGTCGGGGTGACCCTGCTGCGGTTGTGGGTGATCCGGTTCGGGGTGATCGCGGCCAGTCGCGGTGGCAAGGCCAAGACGCTGCTGCTGAACGTGGCGATCGGGCTCTACGTGCTGCCGCTGGCGGGGGCCGCGGCGACCAGCCGGGCGGTGATCCTCGCCGCCGGGGTGGTGGTCGCGGTCGTCACCGGCATCGACTACGTGTACCGGGCGCTCGCGCTGCGGCGTCGGGCCGCGCGCGACGCGTCCGGCGAATCCGCGGGCGGGCCCGCCATCATCGACGACGAGGGGCTGACAGATGCGCGCTGAGCTGCTGGCGGTGGGGGACGAGCTCCTCTACGGCGACATCGTGAACGGCAACGCCGCGTGGCTCGGCCGCCAGCTCGCCGACGTCGGGGTGACGGTCGCGACGTCCACGGTGGTCGGTGACGACGTCGAGGTGATTGCCACGGCGATCCGGGTGGCGCTGGACCGCGCCGACGCCGTCATCATGACCGGCGGTCTCGGGCCGACCCAGGACGATCTGACCCGCGAGGGCATTGCCGCCGCGGCCGGCGTCGAGCTGCGCCGCGACGACGTCCTGGAGGCCGAGCTGCGCCGGCGGTTCCAGGCAATGGGCCGGCTCGACGGGCGCGACGTCCCGATGATGAACTACCGGCAGGCGGACCTGCCCAGGGGGGCGCAGCCGCTGCCCAACGGGCCGGGCACCGCCCCGGGCCTGCGGATGGAGATCGGCGCGGGCGTCGTGTACGCCATGCCGGGTGTGCCCTTCGAGATGAACGACATGTTCACCGCCAGCGTCCTGCCCGACATCCTGCGCCGCGCGGGCCAGCCGGCCGTGGTCGTGCACCGGGTGCTGCGCACGGCGGGGATGTGGGAGTCGGCGGTCGCCGAGGCGCTCGCGGGCGAGGTCGATCGGCTGGCGCCGATCGGCAACCCGCGGATCGCGTTCCTGGCCAGCGGCGGTCAGACCCGGGTTCGCATCACCGCCCAGGCGCGCGACCGGGCCGCGGCCGAGACGCTGATCGCCCCGGTGGAGGCGGCGGCGCGGGCGGCGCTCGGCGCCGGGGTGTACGGCGGCGACGAGGACTCCCTGGAGAGCGTGGTACTGGGGCTGCTGCGGGCCCGGTCGGCCACACTTGCCGTCGCCGAGTCGATCACCGGTGGGCTGCTCGCCGGCCGGCTGACCGACGTACCCGGGGCGAGCGTGGTGTTTCGCGGCGGCGTGGTGTCCTACGCGACCGACGTCAAGGCTTCGGTGCTCGGCGTCGACGAGGGCCTGCTCGCCGCCGAGGGGGCGGTGTCGGCGAACACCGCCGCGGCGATGGCGGCCGGGGTGCGTGCCCGCCTCGGCGCCGACTATGGGCTGGCCACCACGGGTGTCGCCGGTCCGGCGGAGCTGGAGGGCAAGCCGGCGGGTACGGTCCACCTGGGCCTCGCCGGCCCGGACGGCACGACTACCCGTTCGGTTCGTCTCCCCGGGGACCGGGCGCGGGTGCGTGCCTTCGCCGCGGTGACCGCGCTGGACTTGCTGCGGCGTACCCTGGCGGGACTGCCCAGCAGCAAGATCGTTACCTTCGGTGATGACGCCACCGGCGAATCGCGGGAGTAATCGCCGGACCCGAGGTGCTTACACAGTTACAGTCCCATCAACGAGGGCCCGATGGCCGCGGTGGTGGGTATACGGTGAACGCATCCCGCGGACGAAGGAGGAGGCTCGATGGTCCTGCTCCGACGCATGATCGGCGAGGCGTTGCGCCGCCGCCGTCAAGATCAACATCGCACGCTTCGGGAGGTGTCCTCGGCGGCCAGGGTGTCGCTGGGCTACCTGTCCGAGGTCGAGCGTGGGCAGAAGGAAGCCAGCTCCGAGCTGCTCGCAGCCATCTGCGAGGCATTGGGAGTCCGGCTCGCGGATCTGCTGCGCGAGGTGAGTGAGGACCTCGAGCTCGCCGAGTTGACGGTGGGCGCGGGTGTCGGCGGGGCCACGGTCGTGGTACCGGCCCGCCCGACGGTTGTGAATCGGGCAGCCTGAGCTTCTCCCTGCCGTACCTGCTCGATGGCGCGTGTCAGCCTCGTCTGCTCCAGGTCCAACCGCGCGTGCATCACGCTCGCGCTGCGGGGCGACGGCCGGGCCGGCGCCGGAAGCTCCGCATACGGATCCCGATCCGGGGGCACGCCAGGGAACGCAAGCAGCTCCGACCCGAGAGGACGAGCATGAGTGCGATCCGCAGCCCACTGTCCGACGAAGCCCGATCCGTCACCGGCGAAGCGTTGCAGGGGGCGTTGGTCGATCTGATCGATCTGTCCCTGTACGCGAAGCAGCTGCACTGGAACGTCATCGGCCGGACCTTCCGCAGCGTGCACCGTCAGCTCGACGAGATCGTGGAGTTGGCCCGCCGCTTCGCGGACGCTGTCGCCGAGCGGGCCGTGGCCATCGGGGTCAACCCGGACGGCCAGGCGTCGACGGTCGCTCGCGGCACCCATCTGCACGGGGTGGAGGTCGGTTACCTCGCCGACGAGAAGGTGATCCGGCTGATGACCGATGTGCTCGCCGGGGTCGTCACCCGGATGCGCACCCGGATGGACATCACCGAGCAGCCTGACCCGGTCACCCAGGACCTCATCATCGGCGTTGTACGTGAGCTGGAGGAACAGCACTGGATGTTCCAGGCGATGGTCTGAGCCGGGTCCGCCGTCGGGGCCGCCACCGGGGCCATCGGCCCGAACGGGTGACTCCGGTGGCGGCGGGCGGGGCGGTCTGGCACTCTCCCCGGGTAGTTTTCACGGCGCAGCTTGAGTCGGTCGTCGTCCCCCCGGGCGTGGCTCCCGGGCCTGGCCCGCAGGGAGAGAAGATCACGTGAGCACCGCCTCGCGACCCGAGGAGGATGACGCAGTCCCGGCGCACCCGCCGATCCAGGTCTGCAAGGCGTGTAACGGCCTGGGCGAACAACTGGTCGTCTTCGCCACGGCGCGCGGCGGCTTCGTGCCCGCGTGCCGTTCGTGCCTGGTCTGCGAGGGACGGGGCCGTACGGCGTTGCGGCCGCCCGTCTGACGGATGGCCGACGGGATTGGTATCCCCGCCGGGTCACCACCGGGCCCTGGTCGTGCGACGATCGTGGTATGGCGAATGTCGTCCGCAAGATTGCCCGGTATCTGTCTGCGTCTGCGAACCGCAAGTTCGACGAGCGGGCCGACCCGCGGGTGCAGATAGACCAGGCCATCGAGGAGGCGCGCCGCCAGCACGAGGCGCTCGTGCAGCAGGCCGCCCTCGTCGTGGGAAACCAGCGTCAGCTTGAGATGCGGCTGGCCCGCCAGGCCGAGGAGGTCGGCGGCCTGACCGAGTCGGCCCGCTCCTCGCTGCTGCTGGCCGACAACGCGCGGGCCTCGGGCGACCCGGTCTCCGCGGCCCGCTACGAGGAAACCGCGCAGGCGTTCGCCAGCCAGCTCGTCTCCGCGGAGACCTCCCTTGAGGACCTGAAGAACCTGCACCGCCAGGCGGTGGCGTCCGCGGCCCAGGCCCGCACGGCGGTCGAGGACAACACGACGCGGATGCAACGCCACCTCGCCGAGCGGGCCCGGCTGCTGACCCAGATCGAGCACGCTGCCATGCAGGAGCGGATGACCCAGGCGGTGGAGGGTATGTCGTCGCTGGCTCCGCCCGGGGACACCCCGTCGCTCGCCGAGATCCGCGACAAGGTCGAGCACCGCTACGCGGTGGCGCTCGGGCGCCACGAGCTCGCCTCGCAAGGGATGGAGGAGCGGATGGTCGAGGTCCGCCGAGCGACCATGGACGCCCGGGCCCTGTCCCGGCTGGCCGAGCTGCGCGGGGATCTCGGCGGGGACGGTCCCGGCACCGCGTTGGGTGGTGGGGCGGCGCCGGCGGCGCTCGGCACCGGGACCGACCCGCAGCGGCAGTCGCTGGCCAAGGGGTCGCCCGACGGCTCGCAGTACCGGGCGCCCGAGGCTGGCGGCCGGGGCGCACCGCCGCCCGCCGCGGGTGGGCAGGGTGCCGACGGCCCCGCGACCGCCCCCGGTGGGTCGGCGGTGTGAGCCGAGCGGGGAGCCCACTGTGACGGACTGGTCGAAGGACGACGGTCAGGCTTCCCCTACCGGTCCCACCGGTCCCACCGGCTGGAGTTGGGGTCGCTTCCACACTCTGCTCGACGGGCGCTCCGGCGCGGCTCGGGCGGCCGCGGATGCCGCGGCTGCGGTCGTGCCCGCCCTGCCGGCCTGGGTCGGGGCCGACGTCGAGCGTCGGTCGCTGCTGCGCGCCGAGCGGCGGGCCGGGCGCGGGTTGCGCTGGGCGCGGCGGCGGGAGACGGCCACCGCGTCGATCTGGACCGGGGTCGCCGCGCTGACGCCTGTCGCCGCCGTCGCATACGACTCCTGGGGCTGGCTCGTGGCCGGCGGGGCGGCGCTCGCTCGGGCGGCCCTCGCCGGACGGGAACTGGGGCTGCTGCGGCGGGTCGATGGCGGTCTTCCTCTGCCCCGCAGCCCGGAGCCGAGCCCGTGGGAGCTGCGCCGGTCCGCGGCCGCCGAGCCGCTGCGCCGCGGGGAGGCGGCGCTTGCGGCGCTCGCGGCGATGACCCGCTCCCTCGGTCCGGGCCCGGCCCGAACGCTCCTGCAGACCACCGCGGCCGGCGCGGCGGACCTGGTCGACGGGCTGCGCCTCGGCGCGGCGAGAGTCGTCGCCTGCGAGGCGGCCGCCCGGGCGATCTCCCACCCCGGGCGGCGGGCCGAACTCGCGCGGACCACCGAGGCGCTGGTCGCGACGATGACGACGTCGGTTGCCGTCTTCGATGACCTGCTCGCTGCGGCGGGGGAGGCGGTCGGTACCGTGTCGTCGTCGGCACCCGGTCTGATCAGACTGCGCGAGGACACCGAGATGCTGCGCGGGTACGCGGCGGCCCTCCGGGACCTCGCGGGTTCCTAGCCGCCGGGCTCCCCGCCGCGCTGTCGTGCGCGCCGCGGGACACCCATGCTCGGGCCGGTACGAACTGCGCGGCTCCGACCACGTGTCGGCTATTCGACTGGGTGGCACTTTCGGGTCGTAGATCGCCACGTTTACAGCCAGTTCACTGAATACGGTCTGTAGCGAATGGCAATTAGGCATACGGCCCGTTGGGCTGGAGAACGCCATTCTCTTGGCTTTCTCGGTGTTTTGCCACCGTTTGGTGGTGTTGCTCCGGCGTAGGAGGATCGGTTCCGGCTCCGTGGTGCGCACGGTGCGTGCATGTTGGGCGGCCGCGTCGCGTGCACGGAGCAGTCGGGACTGGCTTGCCCAGGAGTGGATGTGTAATGTCCGGCTTGTCCAAAGTCCGCTGGTTGGCACCTAGCGGCACAGAAGACCAAGGCGCATCGCGGTTCTGCCGGTGCTGGCGCGCACCGGGTCGGCCGTGGTCGCGCTGGGGGGTGGCGCGGTCCGAGCAAGTCAGAGGTGGACTAACCGTGACATGCCCTGCC
Organism: Frankia tisae; assembly: GCF_025403405.1. Lineage (GTDB taxonomy): Bacteria > Actinomycetota > Actinomycetes > Frankiales > Frankiaceae > Frankia > Frankia tisai. The sequence continues at coordinate 26,105 of NZ_JANEZT010000006.1, forward strand.
GGGGAGTTCCCCCCGGTTGAATCCGCACCTGCAGCGGCAACCGCAACCGCAACGTCCGTGGCCGAGCTGGACCGGCCCTACAGCGAGCAGCGTTGGTCGCTGATGCTGCCCCACCGGGAGCGGCTGATCCACATCGCCCGTCGTCGGCTGCCGAGCAAGGCCGACGCGGAGGACTGTGTGCACGAGGCGTTCATCCGTGCGGCGGGCTTCCGGGACCTCGACGCGAACCGAGTCGGTCAGTTCCTGACGACGACCGTGCTGCGCCTGTGCGTCGACCACCACCGGGCCCGGCAGCGAGCGGAGCGGGCGGTCGTCCGCGGGTACCTGCAGCCGTGGGAACCGGCGCCGGACGACGCCGTCTGCGACCGGGCGGAGGCCCGCTGGCTGCTGGCCCGAGCCGGTACGCTGCGCGGCCGCGAGCGCCAGGTGATCATGGCGCGGGCGGCCGGGATGAGTACTCGTGAGGCGGCGGCGGACCTGGAAATCAGCCTCAAGGCGGCCGAGGGTGCCTTCACTCGTGGCCGGGCGCGGTTGATCAGCTTTTCCCGGAACTGACGGTCCCGTCAGGATCGGGCGTGTACTACGCACCTCAGGCACCACCTTCCCCGGCAGCAGGCCGGTGGACGCGGCCGGAGCGCGCCTCGGCGCCTCGGTCCGTATGTCCGCGACGGGTGACGGTTCCCACCGGAGCCGCCGGTCCGGCCTGGCATCGGGGGCACCAGGTGGTGCGCCGGCAGGGCCGCCCGGCCCGGCCATAGACCCAGTGCTCCTCCCCGGGTCGCAGTGACCCGGTCGTCACCTGATGCCCACCGTGGGCGCCGGCTTTGATCATCGTTTGGGCTCGTCGGACGAGTCCCGGCAGATCAGGTACGTCGCCCACGGGCGTCCAGGGTGACACCCCGGTGACAAAACACGCCTCGGTACGCCAGATGTTGCCGAGGCCGGCGATGATCCGCTGCCCGGACAGGTCGGCCGTGGCCAGCCGGGGCATCCGGAAATCGGTGCTCAGCAGCCGCGCACCGGCGAGTGCGGCGTCCATCCGCCGGGCCGCCCGCCACACGGTGTCGCCCTCGGGCATCCCCGCACCCTCCCCGCATCCGTGGCCGGTCTCTCTCGCCGGCCGCCGTGCCCCGATCTGGTCGGTCAAGCCCGCAGCCGTAGGCCGCGGGGCGTCGGATGGAAACCGGCGCGTTCGAGGGCGGTGCCGAGCCCACTCGCGGCGATCGGCTCCCCGTCGGCCTTCTCCACGGTCAGCCGGCCGAGTGGCCCGTCCACGACCGCACGGGCCAGCGCGCCCACTGCGATCCCGGTCAGGCGTTCGTCCGCCGTCCACGACAGCAGGGACCGCCCGCCTCGCTCCACGTAGAGGACGAGCTCGCCGTCGACAAGGACGACCAGCGCACCCGCCTTGCGGCCGGGCCGGTGCCCGGCGGCCGCGTCCGTCCCGGCCCCCGGCCGGTTCGGCCACGCCAGCGCGGCACCGAAGGGGTTGGCCGGATCCGTGGCGGCGAGGACCACGGCCGCGGGCCCCCCGCCGGCCCGGCCCCCCGCGGATCCGCGCTGGCCGGGATCCGCCTGCGCCCATGGCGTCCGGTCGTCCGCGGAGATGCCCGGGTCGGATCTACTCGGTTGCGGGGCCCAGGAGGGGGCCTGGGCCGCATCGCGTTGCGCCGTGGCGATCGCCCGTAGCCGGTCGACCGCGCCGGGCACGGCGAACTGGGCGGCGCCCAGCGACTCGACGAAGTAGCCGCGTCGGGCCCGGCCCGCGTCCTCGAACGCGCTGAGCACCCGGTAGACCGCGGCGAAACCGCCGGCCGGGCGCTCGCCGGTCACCGCCCCTCGGGTGACGATGCCGTGCCGATCGAGCAGGGTCTCCGCGAGCGCGTGGCCGCGGCGGGTCGGGTCCTCGTCGCGCTCGGGTAGCAGCGACCACCGGCCGGCCGCGGTGGGGGGGCCGGTCCGCCGGGGCAGCGCCGGCCGGCCGTACCGGGAGGGCCGCGGCCGCGGGGCCCGCCGCCTGGCCGCCGGTCCGGCGGTCCCACCGGTGGCGCCCAGCAGGACGCGTAGCGGCGCGAGGGTGTCGTTGGTGATCAGGCCCGCCCAGACGAGATCCCACAGGGCCGCGGTGAGGGCGGTGTCGTCGAGCGAGCCGACCCGATCCGACAGCGCCCGGAAGAACAACGCCGCGCCGTCCGCGAGGGCGTCGAGGATCGCTTCGTGCGGCTGCCCGGCGGCGGCGTCGAGGTCGGCCGCGGGCAGCAGCAGGGCGGCGGCGTCGGCGGTGACCAGGGTCAGCCAGCCGTCGCCGGCGGGCAGGCCGCCGGCGCCCGCCCAGTGGACCTCGCCGGCGGAGCACAGCTCGTCCAGCATCGCGGGGGAGTAGTCGGTGACCCGGGCCGGCAGGACGAGCTGCTCCCAGGCACTTGCCGGGATCAGTGCGCCCTGCAGTTGTTCGACGGCCCGCAGCACGCCGTCGACCCCGTGGCTCCGGCCGCTGGCCACCCCCTGCCAGGCGGGAAGGAACGCGCCGAGCGCCCGCGTCGGTACGGCCTCGACCTCCCGGCGCACCGCGGCGAGGCTGCGCCGGCGCAGCGCGCGCAGCACTCCGGCGTCGCACCACTGCATGCCCGTGCGCCCGGGGTGCAGCTCGCCGCGCACCAGCCGGCCCTCGGCGGTCAGGGTCTCGAGCACCCCGACGACGACGACCGGGCCGAGACCGAGGCGACGGGCCGGCTCCTCGGCGTCGAACGGCCCGTGGGTGCGGGCGTACCGGGAGATCAGATCGCCCAGTGGGTCGCGCACCGGCTGGGTGAACGCCTCGGGCACCCCCACCGGCAGGGGGACCCCGAGGGCGTCGCGCAGCCGCCCCGCGTCCTCGATCGGCACCCAGCGTTCCTCCCCGGCGATGCGGACCCGCAGGATCCGGCGATCTCGCTCGAGCTCGGCAAGCCAGGCCGAGGTGGCGCCTCGGGCGAGGGCCTCCTCGGTGGTCAGGTCACCGACGATGCGCAGCAGGTCGGCGACGCCCTCGGCATCGCGGGCGTGCCGCTGCGGGGCGAGCCGGGTGAGCTCGGCGGTCACCTGGGCCAGCGCGGCGGGATCGATCAGTTCCCGCAGGTCGGCCTCGCCGAGCAGCTCGGCGAGCAGTGAGCTGTCCAGCGACAGCACCTGGGCGCGGCGTTCGGCCAGCGGTACGTCGCCGTTGTAGAGGAACGCGGCGACGTAGCCGAACAGCAGCGACGAGGCGAACGGCGACGGGGACGGCGTCTCCACCTCGACCACCCGTAGCGACCTGGTGGCCACCTCGCGCATGAGCCCGACCAGCGCCGGGGTGTCGAACACGTCCTGCAGGCATTCCCGCATCGTCTCCAGCACGATCGGGAAATCGCTGAACGTGGCGGCGACGGTGAGCAGGTGGGCGCTGCGCTGGCGCTGCTGCCACAGCGGGGTCCGCCGGCCAGGGGTGCGCCGGGGCAGCAGCAGAGCCCGCCCGGCGCATTCCCGGAAGCGGCTGGCGAACAGGGCGCTGCCGCCGATCTCGGCTCGTACGATCGCATCGATCTCGTCCGGCTCGAACAGCGCGAGGTCCGCTCCCGGTACCTCCGCCGCGTCCGGGATCCGGGCGACGATGCCGTCGTCGGTGTGCATGATCTGCACCTCGGTGCCGTATCGCTCCCGCAGCCGCGCCCCGAGCGCGAGCGCCCAGGGCGCGTTGACCGGTGCGCCGAACGGCGAGTGCACCGCGAGGCGCCAGTCGCCGAGCTCGTCACGGAACCGCTCGACGACGATCGTGCGGTCGTCCCCTAGGTGCCCGACGGCAGCCCGTTGCTCGTCGAGGTAGCGCAGCAGGTTGGCGGTGGCCCAGTCGTCGAGCCCGGCGGCCCGCACCCGCTCGGCCGCAGCCGGCGAGGTCAGCCGGCCGACCTCGCGCAGGAAGGCACCCAGCGCGCGACCGAGCTCGGCGGGGCGGCCCGGGGCGTCGCCGTGCCAGAAGGGCAGCCGGCCGGGGCGGCCCGGCGCCGGGGTGACCAGCACCCGGTCCGCGGTGATCTCCTCGATGCGCCAGCTGGACGAGCCGAGCAGCACCACGTCCCCGACCCGGGACTCGTAGACCATCTCCTCGTCGAGCTCCCCGACCCGGCTGGCCTTCTCCCCGACGCCGAACACGCCGAACATCCCCCGGTCGGGGATCGTCCCGCCGCTGGTCACCGCGAGCCGCTGCGCGCCGGGTCGACCGCGCAGGATGCCGGTGGCCCGGTCCCAGGTGATGCGGGGACGCAGCTCGGCGAAGGCGTCGGAGGGATAGCGCCCGGCGAGCATGTCGAGCACGGCCTCCAGCACCGAGGCCGGCAGGGATGCGAAGGAGGCGGCGCGGCGGACCAGGACGCCGAGGTCGTCGACGGACCAGTCGTCCATCGCCGTCATCGCCACGATCTGCTGGGCGAGCACGTCCAGCGGGTTGCGCGGAGCGTGCACCTCCTCGATCGTCCCCGTCCCCGTCCGCATCCGCTCGGCGACAACGGCGCTTTCAAGCAGGTCCCCGCGATGTTGCGGCAGGACCACGCCGAGGCTCGTGGCGTCGACCTGGTGGCCGGCGCGGCCGACGCGCTGCATGCCGGCGGCGACGCTTGGCGGCGAACCGATCTGGATCACGAGGTCGACCACGCCCATGTCGATGCCCAGCTCCAGGCTGGAGGTCGCCACGACCGCAGGCAACCGCCCAGCCTTGAGATCATCCTCGATGAGCAGCCGCTGCTCGCGGCTGACACTGCCGTGGTGGGCCCGAGCGACCTCCGGCCAGCCGGCGGTGCCGCCGCCCTGGCCGGCCGCGCCCATAGTCGCGGCCGGGGCCACCCGCGCCGGGAATGCGTCGGTGCTGTCGAGACCGGCCGCGACCGGGCTCGGCTCCGATCCCGCGGCTGCGGCTGCGGCCAGCCGGTCGGCGTAGAGCTCGTTCAGCCGGGCACACAGCCGCTCCGCGAGCCGCCGCGAGTTGGCGAACACGATCGTCGACGAGTGCGCCAGCACCAGGTCGAGCACGCGTTCCTCGACCGCCGGCCAGATTGATGCACGCGGCGGCGCGGCGGCCGCGGAACCGTCCGGCGGGGCCTCGGCGAGCGGTTCGCCCAGCCGGGTCATGTCCTCCACGGGGACCACGACCGTGATCTCGAGGGCCTTCGCCGCCGGCGGCCGGACCACCGTCACAGGGGCCGCCCCGCCGAGGAAGCGCGCGACTTCCTCGACCGGACGCACCGTGGCCGACAGGCCGAGCCGCTGCGCCGGCGTTTCCAACAGCGCGTCGAGGCGCTCCAGGCTGAGCGCCAGGTGGGCGCCGCGCTTGCTGCCGGCCACGGCGTGCACCTCGTCGACGATCACCGTGCGGACTCCACGCAGCGCCTCGCGGGCCGCGCTGGTCAGTATGAGGAACAGTGACTCCGGCGTGGTGATCAGAATGTCGGGCGGGTGGGTCCCGAGGCCGCGGCGCTGGGCGGCCGGGGTATCGCCCGAACGGACTCCCACGGTGATCTCGGGCTGGGGCAGGCCGAGGCGCTGCGCGGCGCCTCGGATTCCCGCCAGCGGGGCGCGCAGGTTGCGCTCCACGTCGATGCCGAGCGCCTTGAGCGGGCTGATGTAGAGCACCCGGCACCGGCGCGTCGGCTCGGGCGGCGGTTGCGAGCCGGCCAGGGTGTCGAGGGACCACAGGAACGCGGCGAGCGTCTTCCCGGAGCCCGTCGGGGCGACGACCAGCGCGTTTCCGCCCCCGCGGATCGCCTCCCACGCCCCCCGCTGGGCGGGCGTCGCCGCGGCGAAGGCCGCGCCGAACCAGCTGCGCGTCGGCGCGGAGAACGGCGCGAGCGGATCCGGCTGGTCGGTGGGGCTGCGGCTGGGCACGTCGTCCAGTCTGCGACGCGGCACCGACAGATTTCGGCGGTCGCAGTCCGCCGGGCCGTTCAGTCTGTCTGTCTTGCTGTGGTTACAACCCATACATCTCGCTCTGGTGGAAGTCGCGGAGGTGCGGATCGGTGGGTGCGGCAGCCAATGACCAGGTCCGCTTCGGGCGGTGCACACTGGTGAGGTGCGGCTGACCGAGTTCTGGGCGAAGATGGACACACGGTTCGGTTCGGCCTACGCGGAGTCATTTGCCCGCGATCATGTGCTCGCCGGGCTCGGGGGCGCGACGATCGAGGCGGCCCTGTCCCGCGGTGACGACGTCAAGACCGTCTGGCGGGCCGTGTGCGACGAGTTCGGGGTGCCCGTTCGGGATCGTTGAGCGTGCCGATTCGGCGTGTCGCCGAGCCATCGAACGCCTGTTCGGCTACAGTTATCCCCATGCGGCCACTTATCCACAGATCGCCCCCGGCCCTCGAAACTGTCGGACCCACGGCCTAACGTCACCCCCGTGGCCAAGAACCGACGACCTCAGCATGGAGTGACTCCAATGGCGGCAGGACTTGACCGTGAGAAGGCGTTGGATAACGCCTTGGCGCAGATCGACAAGGCGTTCGGTAAGGGATCGGTCATGCGGTTGGGGGACGAGACCCGGCCGCCGATCCAGGTGATCCCCACCGGCTCGATCGCGCTGGATGTCGCGCTCGGCATCGGCGGGCTCCCGCGGGGCCGGGTCATCGAGATCTATGGCCCGGAGTCGTCCGGGAAGACGACCGTCGCCCTGCACGCGGTGGCCAACGCGCAGGCCGCCGGCGGCATCGCGGCGTTCATCGACGCCGAGCACGCCCTTGATCCAGAGTATGCGGGAAAGCTCGGCGTCGACGTCGACAACCTGCTGGTCTCCCAGCCGGACACCGGTGAGCAGGCACTCGAGATCGCGGACATGCTCGTGCGGTCCGGCGCGCTGGACATCATCGTCATCGACTCGGTGGCGGCGCTGGTGCCGCGGGCCGAGATCGAGGGTGAGATGGGAGACAGCCACGTCGGCCTCCAGGCCCGCCTGATGTCGCAGGCCCTGCGCAAGATGACGGGCGCGCTGGCGAACTCCGGCACGACCGCGATTTTCATCAACCAGCTGCGCGAGAAGATCGGCGTCATGTTCGGTTCACCGGAGACCACGACCGGTGGAAAGGCCCTGAAGTTCTATGCGTCGGTGCGCCTCGACGTCCGCCGCATCGAGACGCTCAAGGACGGCGCGGAAGCCGTGGGTAACCGTACCCGGGTCAAGGTGGTGAAGAACAAGGTCGCCCCGCCGTTCCGGACCGCCGAATTCGACATCGTCTACGGCGGCGGAATCAGTCGCGAGGGTTCCCTCATCGACATGGGCGTCGAACACGGCATCATCCGCAAGTCCGGTGCCTGGTACACCTACGACGGTGACCAGCTCGGCCAGGGCAAGGAGAACGCCCGGTCGTTCCTGCGGGACAATCCCGACCTGGCCAACGAGATCGAGAAGAAGATCAAGGAAAAACTCGGCCTCCTGCCCAGCGTCGAATCCGACGTTGTGGCACCGGTCCCCATCGACCTCTAACCGATGGTGGAAGCCGGTCGGCGCGACGCCGAACGCCGTCCGGCCACCGGCACCGACGCCTCGGGCGATCCTGGTGCCGGTCGGCCGACGGATCCGGTTGTCGTCGCACGGGAGATCTGCCTGCGCCAGCTAGCGACGCGGGCGCGTAGCAGAGCCGAGTTGGCCACGACCTTGCGCCGCCGAGGCGTGGCCGACGACGTGGCCGCGACCGTCCTCGACCGGCTGGCCGCCGTCGGGCTCGTGGACGATGCGGCCTTCGCCGCTGCCTTCGTGTCCTCGGCGCGGTCCCAGCGTGGGTTGGGCCGGCAGGCGCTCGCCGCGGAACTGCGTCGGCGAGGGGTTCAACCAGCCATGGTCGAGGCGGCCACGGCCGTCGTCGCGGCGGAGGACGAGGAGGCCACAGCCCGGGATCTTGTCCGGCGCCGCTTGCGATCGATGGACCGGCTGCCCGAGCAGGCGCGGGCGCGGAGGCTGCTGGCCATGCTCATGCGTCGGGGCTACCCGCCCGCGCTCGCGATCCGCGTCGTACGGGAGCAGTCCAGCGCCAATACCGACGACGGCGAGCCGCCGCCGACGACGTGGGACGGCGGGGATCTCGACCCCTCCGTGTGAGCGGTAGCGGGATTTTCGCCGGTTGTCAATGTGACGAATTTCTTGACCGGAGAATGCAACCCGACTTATTCTCCCAGAAAGGTGACAGGATCCTCCGCGGCGACGCGGTGACGATAGCTCGTTCAACTTCACAAGGAGGCAGCCGCCGCGAGCGGGTGCCCGAGTCGCTATGCCGGGATGGGCCATCACCGCTGATGGTCTGCTCTAGCGTGCCGCCGTGGGCTCCTTATCGTAATGATGGAGTCCGCGTGCTGTCCCTCCACGGCTGTAGATCGCGCCGGGTCGTGGGTCCTTCGCCGCTCCGATCCAGCCTGCCTGGGCGGATCCGACGATAGCGGTGGGAGCAGCGATGGACGGCGTTCTCGTCATCCTCTTGTCAGTCGTTCTCGTCGTGCTCATCGCGCTTATCCTCGCCGTGGCGTGGCTGGCGCGCACGGGGCGGGGGGATCGGCATTACGGTACCGCGATACATGCAGCCCGGAGCTCCTCGGGTACCGCGGCCGCGGCCAACGCGCACCCGCTCGACGACGAGGACGAGGAACCCGCAGTCCGGGTGCTCCCCCCCGTCCGCTCTGCCGCCGACGGCGCTCAGCCAGCCGGCGCCGCCCCGGTGACGGCCGTCGGTGGCTCGCCGGTCGCCACGGGGGCGGGTTCCGGTTCCGCGCCCTCCGGGCGGGTGCCGAGCGATGCCGTCGTCGCACCGGATCCCGACTCTGGCGACGGTGATGGTGGTGCGTCTGCACCGGCGACCGGATCGCCCGCCGGGCCGGGCCGGGCCGACGCTCCGCTCGTCGCCGAGGCGCCGAGGCAGGAGGTGGCGTCGCAGGAGGCGGCGCCTCGGGAGGTGGCGTCGGCGTTGCGGGCCGCCGAGCGGGAGGCCGCGCAGATTGTCGCGCGCGCCGAACGTGAGGCGGCGGAACGGCTGGCTCGCGGCGAGCGGGAGGCTGCGGAGATCCGCCGTCGTGGCGACGACGAGGTCGCCTCGCTGCGCAAGCAGGCGGTCGCTGACGCCGCGGCCGACGCGTCCCGGGCGGAGGCGGCGGCGCGTGACGTGGCCCGGGCCGAGCTGGAGGCTGCCCGGGCCGAGATCGCCTCGGCCCGGGCCTCCTTCGAGGAGGAGCTGCGGGTCCGGCGGGCTGAACTGCGCGGCCGGGACGAGGCGCTGGCGGCCCGCGATCAGCGGGTCGAGGAGCGCACCGCCGGCCTGGACGAACACGCCAGTCGGCTCGCCGCACGTGAACAGGACCTGCTCGACCGGGAGGACGAGCTGGCCCGCAAGGCGATCGAGGCGTCCGGCGTGGAGGCCGCGCGGCAGGCGGCGCTGGAGCGGATCGCCGAGCTCACCGCGGCGCAGGCCCGCGCGGAGCTGGTCTCGACCATCGAGCACGAGGCCCGCCGCGAGGCCGCCCTGCTTGTTCGCGCGATCGAGTCGCAGGCCGAGGAGGAAGGAGAGGAACGCGCCCGCCGGATCGTGACCACGGCCATCCAGCGGGTCGCCTCGGAGCAGACCGCCGAGTCCGTCGTCACCGTGCTGCACCTGCCGGGCGATGAGATGAAGGGCCGGATCATCGGCCGCGAGGGGCGCAACATCCGCACGTTCGAGTCCGTGACCGGGGTGAACGTGCTGATCGACGACACCCCCGAGGCGGTCCTGCTGAGCTGTTTCGACCCGGTGCGCAGGGAGATCGGCCGGATAACGTTGGCGGCGCTGGTGTCCGACGGGCGCATCCACCCGCATCGCATCGAGGAGGAGTACGCGCGGGCCCAGGTGGAGGTGGAGGAGCGGTGCGTGCGCGCAGGCGAGGACGCGCTGCTCGAGACCGGGATCTCCGAGATGCACCCCGAGCTGGTCACCCTGCTCGGTCGGCTGCGTTACCGCACCAGCTACGGCCAGAACGTGCTCGCGCACCTCATCGAGAGCGCGCACCTCGCCGGGATCATGGCCGCGGAGCTGCGGATGGCGCTGCCCCTGGCGAAACGCGCCGCCCTGCTGCACGATCTCGGCAAGGCGCTCACGCACGAGGTCGAGGGTTCCCATGCGCTCATCGGTGCGGATATGGCCCGTCGTTACGGGGAGGACGAGGAGGTCGTGCACGCAATCGAGGCCCACCACAACGAGGTCGCGCCCCGCTCGTTGTGCGCCGTGCTGACCCAGGCGGCCGACCAGATTTCCGGCGGCCGGCCGGGGGCCCGCCGCAACAGTCTGGAGTCGTATGTGAAGCGGCTCGAACGGATCGAGCAGATCGCCGGTGACCGCCCGGGGGTCGACCGGGTGTTCGCGATGCAGGCCGGGCGGGAGGTGCGGGTCATGGTCATCCCCGAGGAGGTCGACGACGTCGCCGCTCACCTGCTCGCCCGCGACGTCGCCAGGCAGATCGAGGACGAGCTGACCTACCCGGGTCAGATCCGAGTGACCGTGGTCCGCGAGACCCGGGCGGTGGGCACGGCCCGCTGACCAGCCCGGCCAGCCCGGCGGTTCAGGTCCGGGCGCTGTCCGGCCCACTCGGCTCGGGCAGCGCAGCCGTCGCAGCCGCGGCATCCATCGGCAGCTCCGCGTGCCGCCCGCCGAGCCGGCGGCTCTGCCGGCGATCGAGCCAGCGGGCCAGCGCCGACAGCAGGCCGTTGGTCACGATGTAGATCGCGGCGATCGCCGTGTAGATCGGCAGGGCATATCGGCTGCCGAGGAACTCCACGGCGCCGCGCCCGGAGCGCAGCAGCTCGCTGTAGGCGATGACGAAACCGAGGGAGGTGTCCTTGAGCAGGGTCACGAGCTGGCTGATCAGCGTCGGGCTCATCCGCCGGACCGCCTGCGGGAACTGGATGAGTCGGAAGATCTGCAGCGGCCGCAGCCCGAGCGCACTGGCGGCCTCGGTCTGCCCCCGGTCGATCGAGGCGATTCCCGCCCGGAAGATCTCGCTGATCACTGCCCCGTTGTAGGCGGTCAGGCCGAGGACCAGGGCCCAGAAGGCCGACAGCTGCCAACCGAGCGCCGGCAGGCCCAGGTAGGCGAACAGGATCAGCATGAGCACCGGCAAGCTACGGAACAACTCGACCACAGCGGTGGCCGGGATGCGCACGGCCCATTGCCGCGACGTTCGCGCCAACGCCAGCGCGATGCCCAGGGCCGCGGCGAACACCATCGCCGTCAGCGCTGCGCGCAGCGTGTCGAGCAGGCCGTTCCACAGCAGGGTTCGCAGGTCGGGCTGGTCGACGAACACGCTCCACAGCTCGCCGTCGAGCTGGCCTTTGTCCGCCAGTCGCAGCAGCGCCAGCGTGACCAGGCCGGCGAGGACGACGAGCGCGAGGATGCTGGAGATCAGGATGCGCCGCCGGCCCCGGGGACCGGGCGGATCCGCCAGGACGATCGGTGTGCCGCTCATCGTGCGCTCGCCACTCGTCGTTCGGTCAGGGCCAGCGCGCCCGCCAGCGCCAGGGTGAGGATCAGGTAGGCGACGACACCGCCGAGCAGCACGGCGATGACCGAGTCCGGGTTGGCCGTCGTCAGCCGCTGCACCACCCCGGTCAGCTCCTGGACGCCGAACGCCGCGGCGATCGAGGTGTTGCGGATCAGCGCGCTGATCACGCTGCCGAGGGGCTGGAGCACGTTGCGGAACGCCTGCGGCAGCACGATCATCCGCAGCGTCTGGGTGAAGGTCAGGCCGAGTGCGCGGGCGGCCTCGGCCTGACCGAGATCGACCCCGTTGATGCCGGAGCGGACCGCCTCGCAGACCAGTGCCCCGTGGTAGATCGACAAGGCGACCACCGCGAAGGTGAAGTAGGAGAACCTGATGTCGACCTGTGGCAGGACGAACACGACGAAGAAGAACACCACGGTCAACGGGGTGTTGCGGACGATCTCCACGTAGGCGGTGCCGAACCAGCGCAGTGGGGGCACCGGGGAGACCCGCATCGCCGCGAGCGCGGTGCCGAGGATCAGCGCCGCGATCGCGGCGAACAGGCTCAGACCCACCGTGCGGCGGAATCCCTCGGCGAAGATGTCGAGGTTGTCGAAGACGGCGTCGATCGCGATGCTCCCTCGTGCGGTGGAACGCCCGATGCGGTGCGGCGGCACGACGGCGGCGAGGGCCGGGACGGCGCTGGGGCTGGCCGGTGGCCGCCCCGAGCCCCCGCCGCGTCAGCGGGTGCGGACCCGCGTGCTCACGTGGATCAGGAGGTGTACCGGTCGACGGGAGGCGGGGTCGGCGTGGTCGGCTCGACCTTGCCGACGGTCGAGCTGAACGCCTTCGCCCAACGGCCGTCCTTGTAGGAGGCCTCCAGCGTGTCGTTGATGAAGGTCCGGAAGGCGGTGTCGCCCTTCTTGATCCCGATGCCGTACGGCTCCTTGGTGAAGGTGCCGCCCACGAGCTTGAAGGCGTCCGGGTCCTTGTCGATGAGGCCGAGGAGGATCACGTTGTCGGTGGTGACCGCGTCCACCTGCTTGTTCTTCAACGCGTCGGCGCACTTGCTGTACACGTCGAACAGGACCAGCTGGGCGGCGGGCGCCACCTTGCGGATGTTCTCCGCCGGGGTGGAGCCGCTGACCGAGCACACCTTCTTGCCGGCGAGGGAGTCCTTGCCGGTGATGTCGGTGTTGTTCTTCGCCACCATGATCGACTGGCCGGCGACGTAGTACGGCCCGGCGAAGTCGACGACCTTCTTGCGCTTGTCGTTGATCGTGTATGTGGCGACGACCATGTTGACCCGGCCCTGCTGGATGAACGGCTCGCGGTTGGCCGACACCGTCTCCACGAAGTTCACCTTGTCCCGGGGGATCCCGAGCGCGTCGGTGACGATCTCCGCGATCTCGACGTCGAAGCCCTCGGGCTTGCCGCTGAGGTTCTTCAGGCCGAACAGGTTCTGGTCGAACTTGGTCCCGATGGTGATCTTTCCGGCGTCGTGGAGCTTGGCCATCGTGGTACCGGGGGCGAAGCTCGCCGCGGCGTTCGGGGTGGCCGTGTCCCCGCCGTCGTCGTCGCTGCCGCAGGCGGTCAGGCCGACGGTGGCGACCATCGCGACGCCGAGCAGCAACGCGCCGCCGCGCTGCCGCCGGGCGCGGCCGGGGCCGGGGCCGCCGAAGCGCCGGGGTGAGCCCCCGACCGGCTGCCCGGGGTCCCCGGGGTCCCCGGGGTCCCCGAGGTCCCCGGGAAGATGTTCGGCGGTTGGCCGCCGGCCCCGAATAAACGGTGTACGCATGACCGAATCCTCTCGCGGTGATCCGGACCGCGGGGTCCGGATCGGGCTCTGATGTCGAATGCGGTGTCCCGGTGCTGCCTGCGGCATGGCTCTCGCCCGGCGCCCGCGCGGGTGCAAGGGGGGCGCACCCGCGCGGTGCCCGATCAGTGCTGCAGGATCCTGGCCAGGAAGTCCCTGGCCCGTTCGGATTTCGGCGCGCCGAAGAACTCGTCGGGTGGAGCGATCTCGAGAATGCGGCCGTCGGCCATGAAGGCGACGCGGTCCGCGGCGGAGCGGGCGAAGCCCATCTCATGGGTGACCACGATCATGGTCATCCCGCTCGCGGCCAGGGAGCGCATGACGTCGAGCACCTCGGAGATCATCTCGGGATCCAGGGCCGAGGTCGGCTCGTCGAAAAGCATCAGCACCGGATCCATGGCCAGCGCCCGGGCGATGGCGGCGCGCTGCTGCTGGCCGCCGGAGAGCTGGCGGGGCAGCCGGTCGGCCTTGTCCGCGATGCCGACCCTGGCCAGCAGCTCGCGGGCGCGGGCCTCGGCGGGACCCCGCTTCTGCCCGAGCACTTTCGTCGGCCCGAGCGTCACGTTGTCGAGAATCGTGCGGTGGGCGAACAGATTGAACGACTGGAAAACCATTCCCACCCGAGAACGCATCCGGGCGAGTTCACGTCCCTCCGCGGGCAGTGGGTTGCCCTCGAACAGGATGCGGCCCTCGTCGATCGTCTCCAACCGGTTGATGCAACGGCACAGCGTCGACTTTCCGGACCCGGAGGGGCCGATGACGACCACGACCTCCCCTGCCTCGACGGTCAGGTCGACGTCGCTCAGTACTCGGTTGTCGCCGAAGGATTTCCCGACGCGTTCCAGGGTCACCAGGGGCACATCGACCTCCCGACACAATGGCAGAACGGTGTGGTGTTGGGCCGAGCATCCCGGCAGGTCCCGGATGGGCGGGCCAGGCGCGCGGATCAGTCGTCGGTCTGACAGGTGGACGGCCGCCGCGCTCCGTTTCCGGACCGTTAGGGCGGCATCCGCGGATGATACGCGACCGGGATCGGGAGTCCGCGAATCTGTATATTTCTTGACATTTTCCGGGCGGGTACCCCTGCCGGTGCCCCGGTGGGTGCCGGTGGCCGGCGCAGCGGGGCGTCGCCCGGGCGCCCACCCCCGCCCGTCCGCACACGCACTGCTCGGCCGCCGGCCGCCGTCTCGCCGGCTGTGACCTCTGTGTGTCCGCGTCTCGACCATCGTCTTCCCTGGTCACGGCCCCGATCGGGAGCCGTGTATCGGTCGCGGCCGGCGGTCGCCGGATGGGCCGCGACCGACGCGCCGTAGGCTGGTCGATGTGAAGGGCCGCAGCTACGAGGTACGCACGTTCGGATGCCAGATGAACGTCCACGACTCCGAACGGCTCTCCGGACTGCTCGAGTCCGCCGGCTACGTCCCCGCCGCCCCCGGCAGCGAGGCCGATGTCGTGGTGTTCAACACCTGTGCGGTGCGGGAAAACGCCGACAACCGGCTGTACGGCAATCTCGGCCAGCTCGTCCCGGTGAAGAAGGGCCATCCGGGGATGCAGATCGCCGTCGGCGGCTGCCTGGCGCAAAAGGATCGCGCGACGATCCTCGATCGCGCTCCCTGGGTCGACGTCGTGTTCGGCACCAACAATCTGCATCGCCTGCCGGTGCTGCTGGAACGGGCCCGGCACAACGCCTCGGCCCAGCTGGAGATCGCCGAGGCGCTCGAGGTGTTCCCGAGCTCGCTGCCGACGCGGCGGGCCAGCCACCACTCGGCCTGGGTCAGCATCAGCGTGGGCTGCGACAACACCTGCACCTTCTGCATCGTGCCCAGCCTGCGCGGCCGCGAGCGCGACCGCCGACCCGGTGACGTGCTCGCCGAGGTCGAGGCGCTCGTCGGCGAGGGGGCGTTGGAGATCACCCTGCTGGGGCAGAACGTGAATTCCTACGGCCGTTCGCTGGGGGATCCGGGCGCGTTCGCCAAACTGCTCGTCGCCTGCGGCCGAGTCGACGGCCTGGAGCGGGTGCGCTTCACCTCGCCCCATCCGCGGGACTTCACCGACGACGTCATTGAGGCGATGGCCGCCACCGCCAACGTCTGCCATCAGTTGCACATGCCCCTGCAGTCCGGTTCGGACGAGGTGCTGCGCCGGATGCGCCGCTCCTACCGCCGGGACCGGTACCTCGGCATCGTCGAACGGGTGCGGGCGGCGATGCCCGACGCGGCCATCACCACCGACATCATCGTCGGATTCCCCGGTGAGACCGAGGCGGACTTCGCCGACACCCTCGACGTCGTGCGCCAGGCTCGCTTCTCGGGGGCGTTCACCTTCCAGTACTCCCCGCGCCCGGGTACTCCGGCGGCGACGATGGACGGCCAGATCGACCGGGCCACGGTGGCCGAGCGGTACGCCCGGCTGGTCGCGCTGCAGGACGAGGTCTCCTGGGCGCAGAACCGGGAACTGGTCGGTCGGCGGGTCGAGCTCCTCGTCGCCGAGGGCGAGGGTCGCAAGGACGGCGCCACCGGTCGGTTGTCCGGCCGGGCGCGGGACGGGCGTCTCGTGCACTTCCGCGTGGATTCGGGTGTCCAGCCCGCACCTGGCGGCGATCCGGCCGGTTCGGGGCCCGCGGTGCGGCCCGGCGACGTGGTCGAGACTGTGGTGACGCGGGCGGCGCCGCACCACCTCACCGCCGACGGCCCGCTGCTGTCCTACCGCCGTACCCGCGCGGGTGACGCCTGGGAGCTCGGTCGAGCCGCCCCCGTCGCCCCCGCCGGCAACGACGCGCCTGCGGCCCGGCAGGCCGTCACCCTCGGCATGCCGTCGGTGGGCCCGGCGGCGGGCCCGAGTCGCCGGTGACCTTCGTCGCCGCGGCCGTCTGCCCGCACCCGCCGCTGCTGGTCCCCGAGGTCGGCCGCGGCGAGCAGGTCCAGGCCCGCGCCGCGGCGGTGGATGCGGTGCGGCGGCTGTGCGCCACGCAGCCGGACCGCATCGTGGTGGTCGGGGATGCGCCGGCCGAGACGCGCTACGGGCCCGAGTCGGCGGGGTCCCTTGCCGGCTTCGGGGTGGACCTGCGCGTGCCGCTCGGGCCGTCGGCCGCTGGGTCTGCCGCCGCCGTGGGGCCAGCGTTGCCCCTGTCGCTCACCGTAGGTGCCTGGCTGCTGGCGAGCGCCGGCTGGTCCGGAGACCGCTCGGCGCTCGGGGTGCCGGCCGGCCACTCCCCGCGGGCGGCGGCCGGACTCGGTGAGCGCCTTCTCGCGCAGGTGGGGCGGGGCGAGCGGCTCGCTCTGCTGGTCATGGGCGACGGGTCGGCGCGGCGCACGCTGAAGGCGCCGGGCGGGCTCGACGAGCGCGCCGCGGCATTCGACGCCGCCGCCGCGGCGGCCCTGGCCGGACCCGATCCGGCCGCCCTGCTCGACCTTGATCCGGCGCTGGCGACCGAGCTGCTGGCCGCCGGCCGGGCCCCGTGGCAGGTGCTCGCCGGTGCGCTACTCGCCGCGACTCGGGACGACACGCCAGCCGAAGTCTGGTCCAGCGAGCTCACCTATGACGACGCGCCCTACGGTGTCGGGTATCTGGTTGCCGTATGGAATCGGGGGGGCGCGCAACGTGGTTGGGAGTCCGGCTGAGTTGCCGGTAGGTGTGTGGCGGACCGATCTCGGCGGCCTCGCCGCGTTGCGCTGCGGGCCGGAGGTCGCCCCGGCGGTCCTCCTGCTGCCCGGGTATGCGGCAAGCAAGGAGGACTTCCTGCCGATCCTGCCGGCGCTGGCCGCTGCGGGATTCGCCGTGACCGCGCTTGACCTGCGGGGCCAGCACGAGTCGCCCGGCCCCGACGAGATCGCCGCGTACAGCATGGAGGCGTTTGCCGACGACGTTCATCGCGTGATCGACGCGCTCGGAGCCGGGCCCGCACATCTGGTCGGGCACAGCTTCGGCGGCCTCGTCGCCCGCGCGGCGGTCATCGCAGACCCGGGCCGGATGCGCTCGTTGACCCTGCTGTCCTCCGGACCCGCCGGCATCGTCGGGCGCCGTCAGGCGGCGTTGCGCACGATCCGGCTGGTCCTGGAGCGGGGCGGGTCGGCCGCGGTGTGGGCGGCGCTGCACGCGGTGGAGCGGCCCCGTCCGGCGCCGACGGCCGATTTCCTGCGCCAGCGGTTCTTCGCGCACAACCAGGCTTGCCTGGTGGCGATCGCCCAGCATCTGCTCGACACCCCCGACCGGGTCGCGGAGCTGGCGGCGGTTGCCCGCGGCGCGAGCCTGCCGGTCCTGGTCACGCATGGTGACGGTGACGACGGTTGGCCGGCAGCCGTGCAGGCCGACATGGCCCGCCGGCTCGCGGCCCGCTACGAGGTGCTGCCGGGCGCCCGGCACGACCCGGCGGCCGATGCCCCGGACGCGCTGGTCGCCGCGCTGGTGGAGTTCTGGCGGACGCCGGGCGCGCCGGCACGGCGCCCGGCGTCCGCCGTCGCCGAGGCCAGCTCCGGGGCCGGCTGAGTGCCTGAGTGCCTGAGCGG
>NZ_JANEZT010000700.1 GCF_025403405.1 Frankia tisae
CCTGGGGACACCCCCAGCCTGCCGCCGCGCCCCCGGCACTCCCAGCCGGTACGCCCTCCACTCGCCTTCGGGTTATCCCGACCCATCCCGCTCCGCTCGGACCTGCGAGGCCAACCGGGGAGCAAAAAACTTCGGAGCGTGCAGGTCAAGCCACTGCACGTAGGCCCGCGACGGGCGGTCGAGCAACGCCTCGACCGTGGGCAGCAGGGCGACTCGTTGAGCGAGCCGTCGGGGTAGAAATCGGTCATCGCGGCGGCGTACTGCGCCGGCATCGTCCGGTCAAGCTCCGCTCGCGGCTAGCCGGCGGCGGTGAGCTCGGCGATGGCGGCGTCGACGGCGAGCAGCCGGCGGGCGTTGTCGACGTGCAGGTTCTCGATCATCCGACCGTTGACGGTGACGACGCCCCGGCCCGCGGCGGCCGCGTCCGCCCAGGCCCGCACGATCTCCGCGGCCTCGGCGAGCTGCTCCTCGGACGGCGAGAACGCCTGGTTACAGGGCCCGACCTGGCCTGGATGGATCAGGGTCTTGCCGTCAAAGCCCAGCTCGCGGCCCTGCCGACACTCGGCGGCGAAACCGTCGGCGTCGCGGACGTCGTTGTAGACGCCGTCGAGGATCGCCTTGCCGCTGGCCCGCGCCGCCAGCAGGCACAGCCCCAGGCCGGTCAGCAGCGGCGCCCGGCCGGGCACATGCTCGGCGCGCAGCTCGTTGGCCAGGTCGTTGGTGCCCATGACCAGCACGGCCAGGCGCGGTGAGGACTGGGCGATCTCCAGGGCGCGCAGCATCGCGATCGGCGTCTCGACCATTGCCCAGATCAGGGTGCGCTCCGGCGCCCCGGCGGCGGCCAGGTCCCGCTCGACGGCGTGCACGTCCGCCGGCGAGCTGATCTTCGGCACGACGACGGCGTCCGGTCCCGCCTGAGCGGCGGCGCGCAGATCGTCGGTGTGCCAGGGGGTCTCCCGGCCGTTGATCCGAATTGCCACCTCACGCCGGCCGTAGGCACCGACGGCGACAGCCGCGCAGACCCGCTCGCGGGCCTCCTGCTTGGCCGCCGGGGCGACGGCATCCTCCAGGTCGAGGATGAGCGCGTCGGCCGGCAGTCCCTTCGCCTTCTCCAACGCCCGCTCGTTCGCCCCCGGCATGTACAGCACCGACCGGCGCGGCCGGTAGTCCGCCGCCGTGGTCCCCTCCGCCGTGGTCCCCTCGGCTGTGGTCCGCTCGGCTGTGGTCCGCTCGGCTGTCACCGTGTCTCTCCCGTCCCCACACAC
>NZ_JANEZT010000701.1 GCF_025403405.1 Frankia tisae
ACCCCATCCCCACGGACGGAACCGGCCCCGCAGGCGGAACCGGCCCCACGGACGGGCGTCTCGACGCCGCCCTGCGCGACGGCCCGCACAGCCTGCTGCACCTGCTGCGCGCGCTGCCCCCGGCCGCGCCGCCCGGCGCCGCGGAACACCGCGAGCCGACCACCCTCCTGGTGGTCTCCCTGCAGGCGACCGACGGCTCCGTCCCGGCACCGCGGCCGGAACGCGCCCTGCTCACCGGCCTGCTCGGCTCACTCGCGCGGGAACGGCCGGACCTGCGGGTCCGCCACGTCGACCTCGACCGGATCAGCCACACCCCGGGCGACGCGGACGTGTCGTCGAGCCTCGATCCGGTGGTGGACGCGCTCGTCGGCGAACTCAACAGCGCGCAGAACGAACCCGTCGTCGCCTACCGCGATCGGCGCCGCCACGTCCGCCGCCTCACCGGCGCCCTGAGCGTGCCGGCCGCGGCCCCGACCCGCGCGGTGTTCCGTCCCGACCGGCTGTACCTGGTCAGCGGAGGTGCCGGGGGGCTCGGCGCGCTGGTATCGCGCCACCTGCTCGCGGAGGTCGGCGCCCGGCTGCTGATCGTCGGGCGAGCCCCGGGGCCGTGGGCACCGTCGCCCGACGCGGCGGGCACACCTGAGCGGGACCAGGCCGACGACGCCCGGGCGGACGCCCGCCGCAGTGTGCTGCGCGAGCTGGCCCGGCTCGGTCCGGTGCGGTACGCCTGCCTCGACGTCCGGGATGGCGACGGGCTGCGCCGAGCGGTGGCAACCGCCGAGCGCGAGCTCGGCGCTGAGCTCGCCGGGGTCGTTCACCTGGCCGGATCGTTCGAGCAGCGGCCCCTCGCCGAGTACACGCCGGCGCAGTTCGACGCGGCCATCGCCGCTAAGGTGCTCGGCGCCCTGGCCCTGCACCGGCTCGTCGAGCACCGCGCCGACGCCGTCTTCGTCTCGTTCTCCTCGTTGAACGGGTACTTCGGCGGGGCCACGGTGGGCGCCTACTCCGCTGCCAACAGCTTCCTCGACGCGCTCGCACACACCCAGCGGCAGGCATCCGGGCTACGAGCGGCCAGCCTCGCCTGGAGCGGATGGGACCGGATCGGCATGACCACCGGCGGGGCCGCCGGGCAGCTCAGCGCCGCCCGCGGCTACCAGACGCTCGGCCCCCGGGAAGGGATGGACAGCATGCGGGCCGCTCTCGCCTTCGCCGCGGCGCACGTCCTGATCGGTCTGGACCCGGCGAAGGCGTGGCCCCGCAG
>NZ_JANEZT010000702.1 GCF_025403405.1 Frankia tisae
ATCGAGGGCCGCGGGGTCGGCCGTCGGGCGGTGCGCCGGATCTGGGTGTCCGCCGTGATGGTCCGGTGTCTGCCGGACGGCTCGGCGATCCGATGCCGCCCAGCGTGCTCAGGAAGCCGACGATGGCGACTCATGGCGATTCACCCCCCGTGATGTGGAACATTTTCTTCGGCCTTTTCTCCGCGGGTGGCGACCATTCCCAGGGACCCTGGGAATGCGTCGGCCAGGGGCTGGGGAGAAGACCCCGATGATGAGGAAAGAGGCGCGCTCGAACTCGGCGCGCCGCGCCGCGCCGAGTCGGTGATGTTGGTGGGCCCGGTTGCGCTCGGGTCCGGGCTGGACTGTGCCAGAACCGGGGCCCGGTTGTCATCCGATCCGGAGAAAGAAGTCTCCGCTGCCCATGACGATCAGTCGCCGTTTGGGTGAGCCGTGGACGGATGAGGGGGGCTCGGAGAGGGCTCCGGCGGGGTCCGCTCAGTGTGCGGAGGTCCTGCCTGCCGCTCGGAGCTGACCTGCGTCTACTGCCAGCAAATCGGTCAAGTCACCTAAAAAGCATCCCGGCTGCCCGGTGTGTGCCACTCTCGGTGGCAGATTGCTTATCGAAAGTATCCGGCTGGCTGACTCGTTGATCTCGTCCACATGAATGTTTCGTGCAAGTAAAGCCCCACTGTGTGTCGCGAATCACATTTCTTGCACAGAGTAATCCGGCTTGAGGTGATCTAGGTGAAATATCCTGATTGACAGGAATTTTTGGCGACCCGGGAACGGGAAACCCGGCTGGTTGATCCAGGCTGCGACACATCTGGCTACGGAACGTCATAGCAACGGATCACCAATGGGGCGTGATGGTTGCCTTCCGCGTCGACGCCGGCCATTTTTGGTGATCCGGCATGGTCCCCGTTCCCCTCGGGGGCCCTGCTTATGCCACCCAGGGTTCTTTCTTTTCTGCCGGATCGGAGTTGGTGCGATGGATGCGGTCCTTCTTGTGATCCTTCTCGCGGTCTTGTTGCGCTGCTCGTTTCTGCTGTGCATTGCTGATGAGTGTGGCTCGGAGGACGACGGCCGCGGTTTTCCGTCGCGGATGGGCGGTGATCTGCTGTCCGCGCCGCGGCGGCAGGCGGTGGGGTGGGGCGCGGTGCCGGGGCTCACGCGCCACGGCGAGCCGACGAGGGGGTCGCGATGACGCGGCCGGTCGCGGCCGACGGTGGAGAAGCAGTACCCGGCGCGGGCGCTCGGGCTGGGGGCTGTCTC
>NZ_JANEZT010000703.1 GCF_025403405.1 Frankia tisae
TGCCTGGTCAACCCAAGGGCGGGCCGGGAGGCGGTGACGCTGGCACCGCCGCGCCGACGCGGGCGGCGGGTGTGCGTCGTGGGGGGCGGCCCAGGTGGCCTGCGAGCCGCCGTCATCGCGGCCGGACGCGGCCATCGTGTCACCGTCGTCGAGCGTGGCGGCCGGCTCGGCGGCCAGGTGCTGCTCGCCTCGCGGCTGCCGGGCCGGGGCGGGCTACGCGCAGTGGTCGACGACCTCGCCGCCCGCCTGGGCGGGCTCGGCGTCGAGGTGCTGCTGGGAACCGTCGCCGACACCGACCTGCTGCGCGCCGCCGAACCCGACGCCGTCGTCCTGGCCACCGGGGCCCGGCCGGTCCGGCCCGGCTGGGCGGGGGACGATCCGCGGATCGTCGGTGTGCGGGAGGTTCTCAGCGGCGCGGCCCGCCCGCACGGGCGGGTGCTCGTGGTGGACGCCACCGGCTTCCATCAGGCCCCCTCGGTGGCGGAACTACTCGCCGCCCGCGGCGCCGACGTGACGGTGATCAGTGACGCGATGATCGTCGGCCAGGATCTCGGTCTCACCCTGGATCTGGAGCGGTGGAACCGGCGCGCGGCCGACCTGGGCATCCGGCAGGACGGCGACCTCGTCGTGACGGGCTTCGAACCGTCCGGTGCGCCAGGTGGCCGCGGGCAGACCGGCAACGCCGGCGGGCTGACGGTGAACGTGACGCACCATCCCACCGGGGCGGTGCGTCACCACACGGCGGACTGGGTCGTGCACACCGAACCCCCCCGGGCGGAGGACGCGCTGTGGTCCACGCTGCGGGCGGATGCCCCGTTCGAGCTACACCGAATCGGTGACTGCCTGGCCCCACGGCGCGCGCACGCCGCCATCCTCGAAGGCGACCGGGTCGGCGTCCTACTCTGAGCCGCCCGAGGCTGCGCGGAGCCGCGCCCCACCGCCAGAGTCCGACGATCATGGTGCCGGGTAGCCGGGAGGGATCTCACCTCCCACCCCCTCGCTCGTCGCCACTCTCCCGTCACCTTAGGTAACCAGACGGCCGGGCCTCGACCCGGGTCCCGGGCGAATAACCGTGCAGGCGCGGGGACCGTGGCGGGTGTTCCGCGGAATTCGAATGACCGTGTCAAGCCGTCGTGGTCGTGGCAGCGGGTTGTGGGGGGAGGAGAACCGGTCCGAGGCGGGGCGGCGTGTCGCTGGCGTCCGAGGTCGAGTGGCCGTTGGCCGTGGCGGCGGTTGCGGAGCG
>NZ_JANEZT010000704.1 GCF_025403405.1 Frankia tisae
ACCCGGAACGGCGTGCCGTCCTCGGCGGTCAGCTCGGAGAGGTAGCCGTTCTCCCGGACCTGGATGTGGTCGTGGACCTCGGCGGGGGTCAGCGCGGGCGCCCACACACCGGAGAAGCCGGCGAGGATCTCGCGCCACTCGTCGAGGGTGCGCTCGGCGAAGATGCCGTCGAGCACCTCGACGCAGGCGCGGTTGTGGGTGTGGCGGGCGGCGGCGTCGAGGAAACGGGGGTCGGCGACGAGCTCGGGGCGGTCGAGGACCAGGCACAGCTCGTCCCAGAACCGGTCGGCCTGCAGACAGACCAGGTTGATCCAGCGGCCGTCCTTGGTCCGGTAGTAGTTGGCGATCGGGTTTCCCGGGGCGCGGCGGTCGGCCCGCGGCACCTCTCCGGTGAACGGCGCGGCGGCGATGTCCGGGCCCAGCGCCCACATGCCGGTGTTGAGCAGGGAGACGTCGACGACGGCGGTCTGTCCCGTCCGCTCCCGGCGGTAGAGGGCCATCGCGACGGCGCCGGCGATCGTGTTGCTGCCCTGCAGGTCATAGAAGGCGGCCGGCTGGGCGACCGGATCGTCGTCGTCGGCGCCGGTGAGCTTGTGCAGGGTCCCCGAGCTGCACCAGGCCGCCGCCGAGTCGTAGCCGCCCGTGTTGACCATCGGGCCGCGGCTGCCCCAGCCGCTGCCGCGCACGTAGACCAGCCGGGGGTTGACCGCCCGCAGGTCGTCGACGTCGATGCCGAGGCGGGCGCGTAACGCCGGCAGGTAGCTGGTGAGGAACACGTCGGCGTCGGCGACCAGGCGTAACAGCACCGCGCGGCCGGCGGGTGTGGTCAGGTCGAGGGTGACGCTGCGCTTGCCGTGGTTGGGGATCTCCAGGAACGGGTTGGGACCGCTGTCGTCCTGGTTGAGCAGGTTGCGCAGCAGCCGCTGCGGGTCGCCGGTGGGCGGTTCGACCTTGACGACGTCGGCGCCGAGGTCGGCGAGGATCGCGCCCGCGGCGGGCACGAACGTCCAGCCGGCGATCTCGACGACGTTCACGCCCTCGAACGGTCTGCTCATCGTCCGCTCCTGTTCGCCACGCACCACTGCTACCCGAACTCCCCCAGGCCGTGAACCTAGTAGGAACAGTTAGCCATGTCAGCCAGATCACTTTTCTGACGGGAAGCAACCGATCGGTCGCGTAGGCGGTGGGGTGATTTACGGGCTGTCTCTTATACCCATCTGACGCTGCCGACGA
>NZ_JANEZT010000705.1 GCF_025403405.1 Frankia tisae
GCGTTGAGGATCATGTGGCGCGGCTCCTCGCGCGGGCCCCGCGGCTGACCGACCGGCAGAAAGCAGATCTCCGGCGGCTGCTGGGTCCTCCACCCCGGTGGGCGTCATGATCGAACGGTGGTGCCTCAACCGAACTGTGAGCTGTTCGGCGGTGATCTCCCCGCTGGCGAGGGCCGCCCCGGTCGCGGTGCAGACGGTGGTGTCGCGGGCGAGGGTGACGTGCCGGCGGGCTTCCCGGGTGGTCAGCCGCAGCCGTTCCCGCAGCCAGGCGGCGAGATCGGTGGCGCCCTGGTGGACGGCGAAGCCGCGGTCCTGGGCCTCCACGAACAGCTGGCCCCGTACGGCCGCGACCCGGCCGGTCAGCCGGCATATCCCTTCGATCAGCCCGTCCAACTCGCCGTCGGACAGCTGCCACATGTCCGCGGCCAGCAGCCCGTCGACCTGCTCGACGATCACCGCCAGCCGTGCCGGTGGATCCGGATCGTCGCCGGAGTTCTCGCCGTAAACCATGAGTCAACGGTAGAACAACACCTGCCGGATGTCGAACATATGTTCGTACGCTGTGAGCGGAGGCGACACGGGAACCATCTATCGGGTCGACGATTCCCGCCAGGCAACCGGACCCACGGCCAGGTCCAGCCGCGGTACCTCGGTGCCGGTTGCTGTCGCAGGCCATGAACGGCGACGGCCCCCGATGAGAGCGGCCCAACGCCCGAAGATCCCCGGGCAGCCCGTCAGGCCCGGCGACCACGACACCTGATGCCGGCGACCCGCAAAACGGGGCCGACCGTGCGAGTGAGGTCACGGGCATCCGGATGTCGTCGTGCCCCTGGATGTCGTCGTGCCCTTCCCGGCGATGATCGATCTTGCTTGGCTGTCGCCGACCCGGCGTTAGCCCGATGTGCCTACGCGTCGTCGCCGGGCGTGGTCTCCCGGGCGGCAGGACGGCGGCTGGCTCCGCGGAGGTGGTGAAGGGATCGGTCGCGCTGTCGGCTCTGGGACTGCGGCCGGAGCCGCGGCGCGGTCTCGCGGAACGTGTGCCACGAACACGCCTGAGGGCATTAATCGTGACGGTGATCGTCCGGAGTGAAACTCCCCCTGGCTACCCGACTTCATGATCAATTATGTCGGGGGCGGTGCCCGCAAGCGTGGCGAGCGCGCCGGAACGTTGCACAGCCGCAGTGGCCAAGGGGGCGTGGCGAACGGTGGGGAGTGCCTCACCAGGCGGGCGG
>NZ_JANEZT010000706.1 GCF_025403405.1 Frankia tisae
ATGTGGTGGCGCTGCTCGTGCTGGCCTGGTTCCTGCGCCTGCTCGAGTGCACCGCCGGCGGGCAGGCTCGCCCGCCTGCCCAGGACCTGGGTGTTTGACGGGCCGGCCGGGAGGGGGCTACCTTCCAGGTGTTCGAACCTGTGTTCGACGCCGGGAGGGTGTCATGGCCGTCGTGAGCCGATCTGCCAGCGGCGCGGGCCCCACGGAGGGAGCCGTCGGGGCGGAGGGTACGTCGACCGGGCGGGGAGCATCCAGCGGGCCGCCCGGGCGGGCCCTGCTGCCCGCCGCGGGGCTACCCCGCCGCTCCCGGGACGAGCTGCTCGCCGCCGCCCGGCGCGGTCTCGGAGAGGCGGAGTACGCCCCCCGGGCCGGGGAGCGGTACGCCCTGGCCCATCTCGCCGCCCTGCGGGCCGCCGCCGCCGTGCTGGCGGACCGGGCGCGGCCCCGGCCGGGCCGCCGCGGCCGACCGGTCAGCGCCTGGTGCCTGCTCGTGCGGGTGGCTCCAGAGCTCGCCGAATGGGCGGACTTCTTCGCGGCGGGCGCCGGCCGGCGGGCGGCCGCCGAGGCCGGCCTGAACGTGGTGGGCCGGCGGGAGGCCGACGACCTGATCCGTCAGGTCGACCAGTTCATCGGCACTGTCGAGGGCACGCTGGGGCTGCCGTCCCAGCCGGTGCTCGCCGGCACCGGTCCCGCCGACGCCGCGGCCGTCCCGCCACGGCCGGGTTAGTCCGGCCGTGGCTGGTCCGGCGGCACTGGCCGTCTCGGCGGATGTGGCCACTGCCGGTCGCCGTCACCTCCCGGTCGCGGGACTTCCCGTGATCTCCTCGGCCGGCCCCTCGCCGCTGTTGCACGCAGCGTAGTTGTCGTTCACTATCGGTTATCTCTTGGGGTGTTGCGGGTGATGAAACAGGAGATCATCGATGGCTCTCACCGGTTCCGGGCTCAGATACCGCGGCGCACACCGAACCGCGCCGTCCGCCGTGGCCCGCCGCGATGCCTGGGCGTTGTGGATCCTGGGACTGTCGGTCGGCGGGCTCGCGGTCGGCGTCGCCATCGGTCTCGTCGTGGGCCGCTGACCCGCCCGCGCCCGACCGCGGGAACCGCGGCGGGCGGCCAGGGGGAGGAGGCGATGTTGATGGCCGACCATGTCACCGGCGGCGATCTGCGGCAGGCCGCGATCTGGCACGGGCTGTGGGCCGTCCTGCCCCGCCCGGCACCGCTGGCCC
>NZ_JANEZT010000707.1 GCF_025403405.1 Frankia tisae
GTCTCGGTGCTCATGGATGGCCTCCTCGATCGACGGCTCTGCTTGCCGGGCTAGAACCGGTCAGGGCGGTGGACGCTTCCCGGTCGCGGCCAGATATCCCGCGACCCGGTTCACCACGGCGACGAACGGCACGGCGGCGATCGCCCCGGGGATGCCGGCCAGCACGCCACCGGCGGACAGCGCGATCACGATCGCGAGCGGGTGCAGCTGCACGGCCCGGCGCATGACCAGCGGCTGGAGCACGTGCCCCTCGAGCTGCTGCACGGCCAGCACGACCCCCAGGATGATCAATGCTTCGGTCACCCCCTGCGAGACGAGGGTCACCAGGACGGCCGCCACGCCGGCCACCGTCGCCCCGATGATCGGCACGAAGCCGCCGAAGAAGGTCAGCAGCGCCAGGGGCGCGACCAGCGGCACGCCGACGCCGATCAGCCCGATGGCGATGCCGACCGCGTCGACGGCGGCGACGAACACCGTCCCCCGGATGTAGCCGGTGATCGTGTGCCAGGCCTCGCGGCCCGCGCCGCGCACCCGGTCCTCCGCCGCCTCCGGGAAACGGGTGACGATCCAGTTCCAGATCCGCTCGCCGTCGTAGAGGAAGAAGAACGTCGAGAACAGGGCGACGAGCAGGCTCGTGAGCACCTCGGCGGCCACCGACGCGCCGGAGATCACCCCGGAGACCAACCGGCCGCGGTTGTTCGCCAGGTTGCGGCGGATATCGTCGACGAGATCATCGAGCTGGTTCTGGGACAGGTGGAACGGCCCGTCGGTCAGGTAGCCGCGGATCTGCTCGACACCCTCGCTGACCTGGTCGCTGACGGTCGGGATCTCGTTGGCGGCGTTGAACCCGACGGCGACGGCGGCCCCCGCGAGCACGGCGAAGAAGATGAACAGCGCGGCGAACGCGGCTCCGAGCCGCGGCAGGCCGAGGCGCTGGAGCCGATGCGCCAACGGATGGATGAGCGCGGCGATGAGAAGCCCGGCGATGATCGGGATGACCACGATCCGGACCCGGCCGACCACCATCAACAGGATGTAGATCGCCGCACCGGTGACGATCAGGCGCCAGGACCAGCCGGCCGACACCCGCAGAGCCAGCGGGACGTGCTCCTCGGCGCGGCCCGCGGGCGACTGCACCGCACCGGCGCCGCCGTCGGCGGGTGGCGGTGCGGTCTCGCCCGGCGCATCCAGCCGGGCCGACCGCGCGGCCCGCAAC
>NZ_JANEZT010000708.1 GCF_025403405.1 Frankia tisae
CCTCACACCCCGCCAACCACTCCCCCGGTGACCCGCCTTCAGACCGACCCAAAACGCCATGATCACTTCATATCGCCCCAGCTCAGCAAGGGTGCTCCCCACGCGCGTGGGGGTGAACCCATCGGGGATGAGCTGTTCGCGGTCCCTAAAGGGTGCTCCCCACGCGCGTGGGGGTGAACCCGACCAGGTGACCTCGGTGGAGGCACGTAGCGGGTGCTCCCCACGCGCGTGGGGGTGAACCCGACGCGATGACCCTGGCGACGGTCCCGCATCCGTGCTCCCCACGCGCGTGGGGGTGAACCCCCGTCGGCTTCGTCGAGGAGCTCGGCGGCGCGGTGCTCCCCACGCGCGTGGGGGTGAACCTGCCCATCAGCTCACCGTCATAGCCGGGCGGCTGTGCTCCCCACGCGCGTGGGGGTGAACCGCAGGCGCGCGTCGTACGGAAGGGGCCCCTTGAGTGCTCCCCACGCGCGTGGGGGTGAACCACCGCCCTCGCACAACGCGCAGGACTGCTGGCCGTGCTCCCCACGCGGGTGGGGGTGAACCCCAGCTCGACGAGGTCATGACCTCATGGATGCGGTGCTCCCCACGCGCGTGGGGATGAATCCCGGTAGGCGTACCGGCCGTCGCCCGGCGGCAGGTGCTCCCCACGCGCGTGGGGGTGAACCGGACAACGGTGTGTACGTCCTTCCGTTCAACAAGTGCTCCCCACGCGCGTGGGGGTGAACCATTGATCTGGAGGCCTGGCGCGGCTCCGAGCTCGTGCTCCCCACTCGCGTGGGGGTGAACCGTAGCCGACGACTCGGATGAGGAGGTCGGCGGCGTGCTCCTCACGCGCGTGGGGGTGAACCGTCCGCGACGACAAACGGCCAGGAGCGGATCCAGCCAGTGCTCTCCACGCCTGTGGGGGTGAACCGGCTGCGGAGCGGAACGGTTGTCGGCTCGACATACTCTCCCCACGCGTGTGGGGGTGATCCGCCGCGCAGAGGAGCCGGATTCCTCCTCAACGCGTACTCCCCACCGGCGTGGGGGTGAACCGCTAGGGAGCAGGCAGACCGGCACAGGCGAAGCGGGCTCCCACCCTGTCTGTCAGACTCCCGTGAGACATGAGGATCATCGAGACCTCGGTAGCGTAGGGCGAGACGGGATCTTCAGGACCAGTGACGTTGACCATGGCGGACATGGCCTCCTCGAAGCGGGAGGATGG
>NZ_JANEZT010000709.1 GCF_025403405.1 Frankia tisae
TCCCTGGGGCGGAGGCAGGCCGGGGGGCGCGATAGCGTGACGTCATGCGGCTTGTCATCGCTCGGTGCAGTGTCGACTACGTCGGGCGTCTCACCGCCCATCTGCCGAGCGCCGTCCGGTTGGTGCTCGTCAAGGCGGACGGGTCGGTGTCGATCCACGCCGACGGGCGGGCCTACAAGCCGCTGAACTGGATGAGCCCGCCCTGTGTCATCGCGGAGGACGGCGGGGTCTGGCGGGTGACCAACCGAGCCGCCGAGCAGCTCGTCATCACCCTCGAGGAAGTTCTCCACGACTCCCGCCACGAGCTGGGGATCGACCCGGGGCTGCGCAAGGACGGCGTCGAGGCCCACCTGCAGGTCCTGCTCGCCGATCGGCCGGACGCGATCGCCGCGGGACTCACCCTGATCCGCCGCGAGTACGAGACCGGGATCGGGCCGGTGGACCTGCTCTGCCGGGACAGCGACGGATCCACGGTCGCCGTCGAGATCAAGCGCAAGGGCGAGATCGACGGGGTCGAGCAGCTCACCCGCTACCTCGTCCGGCTGGACGCGGACCCGGCGCTGCCACACCCGGTGCGGGGCATTCTCGCCGCTCAGTCCATCACCCCGCAGGCCCGGCTGCTGGCCGCCGACCGCGGCCTGGGCTGCGCCGTCGTGGACTACGACGAGCTGCGCGGCCTCGAACCCTCCATCCCCACCCTGTTCTGACCGCCCGTTCCGTCGCGTCGCAGCCCGCCGGGGAATGCGCCGAGCCCGAGTGGCCCGGCGGCGGAGCATCGGTTCTCCGAGGTATGCCGCCGGAATTTCGGATGGTTCTTCACGGCACGGGTGGCGGTCTCGTCCCTCATCGGTTTTTTCCGCTGCTCGCGCGAAAGCGAATTGATGGCCGGGGTCTCGTCCTGCCGGCAATCCTGATTGATCTCGGGCCGGGTGATGGAAAGGCTGGGAGAATCGACGGGTCCGCGGTTCGACACCGCGCGGCCCGCGAATTCGCCGCATTGTCGTCGGGCTGCTGCGACGACCTTGAGGAGCCTGGGCATGGCCGAGAAATCCCGGCAGGGAACGCATTCGCACGGCAGGCCGGAAATGGCTGCCCGGACCGGCACCGATATCGAGACGGAAACGGGGCCTTCGGGCGGTGGGGCGGCGCGGGGACGGCGGATCGGGGTGGTCGGGCTCGGCACCAT
>NZ_JANEZT010000070.1 GCF_025403405.1 Frankia tisae
CGCCCCGGTCTCCCCCGGAGGCTCCACCGAGCCCACGATCGATCCATGGTCAACCCGACCCGCACTCCACCCGGCAGCCCCCGCCGGGTGGAGCAGTCCCCCGACAGCCACCCGCAAGACGCTTCCGCCCCACGCGCAGGACTGGCCGCAGCCGCCGCGATGTTCGTACCCGTGGCCTTCGCGCTGGTCATCGGCGCGATCTTCATCAGCGTCTATCTCGCCTCGTTCCATGCTCCGAGACCACACGACCTGCCGGTCGGGGTCGTCGGATCCACGGCCGGCGCGGCGCAGGTGGGGGCGCGGCTGTCCGCCCAGCAGCCGGGAGCGTTCCAGATCCGGGCGTTGGCAGACGCCGCGTCTGCCCGCTCCGCTGTCAAGCACGGAGACCTCTTCGCGGCCTACGTCCCCGCCGGTGACGTGCCTCAACTGCTCTATGCCGGAGCCCACGGCTCCTCCGTGACCTCCGTTGTCACCACGGCCTTCACCGACGTGGCCCGAGCGGGCGGCCGTCCATTGGAGGCAGTCGACGTCGTACCGGCATCGCCGCGCGACACCCGTGGGTTGGTCGTTTTCTACACCACCTTCGGCCTGGTGATGGCCGGATACCTGTTCGGGATCATGACGTTCCAGTTGGCGCCCCGCATCACGGTCGCACAGCGTCTGGTCAGCCTCGCCACCTTCAGCGCGCTCGGGGGCTTGACCATCGCCCTCGTCGTTGGGCGAACCGGGTTCGACGTTCTGCCGGCACCGTTCCTCGGCGTCGCCGGTGTGGTCGCGCTGGTGGCTGCGGCCGTCGGCGCCTCCACCATGCTGCTGGTCCGCGGCCTCGGCGTGGCCGGGTCCGGCATCGGCGCCGTGGTGTTCATGATCCTCGGTAATGCGACCAGTGGCGGCAGTCTTCCCCCGGACTTTCTGCCGGCCTGGCTGCAACCGCTTTCTTCCGTCCTTCCCGTCGGTGTCGGCGTGCGCGCCATCAACGGCTTGGCCTACTTCCAGCACGACGGCCTGGGCAGCGGCATCGCCGTCCTCTGCGGGTGGATCTTTGTCGCCACAGGTCTGTTCTGTGCTCTCCCGGGCAACAAAGCTCTCCCGGACAACAAGAAAGCACCGACAACACAGGGAGACACCTCCGATGTCCTCCATTGACCAAAGCCAGACCCAGACCCACGCCCGCAATCTCATCGGCGGCGTCTGGACCGACTCCTCCAAGAACACCCCGTCGATCAACCCCGCCACCGGAGCGGTGCTCGGCGTCTTTGCCGACGGCGGAGCCGATGAGGCACGCGCAGCCATCGACGCGGCCCGCAATGCCTTTGCGACAGGCGACTGGACGCGCAACCGCGAACTGCGCGCCCAGGCACTGTTGGAGATGGCCGACCGGCTGGCCGAGCGACGCGACGAACTGGTCGCACGGCTCTCCCGCGAGAACGGCAAGACCCTGGCCGAGGCCGGCTTCGAGGTCGACGCGTCTATCCCGAAGCTCCGCTACTACGGTGCGCTGGCTCTCACCGAGTCGGGCCGCGCCGCCGAGGTCAAGCCAGGCATCTACTCGATGACGTTGCGGCAGCCTGCCGGGGTGGCCGGCGTGATCGCCCCCTGGAACTCACCGGTGGTGTTGGCTGTCCGCTCCTTCGCGCCCGCCCTTGCCGCGGGCTGCACCATCGCGATGAAGCTGCCCGGCCAGACCGGTCTGACCAACGGTCTGCTCTACGAGATCGTCAACGCCACCAAGTCCCTACCTCCGGGGGTATTCAACGCGTTCACCGAATCCGGCAGCCGTGGCGCCCGACTGATCGTCTCAGACCCGGGGGTGGACGTGATCAGCTACACCGGCAGCACCAGAACCGGGCGAGCCATCATGGCCGATGCCGCGGGGACGCTGAAGGGCACCTCCCTGGAGCTGGGCGGCAAGACGCCGATGATCGTCTTCGACGACGCCGACCTCGATGCGGCCGTCCCGGTCCTGACTGCGGCGATCATCACCTTCACCGGCCAGTTCTGCATGACCGGCAGCCGCGTACTGGTCCAGCGCGGCATCGCCGACGAGCTGCGCACCCGGCTCTCGGCCGCGCTGGAGGCTGTTCGCGTCGGCGCGGGCGACGACCCCGCCAGCGACATGGGCCCGCTGATCGACCAGGCCAACGCCGACCGCGTCGACCAGATTGTCGCTGACGCGGCCGCCTACGCCAAGATCCTCGTCCGCGGCGGCCGGGTCACCACAGGGCCGCTGGCCGCAGGGGCGTTCTGCCGCCCCAGCCTGGTCGAGGTCGACGACGTGAGCCAGCCCATCGTCCAGCAGGAGGTCTTCGGCCCCGTCGCCACGTTCGAGGTCTTCGACACCGAGGCGGACGCCGTCGCCCGCGCCAACGCCACCGAGTACGGCCTGGCGGCGAGCGTCTGGAGCCGCGACGTGGACCGGCCGCTGCGCGTCGGCCGCGAGCTCGATGCCGGCACCATCTGGTCGAACACCTGGGCCGCGATCTTCGACCAGATGGAAGAAGGGGGCTTCAAGCAGAGCGGCGTTGGACGGCACCACGGGATACGCGGTCTGGAGGAATTCCAGGAGATCAAGCACGTCGTCCACCCGGCCCCCCGGCTGTGAACGCACGCTCACGCTGCTGGGCACGCCGCGGGACGACCACGAACCGTCCGCGCCGTCGGATCAGGCGACGCCCAGCACGCGGCAGCCGCGCCATCGGTACGCGCACGCCAACCACGGAGGTAATCATGATCCACTCGATGTCCGCTGTCGCCCGACCACGTGAGAAGTAGGCGGAGGTCTTCTCATGCGGATTCGCGCAGCCATCGCCGAGGAAACGTCCAAGCCGCTCCTGATCGAGGAAATCGACCTTGACGAACCCCGCCACGACGAGGTGTTGGTCAAGATGATCGCCGCTGGAATCTGCCAAACCGACGCTCATGTCTGGCATCAGCACATCCCGACTCCGCTCCCGGTGGTCCTGGGCCACGAGGGTTCGGGGATCGTCCAGCGCGTCGGTGCCGGCGTCACGACGTTGAAGCCGGGCGATCACGTCGTCATGTCCTACCAGTCATGCGGGCACTGCGAGCCGTGCCTGCGCGGTCACTCGCCATATTGCGACCACGCAATGGCCGCCAACTTCTCCGGGTTGCGGCTTGACGGCACCCGTGGACTGCACCGCGGTGCGCGCCCGAGCGGCGAGATTCACGGGCATTTCTTCGGTCAATCGTCCTTCGCGACGCACGCACTCGCGACGGAGCGCAATGCCGTGAAGGTGCCCGACGACGTCCCGCTGGAGCTGCTTGGACCTCTGGGTTGTGGTCTGCAGACCGGTGCCGGCGCCGTATTGAACTCCCTGCGTGTTCCGGCGGGAGCGTCGATCGCCGTTCTCGGCACGGGCGCCGTCGGGCTCGCCGCCGTGATGGCGGCCCATGCCGCGGGCGCGGGCACCATCGTGGGCGTCGACGTGAACCCCGAACGCCTCGCACTGGCCGCGGAACTGGGCGCTACCCACACGCTCCACGCGCGTCAGGTAGACGTCGCCGGCGAGCTCAGACGGATCACGGGCAGGGGCGCCAACTATGTTTTCGACACCACCGGCCGCAACGACATGCTCCAGCATGCTGTCGAGGCACTGGCGCCGATGGGGCAGATCGGGCTGGTCGCCGCCGGCGGCCCAGAGGCCACCGTAGCGGTATCGATGCTCGCGCTCGGAAAGTCGATACGCGGGATCGTCCAGGGCGACGCGATCCCACAGCTGTTCATTCCACAGCTCATCCAGATGTATCGGTCCGGTCAGTTCCCGTTCGACCGGCTGGTTCGCTTCTACGACTTCGAGGACATCAACGATGCCTTTGACGCCGCAGCGGGCGGCGGCGTCATCAAGCCCATCCTTCGCATCGCGGCGGATGACATCACAAACAAGGGAGCAAAGTAGATGGGTAAGTACGGAGATTTCTACGAAATCGGTCCGTGGGGTTTTTCCAAGGCAAGCCCCGAGGATCACGCGCCGTCCCCGAAGCAGTTCCAGCCTGAACACCTCAGCGATCCCAAGTTCTACGAGAAGGGATATCACGTCGAGGAGCTCGGAGACGGCGTGCACTGGGTGACCAGTCCCAGCGGCTACGACGCGGCATTCGTGACGACGGGAAGCGGCGTCATCGCCATCGACGCCCCGCCCACCCTGGGCGAGAACATGCTGGCGGCCATCGAGTCGGTCACGGACGAGCCGGTCACCCACGTGATCTACAGTCACTGGCATTCCGATCACATCGGCGCTGCCGCGATGTACGGGCCGGATGTCAAGATCGTCGCGCACGAGATCACCCGTGAGCTGCTGGCCCGCTTTCCCGACCCGCTGCGGCCGCTGCCGACCGAGACGTTCTCGACCGATGAGACCCTGGACGTAGGCGGCGTGCGGCTTGAACTGTCGTACAAGGGCGCGGATCACTGCCCCGGCAACATCTACATCTACGCCCCGAGGCAGAAGGTACTCACGAAGATCGATATTGTCAGCCCGGGTTCGGTGACATTCATGTACTGCGACGCCTCGGAGAACATCAGCGGATGGCTTCAGGCTCACGACCAGATCCTGGAGTACGACTTCAACGCGCTCGTTGGCGGCCACATCATGCGGTACGGGACACGTGAGGACGTCATCACGTCGCGCGAGTACTTCCACGACCTCCAGTCATCCGCCGACGAGGCCATCGCCGAGATGAGCAGCACCATGGACGCAAGAATGGAATTCTACGCCTCCTTGAGTGCTGATCAAGTTCTCGTCGGCACCGAAAACTGGATCAACTCGATGGTGAACTACGCCACGGAGAAAACGCTGAACAAGGTCACCTCCAACGGTCAGAAGTGGCCCGAGCGGCTCGCCGGCGCGACCGTGTGGACCAAGAACCACGCGTACACGGTGGTCGAAGCCACTCGGCTCGAACGGACTCACAACGGTTACCAGCAGCGCGGTGCGGGCGGCCCCGAGTACATCGTCTAGTACCGCGGCCGTAGTTTGTGATCTGTGGTACCAGCAGTCGTGGATGTAAGCGACTGCACGGCAAGTGGGGCGGCCACCCGACGAGCATGCGCTGCCTGTTCGGAACAACGAGAAGGCAGCGGTGGCCGCCCCACAGCGCGGTTTCCTGATCCGGTGGCGGGACGGTTCCGCGGCGATGATCGACATATCGACAATCGGGAGCATGGACGATGGACTACGGGCACGACCTACTCTTCGGGACATTCATCAGCCCGGCGAACCGGCCGGCCGGTGCACCAGTCGAGCTGGCTGCGCTTGCGGACCGGGCCGGGCTCGATCTGGCCACCTTCCAGGATCATCCGTACCAGCCGGGCTTCCACGACACCTGGACCCTGATGTCCTACATAGCGGCACGGACCGAGCGAATCTCCCTGACAGCCAACGTGCTGAATCTCCCGCTACGGCAGCCCGTTGTCGTGGCCCGCGCCGCCGCGAGCCTTGACCTGCTCACCGGGGGAAGGGTCGAACTGGGACTGGGCGCCGGCGCATTCTGGGACGCGATCGAAGCGGCCGGTGGCAGACGTCTGAGTCCGGCGCAATCGGTCGTCGCTCTGGCGGAAGCCATCGACGTCATCCGCGGCGTGTGGGACGCGCAGCGTGCCGGCGGGGTGCGGGTCGAGGGCGACTTCTACAGGGTGGTCGGTGCCAAGCGCGGGCCGGCACCGGCGCATGACATCGGCATCTGGCTCGGGGCCTACAAGCCGCGGATGCTGCACCTGACCGGTCACGTCGCGGACGGGTGGCTGCCCTCGCTGGCCTACCTGCCCGGGGGGCCGACCGATCTCGCCGCGTCCAACGCCCAAGTCGACGAGGGCGCGAAAGCCGCGGGGCGTGATCCCCGCGCCGTCCGGCGTCTGCTCAACATCGCGGGCCGATTCTCCTCCTCCAGCAACGGCTTTCTGGACGGTCCCCCGGACCAATGGGTCGAAGAGCTGGCCGGCCTCACGCTCGAGTACGGCATCTCCGGCTTCATCCTGGGCACCGACGACCCAGCAATGGTCGAAAGGTACGCCTACGAGATTGCGCCCGCCGTACGCGAGATGGTCCAGGCTGAACGGTCCGACTCCGGCCGGCCCCCGAAGTCCCCCAGCCCGGTCCGGCCTGTCGACACGACGCCGCCGGGATCGACGGTCTTCGCGACGACGCCCACCCCGGACGACGGCGCCCGGCGCAGCGGCGCGACGCTCTGGGACGAATCGACCCGCCCCGTCGGACCGCCCGCACCAGAGGGTCACGTCTACAGCCCGAGAGCACAAGCCGTGGGCCACCACCTGGTCGACGTCCACGACAACCTGCGACAGGAACTTGCCAACGTTCGCGACGTCATCGGGCAGGTCATCCAGGGCACGCTCGCCGTGGGCGATGCCCGGTCAATGATCAACATGATGACGCTGCGCCAGAACGACTGGACCCTCGGCGCCTACTGCGCGTCCTACTGCCGCGTCGTGACCCAGCACCATGCATTGGAAGACGCTCAGATCTTCCCGCACCTGCGCAGGTCCGACGCCGACCTGGCTCCGGTCATCGACCGCCTCGAGGCCGAACACCTCGTCATCCACGAAGTACTCGAAGGCGTCGACACAGCCCTCGTCCGCATCATCGGCCGATCCGGCCAACCAGACGACCTCACCGAACTACAGGAAGCCGTCGACGTTCTCACCGACACCCTGCTCTCACACCTGTCCTATGAAGAACGAGAAATCCTCGAACCGCTTGCCCGCCACGGTTTCTTCCCCGGACAGATCTAGCCAGAATCGGGGCCACGGCGGCAGGCCGGCGAAGCGTGGTCCTGTGTGGCTCGCCGACCGGAGGTGCTGTCAGGGCTCCAATAGCACACGCAGACTCGGCGCAGTCCCGGGAGCCGACCGGCCGGCGGGGTTCCAGAGCGCGAGGAAGTGCTCGCCCGCTGCGGCTACGCCGGTCAGACCGGTACCCCAGGACAGCGGCGGGGCCCCGGTGCCGGAGGTCTCGTCCAACAGCTGCGGCGTCACGCCGGCACAGGACGTGAGCGCCACCGCGACCGCGGCTACCGGTTCGAGCAGCACGCCACGCTCTGCTTGGCCAGCGCGCTGGCGCGTCACGGGCTCAGCGACGACATCTCCGCCTCCCACGACATCGCGTTGCCCCGCTGCGTCCGGCCGCCAGCGGGCTTCCCCCACGTGACCTGGCACCACTTCGCCCAGCAGACCTTCGAGGTCGGCCGGGTCGCACTGCCGGTCGGCGGGGTCGACGCGGCGGTCTACTCGCCGGAGCGGACGATCGTCGACGTCTTCCGCCGCAGCTACCTGGAAGGCGAGGAAACCGCCGTCGAGGCCCTCAACGCTGGCTCCGCCAGCCAGGCAACCACCCCGCCGGCCTGCTGACCGTCGCCGCATACTTCCCCGCCACGCTGCGCCGGCGGCGTCGCACCCTGGAGATCCTCGTATGACCCCGAGCCGCCCCACCCGTGCCACCGCCGACGGCCGTGCCTATCTGGACCTGCAGAACGCCGCCCGCCGTGCGGCCCCTGTTCGGTGGGAGCGGCCGTGTGTGGTGTGGCCCGGGTGTCAGCTGCCGGCGGGTAGGAGCTCGCCGATCAGCTTCTCGATGCAGGCGCGGATGTCGTCGCGGATGGGGCGGACCGCGTCGATGCCCTGCCCGGCGGGGTCGTCGAGTTTCCAGTCCTCGTAGCGTTTGCCGGGGAAGACGGGGCAGGCGTCGCCGCAGCCCATGGTGATGACCACGTCGGAGGCCTGGACGGCCTCGACGGTGAGGATCTTCGGTGTTTCGGCGGTGATGTCGATGCCGACTTCGGTCATCGCGGTGACGGCGGTGGGGTTGATCTGGTCGGCGGGCATGGAGCCGGCGGAACGGACCTCGATCCGGCCTTCGGCGAGGTGGGTGAGCCAGCCGGCGGCCATCTGGGAACGGCCGGCGTTGTGGACGCAGACGAACAGGACCGAGGGCTTCTCGGACACAGACAGGTCCTTTCTCCAGTGAGCCTGCGCGGCCGGGCCGCGGTGGCGTCTGAGGTTTAGCGTGGGTTGGGCAGGGTGAGGTCGGGGAGCATGCTGGAGATCAGCCCGCGGACCCGGTGGTCGATGTCGTCGCGGACGGCGGCAACCTGGTCGGCGGGAGCGCCGTCGGGGTCCTCGATGGGCCAGTCCTCGTAGCGTTTGCCGGGGACGTAGGGGCAGCGGTCCCCGCAGCCCATGGTGATGACGACGTCGGCGGCGGCCAGGATGTCGTCGGTCAGCGGCTTGGGGAACTCCTCGTCCAGGCTCAGACCGATGTCCTTCATCGCCGCGACCACCTCGGGATGGATGCGCTCACCCGGGTCGGAGCCGCCGGTACGAATGTCCAGCGCGGTCCCGGCGTAGTGCCGGGTCAGCGCGGCGACCATCTGTGAGCGGCCGGCGTTGCGGACGCAGACGAACAGCACCTCGGGGACCCGCTTGGCGATCAGTCCGCGGGTCGCACCGAGGGCTTCGAGGCGTTCCCGGGTCAGGCGTTCTGCCAGGGTCGGGAGGTACAGGGTGACCCGGGCGGTGCGGGCGAGTTGGCGGTAGGAGTCGAGGAGCACCTCCTCGACCTCGCTCGCGGCGAAGGTGGTGTCGTAGGCGAGCCGGGCCGCACTCGCGGACAGCGCCCGTGCGGTCGCCGGGTCCAGACCCGGTAAGCCGCCGACGCCGGTAGCGCTGTCGAAATCGGTCATGAGACACCTCCAGGAAGACGTGGCTGGGCGGCACCGTTCGCCGCGGCGGCCGTGTCCGTGTGCGGGAGCAGGACCTGGGCGGCCTGCGCCGGGGCGGTCGCGGTGGGTGGGTAGAACAGCCGGACCAGGCCGTACCCGACCAGCCCGCCGGCGGCCTGCGTGGCGATGAACGCCGGTACGGAGGCAGGCGCGATCCCGGCGAAGGTGTCGGAGAACATCCGCCCGACGCTGATCGCGGGGTTCGCGAAACTGGTGGAACTGGTGAACCAGTACGCGGCGCCGATGTACGCGCCGACCGCGGCCGGTGCCCGTTCGCCGCGCCCGGACCGCACCAGGGCGAAGATCAGGAGGAAGAGGCCGGCGGTCGCGACGACCTCAGCGAGCAGATGCGACCCGGACGCCCGATGGTGCGTCGAGATCGATACGGCCGACTGGTCGAACATCAGGTTCGCCAGCACCGCCCCCGCGATGCAACCCGCGACCTGGGCCGGCAGGTAGGCGGCGGCGTCCCGCCACGACAACCCGCCGAACGCGGCGTCCACCGCGGTCACCACCGGGTTGAAGTGCGCCCCGGAGATCGGCCCGACCATGAGGATGATCGCGTAGAGGCCGGCGGCAGTCGCCGCGGCGTTCTCCACCAGTTGCAGGCCGGTCTGGTCGGGGCTGAGCTGCTGCGCGGCGATGCCCGACCCGATGACCAGGGCGGCGAGCAGCATGCTGCCCACCGTTTCGGCGGCCAGCCGCCGTACGAGCGGTGGCTGGCTCGCCCCGTTGTCCGCCACGTCCGGTGTCAGCGGGTCGCGCCGGCGGGTGCCGGTTCGATCGTCATCGTGGGGGCGCAGACCGGCCCGCAGTCACAGGCGGAACCGGGGCCGTCGCCCGGCTCGACGGTCCGCAGCTGGGTGCCGGTGCTCTCGGCGATGTCGGCGAGGACCGTGTAGACAGGGGTTCGTCGGCACCGCGGTGAAGTGGCATGACTTCTTCGCCACCGGCAACGCGGTCCCGCTGGGCGCGTCGTACTGGTGATCCTTTGACGTTCGGGTAGGGGTTCAGGAGCTACCCGACGCTGCTCGCCAGGTTTCCGGGGGCGGGCGCCACGAGCTCGTGGCGCCCGCCCCCTTGGTCGATCATGCGCCATGCACAGGACTGTGTCTCCGACTCAACTCGGATTCGGACTCGGCAACATCTGGTCGACGTCGCTACAGCCTGTCAAGATCGATCTCGACCGGGAACGGCGCAACGGCATCAACGACGTCCGTGAAGACCTCACCGGCACGGTGAGAACCGGCAGCCGGGTCGAGGACGTAGGTGTGGACGACCGGGGCGCCGGCCGAGACTGCTCGACCCGCCAGTAGTACGAGATGCCCGCCCTCGCGTACTGCTCGGCTTTCACAATCCGGTCGGTCGTCTCCGAACCGGGCGAGACGACCTCGACGACG
Organism: Frankia tisae; assembly: GCF_025403405.1. GTDB lineage: Bacteria > Actinomycetota > Actinomycetes > Frankiales > Frankiaceae > Frankia > Frankia tisai. The sequence continues at coordinate 10,152 of NZ_JANEZT010000070.1, forward strand.
AGCAGGATGTGCTCGGGACACGCCGGCATGATGTCGATCGTGTCGACCCGGTACACGACCACGTCCGGCCGCCGGCATGCATCGTCCGCACCGACAGCCCATCCAGGTCCCGGCAGTCGAGGACCGGCTCCGCCGTCGGTGTCGCGCCCCCGGATTTCATGATCGTAAACTTGTTGGGACTTCGTCAACTTCGTTGACTATCTTGAGCTTGGACCGGCGTCAAGGCCCCGATCCAGGTCGGCAACCGCTGGCCTGAGGAGCGCACCCACTCCTGGCGACCGGATCCGGGAGGCCAGACTGACCGTCTACGGCCTCAGCAGGCCGAAGACACGAACCCGAGGGCAATCGCCGCTCGCAACACCTTCGCTTCTCCGGAACGCAACAGACATCCCATGTTTTTTGGTTGTCAAGCGGCGGTGCCGAGTGTGACTTTCTGTGGCCATGTGGTTGCTTCTTTGTAGGGGGTGCGGGTCTTCAGACAGCCGTGGAGGATGCCGACGAGGCGATGGGCGAGCTGGCGGAGCGCGGCGTGATGGCCGGTGCCGCGGGCGCGGATCTGGTCGTAGTAGGCGCGGGCACCGGGTGAGGCTCTCAGGGCGCAGAAGGCCTGCTGGTGCAGGGCGTCGGCGAGCCGGCTGTTACGGGCGTAGCGGGCCATCACGACCGTCTTCCTCCCGCAGGCGCGGGTGATGGGACTGGTCCCGGCGTAGTTCTTCCGCGACTTCGCGTCGGCACAGCGCTTCGGGTCGTCTCCGAACTCGGCGAGCACCCGGGCTGCGAGGACCGGTCCCAGGCCAGGCTGGGAACGCAGAATCTCAGCGTCCGGGTGCTGGCCAAAATGGGCACCGACCTGCTCACCAAGCCGGTCGATCTCGATGTTGAGCGCGCTGATCAGCGCGGTCTGGGCGCGCACGACCGCGCCGTAGGCAGCGGCCGTGGCAGGGCGGACCGGCAGCTGACCGGCCTGGAAAGCGGCCCGGATCCTGCGTGACTTCTCCGCGATGTCGTGGCGGCGGGCCCGCTTGAGAGCGGCGGAGATCTGCGCGACGGTCAGGCGGCGGGCCATGTCCGGAGTCGGCGTCTTGGCGAGCAGCTCCAACGTATCGGCGGCGGCCAGGTCGTCGAAGGTCGCAACCGCGGCGGGAAACGACTCGACCAGTGCGGCGCGCAGCCGCAGGACCTGGCGCGTGCGATCCCAGATGAGCGTCTGATGTGCCCGCGCGGTGACCTTCACCGCCTCGGCCAGGTCGCCGTCGCCGGCGACCTGGCGCAGCTGGTGGCGGTCGGTGCGGACCATGTCCGCGAGCGCGTGGGCGTCACCGGCGTCACTCTTGGCCCCGGACGTGGAGTACCGCTCCCGGTAGCGGGCGGCCTGCAGCGGGTTGACCGCGATCACCTGGTAGCCCGCCGCGACCAGCGCCGACACCCACGGACCGCGATCCGTCTCGATCCCGACCACGACCTGGTCCGGGCCGGCATCCTCGGCCAGGTGCACACCGACGAACTCGTGCAACCGGGTGATCCCGACCAGCCCTTCCGGCAACCTCGCCTTCACCAGCCGCCGACCGGTCTCGTCCTGCACCTCCACATCGTGGTGATCTTCCGCCCAGTCGTCCCCGACGAACAGCACCCAAGCCTCCTCCGCACCGGCAGCACAACCAGCAGCCCACGGGAGATCGGCCACGCCCTAATGGTCAAATGGTCACGTCACGATCGACGGCCACGACATCCCATCGGTAGTTCGCTCTCCCGACCGCCGGCAGGGGCACGGTCTGTTGCTAGGGCTCGCAGGCCCTGCGCCCAAGAGTGCTCACCCACCGGCAGCTACCGGCACCGAGCCGGCCGTACCGCGACCCGGTACGTCCCATTAGTGCCGCCGGAACCATGGACCAGCGCAAGCACGACGTGCTCGAAGACGGTTCGGTCGGGGATCCGGCGGCGGTGACAACCCAGCGGGTGGCCGACGACGAACTCCTCCCGGACGGGGAGGAGCGCGGCGAACTGGTCCCACAGGGGTTCGAGCAGGCAAGCCGGCAGCGCGGGCACGGCCGTCCTTCGTGATCACTGAGCGTAGAGATTACGAGCATGAGGTACGCGCAGGGCGGCGGGTCGACCGACCCTGAGTTCAGGGCAGGTTCACCACGGGAGGTTCCCGGATCGGTCGATGAACTGTCCCGTCGGCCCGTCCGGGCCGATCGTCGCGAGGGTCACGATGGACTCTGCGCCGTCGGCGACGCTGTGTCCGAGGCCGCCGGTGAAGTCGGTCGCGGTCTGGCCGGGGTCCGCGGCGTTGACCTTCACGTCCTTCAGTTCCTTGGCGTACTGCGTCGTGAGCATCGTGACCGCGGCCTTCGAGGCGCAGTAGAGGGGCAGGGCATACTGCGACTCGATCCGCGCCGGGTCCTGGGTCATGCTGAAGGAGCCCATCCCGCTGGACACGTTGACGATGACGGGGTTCGGCGACGTGCGCAGCAGCGGGAGGAAGGCGTGCGTGACGCGCACGATCCCGACGACGTTCACGTCGAGCACGGCGCTCACGTCGGCCGCGGTGTACTCCTCGACGGGGCCGACCTTGCCGAGGACGCCGGCGTTGTTGACCAGGACGTCGATCGTTCCCTCATGCGCGGCGACATCCGCGGCCGCGGCCTGGACCGAGGCGTCGTCGGTCACGTCGATCTGAACGAACCGGGCGCCGAGCGACTCGGCCGCGGCCCGACCGCGCTCACGGTGGCGGGCACCGAGGAGGACGGTGTGCCCCGCCTCGACGAGGCGACGAGCGGTTTCAAAACCGAGGGACTTGTTGGCCCCGGTGATGAATGTGGTGGTCATGCTGGCTCCTCCTGGCCCGAACAGCACGGTCGTGCGCTGTTCACGCACTCCATGCTGGGTCCCCGGGAGGGTTGGCGGGAGCTACGAAACTTCCTGGTACCGCGCGTACCACCCAGCAGCCTGGTCCACCGGACGAGGCGGAACGCGGGCCTTCATTTCTGCGGAGACATCCTCTGGACCCCAATGGCCGCAAGGAATTCGAGTTTGCTGCGGGCGTCGGTGCCTGGCTGCGGCGTGTATACCACGAGGCGGAGGTTCGTGTCCTGGGTGTTGAGGATGTCGGAGTTCATGGCGATGTCTCCGACATCCGGGTGCTGGACGAGTTTGTGCGCACTCTGGTGACCGCCCACCGCTCGGCGGCTCCACAACTCGCAGAACCGTGGGCTGAGGTCCAGCCTCGATACCAATGCCGCGAGGTCGGGATCGTCGGGGTACCGGCTCGTCGTCGCGCGCAGGTCGGCGACGAGGGACTCCTCGAACGCCGCCCGCTCGGCCGCCGTCTGCCGGACCCGGGGCAGCTCACCCAGGAACTGCCAGACCAGGACGTTGCGGTCTCCCACACCGCGGACCGTGGGATCGCCGAACGTGGCCGCGAACAGCGGATTCCAGTGCAGCAACTGCCAGGTGGCGTCGTAGATCGCCAGCGGGTTGCCGGCGAGCTGGTCCACGATCCGGTACAGGCTCCCTGGGATCATTCGTGGAACCCGGCTCGGATCCGCTGCGTGACCAGCCATGCGCAAAAGGTGCGCATGCTCGTCGTCGGACAGATGCAGGGCGCGAGCCAGGGCCGTGCAGACCTGCGCCGAGGGTGTCGCCACCCGTCCCTGCTCCAGCCGGACCACGTACTCGACCGAGATACCGGCCAGCGTCGCCAGCTCCGCGCGTCGCAGACCGGGGACCCGACGGGGTGAGCCGTGTGCGAAGCCCACCGTCACGGGGTCCAACCGGTCCCGCCACGCCCGCAGCGCGGCACCGAGTTGATCCATGAGCACCATCCTCCCGCACACCCTGCCCCGCTGGGTGGTACGCCAGGCCCGCGTCGAAGACGCCCTGCACTGGCGGACTCATCGCCGACCGATATCAGCCGAAACTCTCCGTAAACGCCTCCACATCGGCGCCCGCACAGCCCGCCATCTTGTCGCACAGCTCCGCACCGGTCCCAACCCCCGGCTTGATTCCACAGCGGAAGACGATCAAGACGAGACTGGTTCTGAGGCCCTGCCGACCACCGCGGAGGCCGACGCGAACAAGGTCACCGTCCAGTTCGACCGGGCCGTCGACACGCTCGAAGCGAAGATCCCGAAGGTTGCCGGCCACCCGTCCCACACGAAAGCCGACCTCCTCACCCTCCACCGCCAACCCACGACCTGGTCGTCGACCCGGGAGAGTGTGTCGCCATGAAACAGTCCCCCGATCTTGAAACAGTCCCCTACTCGGAGAACCGGGCGGGCGTCTCACGGTTTGTAGCCGCGCGCTGGTGCTGATGCAGGCGGATGCCGTGGATCGCGATGTCCAGCAGTCGGCCTGCCTGTTCGTCGTCGGGGTGCTCGGTGGCGAGCGAGATGGCGCTGACGAGCGTGAGCAGGTCCTCGGTATGGACGCCGGGACGCACGGCGCCCGCCTGTCGTGCCCGGCGCAGGAGTTCGTCGGCCGCGGTGGTGATCATTGTTTTGCAGCTGTCGTTCTGCTGCAGCAGGTCGGTATCCCGGCCGTCGTGCAGCAACGAGGCGACCAGGCCACGGCTGGCCGCCGCGTAGGCGTTGAGGTCTCCTAGCCAGGAAAAGAGCGCAGCGCCGGGCTCGTTCTCCTCGGCACGCTCCTGGGCCTTGGCGCAGAGGGCTTCGACGCGGTCATGGAAGACGACTTCCAGCAGGGACCGCCGGGAGGGGAAATGTCGGTGCAGGGTTGCCGAGCCCACCCCGGCCTGGCGGGCGATCTCCTCCAGGGAGGCGCTGGCTCCGTGGGCCGCAAATGCCCCCTGGGCGGCGGCGAGGATGCGTTCGTAGTTGCGCAGGGCGTCCGCTCGCAAGGGCCGTCGCGCTGTGTTGCCGGACACGGTGACCTCCCGTCCCTGCCAAGTGGGGTGGCTCTCCGGTTATCGTAGCCTCAGAAAGTGGGGTGCCACCCCACTTATGGTTCGGGAAGACAGCCAGGAGAGATCATGCGTGTCGTTCAGTACGACCGATTTGGCCCGCCCGAGGTGCTGCGCATCAACGAGGTGCCCACGCCGCACCCCGGACCGGGAGAGGTGCTCGTCGAGGTACACGCCGCGAGCGTAGATGCGGGGGAGATCGCCTTCCGCGCGGGCAAGATGCGCAGAATCGTCCGTGCGAAGTTCCCCCGCGGTACGGGCGGCGACTTCGCCGGCCGCGTCACGGCGGTGGGCTCCGGCGTTCACGCGTGGCATGCCGGAGACGCGGTGTGGGGGCTCATGCCGCACTTCGCCTTCGGGGCGATAGCCGACTACGTCACCGTGCCCGAGCAGCGACTCGCCCGGGCGCCGAAGAACCTAAGTCTCCTCGACGCCGCTGCCCTTCCGGTGTCGGGCACCACTGCCATGACCGCCCTGACGGACAAGGCACACCTCGCACACGGTGAGCGGCTCCTGGTCCGCGGCGCCGCAGGGGGTGTCGGCAGCATCGCCGTGCAACTGGGCAAAGCCCTCGGCGCCCACGTCACCGCCCTTGCCGGGGCCCGCAACCTCGACTGGGTCAAAGAACTCGGCGTCGACGCGGCCCTGGACTACCGCACTACCCGGCCGCAGGACCTCGGCCGTTTCGATGTCATCGTCGACATGGTAGGCACCGATCTCGGCGCCTACCGGGCACGGCTGACTCGGCGGGGACGCATGATCGCGCTAGCCTTCGACCCGGACCGCATCATCACGTCCATGGTCAGCACAGGGCTGCGGGCCGCCGCCTCGCCCCGGCGAATCACACTCTTCAGCAACAACCCGTCAGCCGACCGGATCGCCGAACTCGCCCAGTCCGTCGAGGCGGGAAGCATCCGACCTGTGATCGACACAGCCTTCCCGATGGCCGACATCGCGCAGGCTCACCGAAGACTCGAAGCAGGCGGCGTTCGCGGGAAGTACGTCATCGACATGCAGCGCTCATAGCGGGTTCCCACGGGTGCGAGAGCGCGTATCCAGCCGATCTATCCGTCGACTCAGGCCCGTTCCGCCGCTGATGGGCGAGTCGACCGGAGGACCGCGGCCAGAAGCCCCGGGAACTTCTGCTCAAGCTCGGCACGCAGCGATACGAAGCAGCGCGTGCCCTCGGGTCGACTGAAGACGATGCCGGCGTCGCGCAATGTCTTCATGTGATAGCTCAGCGTTGACTGTCCGACCGGCACCACGAAGTCCGGTTGCACATGCTCCCGACCGTCGCTGAGCACCTTCACGATCTCAAGCCGGATCGGGTCCCCCAGCGCGGACAGCACCTCCGCCAGGTTGATCTGCTCGGCGGGGGGATGCACGACGCGACGCATGCGCCGATGCTACGCTCACCTATCATCGACGATTATCGATTAAGGGGCCATCGTGGGTGAACTCCCGGAATCCAGGGCTCTGGTCACAGGCGGTACGCGCGGGATCGGCGCGGCCATCGCCCGGCACCTCAGCGACGCCGGTGCCCGTGTCGTCGTGTCAGCTCGATCGCGCGGCGATTACGACGGGCCCGGCCACTTCGTAGCGGCTGACGTCTCCACCGCGGACGGCCCACAGCGGCTGGCGGCCGAGGCGGCCGCTCACCTTGGCGGCATCGACATCCTCGTCGACAACGCGGCCAGCCAGACCCGCGTTCCCGACGGTGTCCTGGCGATGACCGATGCCGACTGGTTCACCGACCTCAACGGCAGCCTGCTGTCGGCCGTCCGGCTGGACCGCGCCGTAGTGCCTGGCATGATCGCCGCCGGTGGCGGCGCCATCGTGCACATCGGCTCCAACGCAGCCCGGCTGCCGCAACCGGCCGCGCTCGCGTACGCCGCGGCCAAGGCCGCGCTGGCCACCTACAGCAAAGGACTCGCCAACGAGGTCGGCCGCCGCAACGTGCGGGTCAACCTGGTCTCGCCCGGCGTGATCGAGACCTCCGCCCTCGCCACCCGGCTCCAGACCCTCGCCGACGAAGCCGGCACCGACCTCGACACCGCACGCCGGCAGTTCATGACCAACTTCAGCGTCCCACTCCAACGCCCCGGCACCCCCGACGACGTCGCCGCGCTCGTCACCTTCCTCGTCTCCCCCGCTGCCAGCTACCTGACCGGCACCAACCATGTGATCGACGGCGGACTACTCCCCACCGTCTGAACATCCAACGACAGGCACCTCCTCCGACAGCCCACCCACGCGTAGCCGATCTTCGATCGCTAAACCGCAGTAGTCACCGGAGAAATACACATGAGCACCATTGCCATTGTCGGAGCAGGCCCCGGACTGGGCCGATCCATTGCCCGACGGTTCGGCGCGGAGGGCTTCCGCGTCGCGCTTGTCTCCCGCAACCAGAACAAACTCAACCTGCTGGTCGACGACCTCGCGACCGACGGCATCCAAGCGCATGGCTTCGCCGCCGACGTCACCGACCGCGCAACGCTGACCGGCGCACTCTCGGCCGCGAAGGACCGGTTCGGTCCGATCGACGTCCTGGAATACTCCCCGGCGCCGCTCGATCCGCAGACGGCCGGGCTCGATCCGCAGACGGCCGGGTTGGCACCCGTGGACGCGGCCAATCTGACTGTCGAGAGCGTACAGCCGCAGATCGAGTATTATCTGTACGGCGCGATCACTGCTGTACGCCAGGTGCTGCCCGACATGCTCGCCCGGCGTGAGGGTGCCATTCTTGTCAGCACTGGTGCCTCGTCCGGGCCCGTGATCCACCCGCCGTTCGCCAACATCGCCGCAGCCAGCGGCGCGCTGCGTAACTGGGTACTCAATCTCCACTCCGCGCTCGCGCCTCAGGGTGTCTACGCCGCGCACATCGCCATCGCAGCCTGGATCGGGCAGGGCGGCCCAAAATCTCAACCCGATGCCATCGCGGAGACATACTGGGACCTCTACAACAACCGTAGTGAACCTGAACGCTTCTATCTCGACGAGGAAATGAACATATGACCGGCCGCCTCGACGGCAGAACCCCACGATCACCGGAGTTTCCTCGCTACGGGTGACCAAAAAGCGGCGGCCGAGCCGAGTGACAGACCCTCATGAATGGCGCCAGATGATCGCATCTGTCAAATGCGACTCCACGACAAGACCATGCCCGGCCTGCCGCGGCGAGCTCGTCGAGGTCTATTCCGTGGAGCTCGCGGCGGTAGTTCCCGAGTACTCGTTGGCGCAGCATGGTGTCGTGGCGGGCCCCCGCCAGGCCAGGGCGTCGTCGGCGGTGAGGAGGTGGACGGTGCGGCGCATGAGGTGGGTCCGTACCAGGCTTCGCTGGGTCAGCAGGTCCGAGAGCATCGCCGGGTCGAACGCGCGCAGCCGGGACCAGAGCCCGACGAACGGTTCCTGCGGTTCCTGCGCTTGCAGGCCGCCGAGGTGCGCGACGGCGTCGAGGACCGGCGTGTCGGCGTGATCGAGCAGTAACTGTCGGGCGAGCGTCGCGCGGTTGAGCGCCCGGGTGTCGAGAACGGTCATCGGGTCATGCCGCGGCGCGCTCGTCGGCCGATCGCCGGCGTAGTGCCGCGCGGGTGATGGCCGGCGGGGTGGGGGACACGTCGAGCGGGCCGATATCGGTTCCGGGGGCCACGATCTGGTCGATCCGGCCGAGGACCTCGTCGTCGAGGGTAACCGCGGCGCCGGCCAGAAGATCCTCGAGGTGCTCCATGGTGCGCGGGCCGATGATGGCCGAGGTGACGCCGGGGTGGGTGATGGCGAAGCCCATCGCCAGGTGGGTCAGCGACAGGCCGGCCTCCTCTGCCAGGGGGAGAAGTTGCTCGACGGCGTCGAGCTTGCGCTCGTCGGTCAGGTGCTGGGGTACCCAGTGCATCCGCGCGTTCTGCGCCTTGGGCTGGCCCTTGCGGTAGCGGCCGGTGAGCAGGCCCATCCCCAGCGGGCTCCACACCAGCGTGCCCATGCCGTAGCGCTGGCAGGTGGGCAGGACCTCGCGCTCGATGCCGCGGTTGAGGATGGAGTACGGGGGCTGTTCGGTGCGGAAGCGCTGCAGTCCGCGCCGGTCGGCGACCCACTGCGCCTCGACGATCTCCGAGGCCAGGGCGTTGGAGGAGCCGATGGCGCGTACCTTGCCGCTGCGTACCAGGTCGGTCAGGGCGGAGAGCGTCTCCTCGATGTCGGTCCGCGGGTCGGGGTGGTGGATCTGGTAAAGGTCGATGTGGTCGGTCTGCAGGCGCCGCAGCGAGTGCTCGACCTCGGTGACGATCCAGCGCCGTGAGCTGCCGCCACGGTTGGGGTCCTCACCCATCGAGCCGTTGACCTTGGTGGCTAGCACGATGTCGTCGCGCCGGCCCTTCAGGGCCTCGCCGACGATCTCCTCCGACTCACCGCGGGGGCCGTACACGTCGGCGGTGTCGACGAAGTTGATCCCCGCGTCCAGTGCCCGGCGGATGATCCGGACGCAGTCGTCCTGGTCGGTGTTGGCCACCTGGCCGAACATCATGGTGCCAAGGCAGTAGGGGCTGACCTGAATACCGGTCCGCCCCAGCGCGCGCATCTTCACTGCTATGTCCTTGCCTTCGAGTCGCGTGTTGGTCTGGTAGGAGCTGGCAGCGTCGTGGCGGAACGCGGGGGCGGCAGCTCCGCGGGGCACGTTCCTGGCTGGACCAACTGCCGCGGCCTGCTGCCGGACATCGGCTGGCGGGCAGCAGGCCGTTGTTGAACGCCGTTATCGGAGCGTCGGCCGGCGGCGGATGTCCGCCACTCGGGCTTTGGTGGTCAGGACGCGTTGTATTCGCTGACGACGTCCACGACCCAGGTGACGCCGAACCGGTCCTTCAGCATTCCGTAGAGGGGCGCCCACCGCGCGGGTTCCAGCGGCTGCAGGACGGTCGCGTCGTCGGAAAGCTTCTTCCAGTACGCGGTGACCTCCTCGGTGGCTTCGCCTCGGAGCGAAACGAAGAACGCGTTCTCGCCCTGGTTCCACGGCAGGTGCGAGGGCACGTCGTAGGCCATCACACAAAAGCCGCTGCCGGCGGTCACCTGGCCCCACATCACCTGGTCTTCCTCGGACGGGTCCTGGACGTTTCCGGCCTCCTTGTAGGTGACCATGACCACGTCTCCGCCGAACACGGACTGGTAGAACGTGAGTGCCACGCGGGCGTCACCTCGGAAGTTCAGGTGGGTCACAGCGTTGACGGACATGACTGGCTCCCTGTCTCGATTCACCTTGGCTGGGCGGTCCTACGCATCCCGGTCCGACGGCGGCGCCTACAACGCGTGCCGACCGCAAGATCGGTTCGCTGTGACAGCGGAGCTTGGTACCCCGCCGCCGATGACGATCACGAAGATCGGCTTGTTTGGCCCTGCCCAGTGACCACGGTCGCAGGAGAAGCGGCCAGTAAGTGGCCGCTTCTCAGGGCAATATGGGGATCATGCCGAAGACTTCAGCGCGGCTGCTGTCGTTGCTCTCGCTGCTCCAGACCCGTCGGGACTGGCCGGGGGCGCTGCTGGCCGAGCGGCTGGACATCAGCCCACGCACCGTGCGCCGCGATGTCGACCGCCTGCGCGAGCTCGGCTATCCCGTACTGGCCACCAAAGGCCCCGACGGGGGGTACCGGCTCGACGCCGGCACGGAGCTGCCCCCGTTGCTGTTCGACGACGAGCAGGCCGTCGCCCTCGCCGTCGCACTCCAGATCGCCACCACCACCGGTGCCGGCATCGAGGAAGCCGCGGCGCGCGCGCTGAACACCGTCCGGCAGGTCATGCCCGCACGGCTGCGTCGCCGGATCGACACCCTCCAGATCACCGCGGTCGAGCGGCCCACGATCCGACCGAACCCACAGGTCGACAGCAGCGTGCTCATGACACTCAGCGCCGCCGTCCACGCCCGCGAGGTGCTGCGCTTCGACTACACCCCCGCATCCCCACCGGGAGCCGGCGACGACGATCGCGCCGACACTGCGCCGCGCCGGGCGCAGCCCCACCACCTGGTCACCTGGGGCGGGCGCTGGTACCTCGTCGCCTGGGACCTCGACCGCGACGACTGGCGCACCTTCCGCGCCGACCGGATCACCCCGCGCACCCCCACAGGC
>NZ_JANEZT010000710.1 GCF_025403405.1 Frankia tisae
AGATGGGTATAAGAGACAGGCGGGAGACCGCCGGATTCGGCGCGTCCGGCCGTAACGGTGGCTGGTGCTCGGCGCTGTTCCCCGTGCAGTCGATGGCACCGGCGATGCGGGCGGCGCTCTCGGCCACCATCGACGACATCGACGCCGCCTGCCACGCCGAAGGCATCGACTGCGACCTCGCCAAGGCCGGCTCCCTCGCACTCGCCACCACCGCCGCCCAGCTCACCCGCCTGCGCCCCGCCCTCCCCGCCGCTCCTGCCGCCGCCATCACCGGCCCGTCCGCGCCGGCCGGCGAGTCCGCGCCCACCGGCGAGTCCGCGCCCCGGTGGCTGGACGCCGACCAGGCGGCGCGCCTCATCCGGGTGCCCGGCGCGCTCGGCGGGATCCTCGACCCGCAGTGCGCCGCGCTGCACCCGCTCAAGCTGGTCCGCGGCCTCGCGGCGGCGGTGCAGCACCACGGCGCCGAGCTGTTCGAACACTCCCCCGCCCAGCGCATCGAGCCCGGTCGGGTGGTACTGGCCGACGGCGAGATCCAGGCGAGCGCCATCGTGCGGGCCACCGAGGGCTACACCGCCGCCCTGCCCGGCCTACGCCGTGACCTCGTTCCCCTCTACTCTCTGATCATCGCCACGGAGCCGCTACCGGAATCTGTCTGGGCGGAGATCGGCTGGAATCGCCGGGTCACCCTGTCCGACGGACGCCGGCTGGTCGTCCACGCCCAGCGAAGCGCCGACGGCCGGATCGTCCTCGGCGGCCGCGGCGCGCCGTATCACTTCGGCTCGCGCACCAGCCCCGCGTTCGACTCCTCCCCCGCCGTCTTCGAGCACCTCCGCCGCACCCTGGCCACCCTGTTCCCAGCCGCCGCGAACGCCCGGATCACCCACCGCTGGGGCGGCCCTCTCGGCGTCCCCCGCGGCTGGACCCCCGGCGTCTCGTTCGACCCCGACACGGGTCTGGCCTGGGCCGGCGGTTACATCGGCGACGGCGTGACCGCCGCCGCCCTGGCCGGCCGAACTCTCGCCGACCTGATCCGCGGCCACCGCTCGCCCCGCACGGAGCTCCCCTGGGTCGTCAACCACCGCCGCCCCTGGGAACCCGAAC
>NZ_JANEZT010000711.1 GCF_025403405.1 Frankia tisae
GCCCGGCTGTGCCGAGCACCGCTGCTGCTGGACGGTCGAGGTCGAGAGACGCCGCCGACGCTGCGACGGCGATCCCGGGGGCAGGGTGGGTGCCGGCGGCCACTGCGGGCATCGCCGCCATCACCGGGGCGACGCCGGCGACCAGGGTGACGCCGAGGCCGAGCTCGATCAGCCTGCGCATCGCACGTGGCAGGACCAGGCGGGCCAGCGCGGCGCTGAGCCGCCCGACGGCGCCGGGGACGGCGGCGGCCACGCCGAGCAGGACGCCAAGGCACAGCCAGAGCAGGCACAGCCAGGCCACCGCGCCGACGACAGTGACGAGGGCCTGCTCGGGCGCCGCGGTGAACCAGTCCGGCACGTCGCCGACGCTGCCCGGCAGGTCCGCCAGCCGGGGGCCGAAGACGATCAATATGATCGCCGTGCCCACGGCTCCGGCTGCGCCGGCGAACAGCGCCAGCGTCCGCCGAGCCGCTCCCGCGATCATCGTCGCTGCTCCTGTCTGCCGGATGTCGTCGAACGACTTCGTTTGCCTATGTTTGGTTGTGTAAACCTCTGGAGCCGCACTGTCAATCCCGCTTGCGTCGTGCGTGAGGATTCGAGCCGTCCGGCGTGCAGCGGAACGTACCCGTACGGGAGGAGAACCGATGCGTTGGGAGGACCTGTTCGCGGACCTCGAGCTGCAGTGGGAGGCGAACGAGGCCGCCGAGCTTGCCGCCGAGCTTGCCGACCGCAGCCGCCGGGAGGCCGCCTACCTGCGGCTGATCGACCGCCTGCGGCCGGTCGTGGGCCACCCGGCGCGCTGCCGGGTGCTGGGCGGGCAGCGGGCCCCGGAGACGTTGCACGGCACGCTGTCCGCGCTGGGGGTGGACTGGTTCCTGCTCGCGGAGCCCGGCGCGACGGAGGTGCTGGTGCCGATGCGATCGCTGCTCGCGGTCGAGAACCTGCCCGTCGTCTCCGCTCAGCCGGGTCACGAGGGGCCGCTGGCCGCGAAACTGGACCTGCGCTATGTGCTGCGCGGACTCGTGCGCGACCGTTCTGCGTGCACGCTGCTGCTCGTGGACGGAACAAGCCTGCACGGGATGCCGGTGCGGGTGGGGGCGGACTTCCTCGAGGTCGCCGAGCACGCGGTGGGCGAGTTCGCCCGCCGGGGGCGGGTCC
>NZ_JANEZT010000712.1 GCF_025403405.1 Frankia tisae
GTCCTCGTCAGCGGCTGGTGGCGAGCACGCGTGGATGGTCCGGAAGGCCGCCGAGGGCGCGCCGTGGGTCGTGGGCACGCTCGGGGTGGGACGTGTGTCGACCCAGATACGTGACTGGCACCGTTTCGACCCCCCGGTCTCGCCTTTGTCGCCGGTCCCATCGATGGACGGGGTCCCAGGGTCGGCTGCGGTGGGCGGCCCTGGCCAGCGGCGATGCGGACAGCCTAAGCACGCAGGCGCGGCTCGCCGATTGTCGGTAACCAGCATTGAGCGGGACGAGCGACCCCTAGTGGCAGGGATGGGTCAGTGTTGTCCCCGGATGGTCCCGGAGCGGTCCGGGACCATCCGGAAACAAGGGGATGATTCTGTCGGAGGTGGCGATACCGGATATGCGCAGGCGGCCTATAGAGCGGACCGCTCTCCCGAAATGCCCCGTTTGCGGTGCGTATTAATGGCGATTTAGCGGCATCTGACCGAATCCGGCTGTCGTGTCGCCGTCTCGTGGATTCGCCGCTCATCGGCTCCTGGCGGCGCTGGCGCCCGCGCGGACCCCGTCGGGGGCGGTCTCTGGCACTTTCAGGCCATCGGCAGAGCCGGGAAGGCCCGTGCGTCGGCGACGGAGGCGGCGCAGTACCCTCCCGGCTGGTGCCGATCGGGTCCGCTTCCGGGGCACGTTCCGGAGCAACGGCCAGGTCTCCGACATCGCGATCCCACCGACCCGGTAGAGCAGGGTTCCGGGGGGCCGCCGAGACTCGTCGGCGGTCCCCCGGACGAGGTCAGCTCCGCTTGCGACCGGAGCCGTCGAGGGTGATCTGGTCGCCGGTGACGATCCCGGCCCGCCGCAGCGCATCGGCGATGGCCCCGTCCGGCGCACCACCGCGTCCGCCCCGACCGCCACCGGCGCCACTCCGGCCACCACCAGCACCGCCACCAGCACCGCCACCGGAACCGGTGCCGGCCCGGCCACCACCGCGTGCGCCGGGTCCCCGACCGGCCGACCCGTCCCGGCCGCCGGCGCCACGGCCTCGGCCGCCCGCACCGTCCCGGCGCTCACCGCCGGCCTCGCCGCGACGCGCGCCCTCCCGGCCCGCGCCGGCGTTGCCGCCGGCGGAGCTCCGCCGTTCGCCACCGCCACCGGCACCACCGCCACCGGCACC
>NZ_JANEZT010000713.1 GCF_025403405.1 Frankia tisae
ACAGGGGTGTGCCTCGTCGGGTCCGGTGCGGGGGCCGGTGACGGTGCGCTGGTATGTGTACAACGAGTCGTCGGGGTCGTTCGCGAAGGCGGCGGCGGACTGTTCGGCGGGGTCGCGGGGCGCCTACCGGATTGCGATCAGCGTGTTGCCCAACGACGCCGACGGGCAGCGGGCGCAGCTGGTGCGGCGGCTGGCGGCGAAGGATTCCTCGATGGACGTCCTGGCGTTGGACGTGACGTGGACGGCGGAGTTCGCCGGGGCCGGGTGGATCGTGCCGTTTGGCGCGGTGTCGGCGCGGGCGATCACGGCGGGGACGTTGCCGGTGGCGGTGCGCACGGGTAGTTGGCGGGGCCGGTTGTATGCGGCGCCGTTGAACACCAACGTGCAGCTGCTGTGGTATCGCAAGGATCTGGTGGCGCGGCCGCCGGCGACGTGGGCGCAGATGGTGGCGCAGGCGCGGGCGTTGGCGGCGGGGGGCAAGCCGCATCTGGTCGAGGTGCAGGGTGCGCAGTACGAGGGTTACACGGTGCTGTTCAACTCGTTGGTGGCGTCGGCGGGCGGGTCGGTTCTGTCGGCGGACGGGAGCCGGGTGGAGCTGGGTGAGCCGGCGCGCCGGGCGGTGGAGGCGATCGCGGCGTTGGCACACTCCCCCGCGGCGGATCCGTCGTGGTCGAACCAGCGGGAGGACGACAATCGGCTGGCGTTCGAGGCGGGGTCGGCGGCGTTCCAGTTGAACTATCCGTTTGTCTATCCGTCGGCGCGGGCGAACGCGCCGGGTCTGGTGGGTCGGATCGGGTGGGCGCAGTGGCCGAGTCTGGTGGCCGGTCGGCCGTCGCATACGACGGTGGGGGGTTACAACCTGGCGGTGTCGTCGTACAGCCGGCACGGTGGGCAGGCGCGGGCGGCGATCGGTTGTCTGCGCTCTCGGGCGAACCAGATCCGTACGGCGGTGGAGGGGGGGTTGGCGCCGACGTTGGAGGCGTTGTATACGGATCGGGCGTTCATCGAGGGGGGGTATCCGTTCGCGGCGGCGATCTACGCGGCGTTGCGTCAGGCCAGTGTGCGGCCGCAGACGCCGGCGTATCAGAGCGTGTCGTTGCAGATCGCCGACCGGTTGTCGCCGCCGCGGTCGGTGTCGGTGTCGGCG
>NZ_JANEZT010000714.1 GCF_025403405.1 Frankia tisae
GTCCCGCTCCTTGTTTCCGGGGCGGGCCCGGGTCCGGCCGTCGGGCGGGCGCCCCGTCTTGAGGCGCGCGACCGCGGCGGGCGCATGGACGGCCGCACGTGAGGCCGGGGTGCGCACATGCGACCCGCTTGATGCACGTGCACCTGACCGTGCTGTATCGTGAGCCGAAGTTCGTGCAGGCGCACACGCGGGTGCATCGGTAGGGGTTTTCGGGGGTAGGCCCGTCCGGTGTGATCGGCGAGGTGTCCATCGCAGTGCGGCGGTGCGACGGGGCGGACTGCGTGGGGTGAGGGCCGTCGTGGCACGGCTACTCGGGTCTTCAGGAGATCGCGTGACCAAGATCTACAGTGGCATGTCGGCGGCGGCGCTGGAGCGCGTGACCTGGCAGAAGAGCCGGCGCAGCAACTCGCAGGGCAACTGCGTCGAGATGGCGAAGCTGCCGGGCGACGAGGTGGCCGTCCGCAACTCCCGGCATCCGAACGGCCCCGCCCTTGTCTATACCCGAGCTGAGATAGAGGCTCTGATACTCGGGGCCAAGGATGGCGATTTCGACAACCTTCTCCAGTAGGCGCCCGCCATCATGGTCCTGCTGACTCCGGTCGTCCCTTCCCGGCAGACGTGCGACACGGCCGTGCGGGCTCCGCTCGCCCGCAGCCCGCAGCACGCATGGCTGGCCCAGGCGTCGCAACGTGACGCCGCCCCGGCCACCGACCTGCTGGATCGGACGGACATGCGGCGCAACGAGGCCCGTTCTGTCCCTTCCCGTACCGACCCGCCGATGCGGCCGGCGATCGCCTTCGCGGCGCTTGCGGCCAACCGGACCGGAGACAGCATGCGCCCGCCTACCACGGAACGGATCTTCAGCTCGGGAGATCTTCCCCTGCTCTCACTGCCGGGTGCCGATGGGCTCATCACCTGCCAGTGGACCCATGAATCCCTCAACGCGCCGGGCTCGTGGCAGGACGACGGCGACACGATCGCCGAGCGTCGGCGGGCGCAGGTGGGCTTCGTCCTGGTCGAGCCGGCGTGGCTGGTCCGGGCCGCCGCCGAGCAGGTGCGCTCGGCCGGCGTCGACGCCATCGTGCTGCACGCCCACCCAAGCC
>NZ_JANEZT010000715.1 GCF_025403405.1 Frankia tisae
TACTAGTCCGATTTGAAGAGTGTGCATGATTCTGCTGTCATAGAAACATGATTATCGATGGACGGGCTCTTCCGCGGGAAACCCAAGAGGACATCCGCATGCGGGCTGTCGACCTCTTCGAGAAGAATGTTCCGATCGGGCAGATCATTCGGGAAGCCGGAATGAGTCGTTCCGCGGTCTTCGCGTGGAAACGGGCGTGGCTCCAAGGCGGACGTCAGGCGTTGCTGACGAAACCCATCCCGGGACGCCCGCCCACCCTCGACGACGACCAGCTCGCCGAACTCGCCAGCATGATCGCCGGACACGCCCCGGCCGAGTACGGCTTCACCGCGCTGCTGTGGACCCGTCCGATCATCGCCGACCTCGTGGAACAACACTTCGGGGTCCGGTTCCAACCCGACTGGATCGGTAAACTTATGCGCCGTCTGGGCTTCTCCGCCCAGCGCCCCGTCTACCAGGCCCACGAGTCCGACTCCACCCAGGTCCACGCCTGGCGGACCACCGACTACCCGAAGATCCGAGCGAAAGCCGCCCAGGTCGAGGCCACGGTCTACTTCGCCGACGAGGCCGCTGTCCGCTCCGATCACCACGCCGGCACCACCTGGGCACCGATCGGGTCCACCCCGGTCGTCGCCCGCACCGGCGCCCGACACACCGTGAACATGATCTCGGCGATCGAACCCCGCGGAAGTATCCACTTCACCGTGTTCACCGGCCAGGCCAACGCCCGGTTCTTCATAGACTTCTGCCAACGACTCCTTCACGACGACGGCGGCAGGGTATTCCTCATCGTCGACAAATCCCCGATACACACCGCCCGGAAAGTCACCGACTTCGTCGAATCCACCCACGGACGACTACGCCTGTTCTTCCTACCCTCCTACTCACCGCAACTCAACCCCGACGAACTCGTCTGGAACAACGTAAAAAACGGGATCATCGGCCGCTCCCAACTGCCATCAGGGCAAGGCTATCTGTTCGAACTCGCCGAACACGCCCTCGACCGGCTCGCAGGAAAACCAGACATCGTCCGCGGATTTTTCCACACCCCGGAACTCTCCTACATCGAAGCAGTTTAGATACTTAGAATTTCGTTAGTA
>NZ_JANEZT010000716.1 GCF_025403405.1 Frankia tisae
CCCCACACCCGAGCGCCCCGCACGGATCGCGACGCCGCCGTCCCGACCCGGCGACGGCGACGGAGACGGAGGGAGCCGGCAGGCCGGCGGTGGTCGACACAGCGCGGCCCGCGCGAGCAGCCAGGGGGGCGCCCGGAACCGCTCCGCCGAGCGGCACCGAAACGCGCCCGGGGGCGGCCAACCGGACCTGGCCAGCCTGTCGGAGATCAGCCTCACGCTGCCACCGTTGCCGACCCTGCCACCGTCGCCGGTGCTCCCCCCGCCCGGCCGGGGCACCGCGGCAAGCGACGCGCCCGCCCCATCCGGACGCCCGGCGGCCGCTGCGGGAGTGCGGCGGTTGCCACCGTCCTCGCCGGACCCGGTGGAGGAGCCCCGGCGCCGGCCTCGGGTCCGCCCGGCCGCCGCGCTCGCGGTGGCCGCGGCGGCCGCGGTGGCTGCGGCGGCGACCGCGGCGGGGCTGGGCGCTTCCAACGACGATGTGACCACCGGTGCGCAGGCCCCCCTGCACGAGACGCGTTCTGGGGACAGCTCGGCCGGGAGCCGGTCCGCCGACCGAGCCCCGGCGGCGCGCCCGTCCTCCGCGCCGGCGGATTCCACGGACCCCGCCGGGGCGGCCCCCGCCACCCCGACCAGCCCCGGCGGGGACGCGGCGCTCGCCCCGACCGAGTACGAGCAGCAGGAGGATCTCGCCGCCGAGGACTTCGCGCTGAACACGCTGCGGCTCGCCGCGGCCAGCCGCGCCGAGGGCGCAGGCGCTCCGGCCGCACCGTCCGCCCCGGCCGATCGTCAGTCCGCGACCGGCGCCGGGCACGCCCCGGCGCCCGCCGGGCGCCTGGACACTCAGCTGCCCCGGGGGCTCATCGTCACCCCCCTCATGCCGACCGAGCGGCCCGCCGCGCAGCCCCGCCCGGCCCAGGCCGCCCAGGCCGCCGGTCGGGCCGACGGCGCCACGGCCCCCCGCATCGGCCGCCTTCCCGCGGTGCCCGTCGCCGCGGCCGCAGCACCGCCGGCAACCAGCGGCACAGCCACCGCTGCCCAGCAGCCGCAGCCAGCCCAGGCCCGGCAGGCACCGGCTCAGGCCCGGCCCCGGACCTATGC
>NZ_JANEZT010000717.1 GCF_025403405.1 Frankia tisae
GGGGGTGAGGGAGGACTCGTCGGGGGCGGAGAGGCTGAGCACGGCGTCGACGACGGCGGGCGAGGCGGACAGCTTGGCCTCCACGCCGCGCAGGCGCATCGCGACGTTGGGCTCGATGTCGTCGCCGATCAGGTCCACATCCCCGACCACGGTGATCATTCTCGGGCCGACGACCTCCAGGCGCAGCCGGGTGACCCGGTCGACCTCGGGGAACGCGAGCAGGGCCCGCAGCGTCGCGTCCCGCACCTGCGGGTCGGCCTCCTGCCCGATGAGGAAGCGGCGGTTGTGGCCGATGAGCACGATGGCCACCACCCCGAGCAGCACCCCGACCAGGATCGAACCGAGCGCGTCGAAGGCCGCCACGCCGGTGATCTGGTGCAGCGCCAGGCCGAGGGCGGCGATGACGATGCCGCCGAGCGCCGCGGAGTCCTCGGCGAAGACCGCGCGCAGCGTCGGGTCGGACGTCTCCACCACGTGCTCGATGACGTCCCGGTTCATCGATTCGGCCTCGGGCCTGGCCTGGCGGACCGACTGCAGGAACGAGGTCCCCTCCAGCAGGAACGACACCGCCAGCACGATGTAGGCGACCAGGTAGTCCCCGCCGGACTCGCCCGCGAACAGCTCCTGCACGCCATGGGTGATCGACACTGCGCCCCCGGCGACGAACAGCCCCATCGCCGCGAACAGCGCCCAGACGTAGGCTTCCCGGCCGAACCCGAGCGGGTGGCCGGGCTCCGGTGGGCGCCGCGAGCGGCGGTTCGCCATCACCAGGAAGACCTCGTTGCCGGCGTCGGCCCAGGAGTGCGCGGCCTCGGCGACCATCGAGGCGGAGCCGGTGAGCAGCGCCGCCCCCGTCTTCGCGATCGCGATGATCAGGTTCGCGACGAACGCGATGGCGACGGTGAGGCCGCTTTCGCTCTTGCCGGCACCGCCGTCCTGCTGCAGCGGGATCGCGTCCTGCGCCTCGGGTGGCAGTTCCGTGGGGGCGGGCGGCACCGTCAGGCTCTCGGTCGCCGGCTGTGACGCCGGGCCGGGCGGGGCGGTGGCGGGCGCGTCATCC
>NZ_JANEZT010000718.1 GCF_025403405.1 Frankia tisae
GTCCCGGTCCCGGTCCCGGTGCCGCGGCCGACCGCCCCTCCCCGGCCGAGCCCTCCCCCGGCCGAGCCGACCACGGGCCGGAGAGGGCCCGATGACCAGGATCGCCCTGTTCGGCGCCACCGGATTCATCGGCGCCGCCTGCGCGGCCGCGCTGTTCGGCGCAGGCCACGAGGTGCTGCCCCGCCCGGCGCGCCGGCTGTGGGTCGACGGCGAGGCCCTGGCCCATGAACCCCGGCGGGCCTACCGCCCCCACCTGGCTCGGCTCGCCGCCGAGCTCGACGGCGTTGAAGCGGTCGTCAACGCTGCCGGGGTGGCCGTGTCCGCCGCCCGGCCGTCACCCGGGCTCGTCGGGGCCAACGCCGCCTGGCCCCTGCTGCTCGCCGACGCCTGCGAGCAGGCCGCAGTGCCCCGGCTCGTCCATGTCAGCACCGCGGCGGTGCAGGGCCGGGCGGACCGGCTCGACGAGAGCCTGCGCTACGCGCCGGTGAACCCATACGCCCGGTCGAAGACCCTCGGAGAGCAGCTCCTGCGCGACGCGGCAGCCGCCGGCCGCGTCGCGGTGACGCTCTACCGCCCCCCCTCCGTGCACGGCCCGGGACGGCGGATGACGACCGCCTTCGCCGCGTTCTGCCAGCGCTGGCCCCTGGTGACGTGCGGCGACGGCGACCAGCCCGTTCCGGTGGCGCTGATCGGCAACGTCGGCGCGGCCGTCGCCGCGATCCTGGCGGCACGCAGCGCACCCCTGGTGGTGTCCCACCCCTACGAGGGGCACACCGTGCGGACCCTCTACGAGACGTTCGCCCCGGGCCGCCCGCTGTGTCCGCTGCCGACGCGGGCGGTCCGACTGCTGCTGCGCGCCGCCGAGCCGACCGGGCAGTGGCTGCCGCCGCTGAGCGCGGTGTGCCGGCGAGCGGAGCTGCTGCTGTTCGGCCAGGGGCAGGAGTCGGGCTGGCTCGACGCGCGGAGCTTCCGGCTGCCGCTCGGGCAGCCCGCCTGGGACGAGGTCGCCGCGGCCGCCCCGCATCGCCCACCGCCAGGTGACCGCCCGACCCC
>NZ_JANEZT010000719.1 GCF_025403405.1 Frankia tisae
TCCACCGCCCGGTACACATTCTCGCCGCCGTTACGCTCGATCTCCCTCGAAATCACCGAGTGATGCCTGCCGAGCGCCTTCGCGATGAACCGCGCCGAACGATTCTTGCCCAACTCGCGGGAAATAACCTCCCGCTCCTCGATCGTCAACTGCTCCCGCCGACCCATCCACCATCCAGCCCCTCGACGCCAACACGATCATCCTATCGAGGCGTCGCTACGACCATTTGACCCCGCCTGGTCTCACGTACTCCTTTCTGATCCGGAGCGGCGTGACATACAGCGACGGGACGAAGCTCGACGCCCAGAACGTCAAGCGTAACCTGGAGTTTCGGGCCTTCGGGGACAGCGAGGGGAACGTGCGAGACTCGAACCTTCCGGCGGTGACATCTGTTTCGGCCGACGACTCGGCCCAGACCGTGATGGTAAAGCTCGCCAAACCGTATCCATACTTCCTCAGTCAGCTGGGATTTCTCACCGAGGGACTCGTTTCTGACCGGTACTTCGACCTGAGCTACGCGGAGCAAGGAAAAGGCCCGAACCTGATCGGAAGCGGTCCTTTTGTAATACAGTCGTCAAGTCAGACGGAGACGAACCTGGTAAAGCGGTCGGGCTACGCCTGGGCCCCCACAGGAGTGTCGAATCAGGGTGAAGCGTATCTGAACTCCATCACGATCATCCCTGTTCAGGAAGGCAGCGTGCGCGAAGGAACGCTGGAGTCCGGACAGGCGGATCTGCTGCATTATATAGACCCGAGCGCGGAGGCGAGCGCCAAGAAGCGCGGTTTCCAAGTGATCAGTCAGTCGTATCCTGACCAGGTGACTTATCAGCTGGCCGTACACGCTAACGCGCCGTATCTGGACGACATCAATGTGCGGAAGGCGATGTTGATCGGAATCGACCGTCAGAAGTTGGTCGACACTGAGCCTTTCCCTGCAACGGGCCGTCACACTCCGCGTTCGATCACTATCTGTGACGGGCGGAGGGGGGTAGGCAGGGAAACGCGGGGCCTCGGTAGGAAGTAGTCCTTCCACAGAGCAACTTCCGAG
>NZ_JANEZT010000071.1 GCF_025403405.1 Frankia tisae
GCCCGGCAGCGATCGGCGGACGCGGTGACCATCCTGCACCTGCCCGGCCCCCGGTTCGGGCGCGCCCTGCGGCACGGGACCGCCAGCGCGCGGACCGGCGTGGGCGCCGGCATCGGCGGCGACATCGATGCTGGCATCGGCGGCGACGTGGCCCGGCTGCGGGACCGCATCTGGGGGCAGCTCGCGGCGATCGACCGCGCCGGCGGACCGGCCCCCGACCTGCTGGTCATCGCCGGGGACCTCACCGAGACCGGCACCCGCCGGGAGTTCGACGCGGCGCTCGCCTTCGTGAGCGACCTGCGAGCGATGGTCAACCTCGAACCGCGGCGCATCGTGCTGGTGCCGGGTCGCCACGACGTGTCCCGGGCCGCCTGCGCGGCGTACTTCGCGACCTGCGAGGCGGACGACACCCAACCGCGCCGGCCCTACTGGCCGAAGTGGCGGCACTACAGCCGGATGGTCGCCGAGCTCTACCAGGAGGTGGATGGGGCGATCTTCGATGCGGCGCAGCCGTGGCACCTGCTGACTGTCCCGGAACTCTCCGTCGTGATCGCCGGGATCAACACGACGATCGCGCAGAGCCATCGCGACGCGGACGACCACGGGCTCGTCGGCGCGCAGCAGGCCGCCTCCCTGGCCCGCCGGCTCGCGCTGTTCGAGCGGGACGGCTGGCTGCGGATCGGGGTCGCGCACCACGCGCTTGCCGCGCCGTCGGTCGCCCACGCCGACGCGATCCGCGACACCCAGGTCATGCGGGAGACGCTGGGTTCCCGGCTCAACCTGCTCATCACCGGCCGCGGCGACGTCGCGCCCGGCCGCACCCCGATCATCGTCACGCCGCCGCGGGCGGACTTCCAGCTCCTGCAGGTCCAGCCGGACGGCCTGCGGCACTGGCGGGTGCCCGGGGACGACGGCGACGCGGGCACGTGGCGGCAACACCGCTGGGTCGACGCGGGCGCGGCCTTCTCCGCGGCGCCGCCGCACACGGCCGGGATCGCCAGCGCCAGCCCCGCCGCCAACGCCAACGCCGCCAACGCCGCCGACGCCGCCGACGACGGGGCTGGCCGGGGCGCACCCGGCGACGATCCTCGGGAGGCGGCCGCGCCGGACCCCGATCGGGAACTGCTCGAGCAGGTCGCGGAGATCTGCCAGGTCAGCGACCGGCAGGCCCGGATCCGGTGGGTCGGCGGGGAGGTGCCGCACCTGGTCGTGACCCGCCGCGGTGACGGCCTGACCTCCGTGGTCCGCATCGGCGCGCAGGCCGGCGAGGTGACCCATGCCGATCTCGAACGGTTCGCGACCATCGTGCGGGCCCTGGACCTCGACGGTGGGGCCGAGCTGGTCTCGACCGTCGCACCATCGACCGGGCTGCGCGCCGCGGCCCGCGGCCGGGGGATCCGGCTGCGGAGCTTCCTGGAGTTCCAGGGGCTGCTCGACCTGCGGGACTTCGTCGCCCGGCAGACAGCGGAGATCACCGCCGACCGACGCTATCCCCCCTCGCTGTACGTCCCGCAGCGCTTCCGCGAGATGGTCGGTGAGACGGTCGGCGCGGTCCGTACTGTGCGCGAGGGTCTCAGCGACGAGCTGATGCGGTTGGTCGCCGAGGAGGAGGGCCGGTTCATTCTCGTGCTGGGGGACTTCGGGCGGGGCAAGACCTTCGCGCTGCGCGAGGTCGCCCGGCGCATCCCGGCGGAGCTGCCGCACCTGATCCCGATCTTCATCGAGCTCCGCGCCCTGGACAAGGCGCACTCGGTCGACGGCCTTGTCGCGGCCCACCTGGCCAACAAGGGCCAGAGCCTGGCGGACCTGCGGGCCTTCCGGTACATGCTGCGCGAGGGCCGGCTCGTGCTGCTGTTCGACGGCTTCGACGAGCTGGCGAGCCGGGTCACCTACGAACGTGCCACCGAGCACCTCGCGGCGATCCTCGAAGCCACCGAAGGCGACGCGAAGGTCATCGTCGCGAGCCGGACCCACCACTTCCGCAGCGACGAGCAGGTGCTGACCGGGTTGGGCCGGCGCGTCGGCCTGCTCCCCCGCCGCCGCGTCCTCACCATCGAGGACTTCGGCTCCGCCCAGATCCGCGAGTACCTGCGCAACCGCTACCGGGACGAGGCCACCGCGGACACCCGGCTGCGGCTCATCAACGGCATCCGGGACCTGATCGGGCTGTCCCGTAACCCCCGCATGCTGACCTTCATCGCGGATCTGTCCGCCGAGCGGCTCACCCGGGTCGCCGCGGCCCACGACACGATCAGTGCCGCGCAGTTGTACCAGGAGATCCTCGACACCTGGCTCGTCTTCGAAGTCAACCGCACCCAGGGCGTCACCGGCTCCCCGGCCGGGCTGACACTGGACGACATGTGGACGGCGGTGACCACCCTGGCGCAGCGGCTCTGGACCGCCGACGAGGAACGGCTTCGCCTGGCCGACCTGCGCGAGGTCGGCCAGACCCTCGCCGGCATGACCGAGGAACGCCCGTCGCCCGCCCAGACCGAGCACGCGCTCGGCGCGGGCAGCCTGCTGGTCCGCTCGGAGGACGGGCTGTTCGGCTTCATCCACTCGTCCGTGGCGGAGTGGCTGGTCGCCAGGCGGATCGCCGAGCGGCTGTCGGCCGACCCGCCGGGCACCACCGCGTTGCTGGCGCGCCGGGCGCTGTCCGCGCTGACGGTGGAGTTCCTCTGCGACCTGGCCGACCCCCGGCAACTGCGGGACTGGGCGACGACGGTGCTGGGCGATCCCGCGTTGCCCGAGACGTCACGGGCGAACGCCGTGAAGATCAACGTGCGGATGCGCACCCCGGTGCGCGGCGACCTGCGGGGCACCTCGCTGCGCGGCGAGGACCTGTCGCACCGGGAGATGCGCGACGTCGACTTCACCGGCGCCGACCTCGCCGACACCCGCCTGGTCGGCGCCGACCTCACCGGTGCGATCCTGCGCGACGCCACGCTGGCCGGTGCCTGCCTGGACGGCGCGAAGCTGCGCGGCGCGGACCTCGCCGGCGCGGACCTGACCGGTGCCCGCCTGCTCGGCGCGGACCTGCGGGACGTGAGGTTCGACGGGAGCCGGTGGCGACGCGCCCTGGTGATCAATGCGGGCGCGGCACCCGAGCTGACGGCCGTGGCGCGCGCCTCCGGTGCCGCGGTGATGCCGGGGGGGCTGGTCGAGTTCGGGCTCGCGCCACCCGCCGTGAGCGTCAACTTCGGTTTCGAGACCGGTCGGATTCCCGCCCCGGTCAGCTACAGCCCGGACGGCTCGATCATGGTGATCGCCGGCGAGGACGGCGGTGCGCTGGTCTGCGACACCGACGGCCGTCCGCTGCGGACACTGCAGGGGCACCACGGCCGGGTGCACGCCGTTCTGGCGACCGACAGCCACATCGTGACGGTGTCGACGGACTGCCTGGTCCGCCTGTGGGATGCCCTCACCGGTGAACCGGTGGGTGAGCTGCACGGGCACCGGGGCTGGATCTGGCCCATCACCCTGAGCCCGGACGGCACGCTGCTCGCCACGGGTGACCGCGGTGGCGACGTGCGGGTCTGGGACGTCGCTTCCCGCGAGCTACGGCACACGTTGCCGGGCCACGGAGAACGGGTCTGGACGGCTGCCTTCCACCCGAGCCGGCCGCTGCTCGTGACCGGCGACAGCTCGGGGACCGCCCGGCTGTGGGATCCGCGCACGGGGTCGCTGGTCCAGGTGCTCGGCGGCCATACCGGCAGCCTGTTCCGGCTGGTGTTCCACCCTGAGGGCACCGAGCTCGCGACCGCCGACGAGGCTGGGGACATCCGGTTGTGGGACGCGGAGTCGGGGCGGCTGCGGCGGCTGCTGCGAGGCCACGAGCGGCCGGTGTACACCGTCGACTACCGGCCGGACGGCACCGAGCTCGCCAGCGGCGACACCGGGGGCGTGGTGCGGGTGTGGACCCTCGCGACGGGCGAGGGACGCGTCGTCGCCCGGCACACCGGTGCCGTCTACCGGGTCGCCTTCAGCCCCGACAACACGGTTCTCAGTTCCGGGGACAGCGACGGAGTCGTGCGGCTCACCAACGCCACGACCGATGCCCTGCTGCACACGCTCGCCGGGCACCGCGGCTCGGTGTGGCCGGCCGTGTTCCGCCCGGACAGCCAGCGGCTCGTGACCGCCAGCAACGACGGGACGGCGCGGATCTGGGAGACGCGGACCGGCACCTGTCACGCGACGGTGACCGGGCACGGCCGCCGCCTCACCAACGTCCGCTTCAGCGCGGACGGCCGGCTGGTCGCGGTCTGCGGCAACGACGGGCTCGTGCGGTTGTGGGACCCGCGCACGGGCCGCCGGCTGGGCCAGCTCGGCGGAATCTCCGACCGGATGGTCTCCGCCACGTTCAGCCCGGTCGACGACCGCATCGTCGGTAGCAGCAACGCGGGAACGGTGCACGTCTGGAACCTCCGGCCCGTCACCGAGGCGCTTCGGGCGCGGCGAGCGGATCGGCCCGGCGGGTCGCCGAGCAGCGCGGACATCGGTGGCGCCGACGTCGGCGTCTACGAGCGTGAGCTGCGGGTGGAGACCGAGCACGTGTGGGCGGAGGTCCTGGATCCGACCGGGGAGATCCTCGCGACCGCCAACGACGACGACTCCGTCCAGCTCTGGTTCCGCACGACCGGCCGGCAGCTCCTGGGTATCCCCGATCACCGGGGTCGAGTCCGCTCGCTGGCGTTCAGCCCGGACCGGCGGATCCTGGCGACCGGCTGTGACGACCGGCTGGTGCGGCTGTGGCGGCTGACGGACGACCCGTCGCCGCGGCTGGCCGTCGCGACGGATGCGGCCCACGGGTCGTGCCTGGTCCTCGAGGGGCACACCGACCGGGTCTACGCGGTCCGTTTCAGCCAGGACGGACGCCACCTGGCCAGTGCGAGCAACGACGGGAGCGCACGGATCTGGGACGTCGCCACCGGCGCCTGCCGGCAGGTGCTCCGGCCCGGGACGGCCCGGATGTGGGCGGCGGCGTTCAGCCCGGACGGCCGGTTCCTGGCGACCGCGGGCGACGACCTGGTCATCAGGCTGTGGGATCCGTCGTCCGGCGAGCAGATCGCGGCGCTCGAGGGCCACACCAGGCGGGTCTGGTCGATCGACGTCTCGTGCGACGGCCGGCTGCTGGCGAGCTGCGGTGATGACGGCACCACCCGCCTGTGGGACGTCTCCGACCTCGACGGCGAGGTCCGGGCACCGACTCTCACCCTGGTCGGGATCCCCTCGGGGTGGGCCGCCCTCGCGCCCGACGGGCGGTACAAGGTCGCCGGTGACATGGCCGGGCAGATCTGGCACGTGATCGGGATGTCGCGGTTCGAGATCGGCGAGCTGGACGGGCACCTGGGTGACGTGCGGCGCCTCGCGCTCGACGAACCGTTCTGAGCGGCCGCGCCGCCACCGACGGCCACGTCGCTAACGGCCGCGTCGCTAAGGTTGAGGCGTGGCGGTAATGCAAGTCTCCCTGCTCGTGGTCGCCGTCCTCGGGGTGTTCGTACCCCGGCTACCCAGCTGGCTGGTGCCCGCATTAGCGGCGGCCGTTCTGCTCGTTTCCGGGGGGCTCACCGCCGACGAGGGATGGGATGCGGTGCGGCCGCTCGTCGCGCCGCTGGCCTTCCTCCTGCTCGCGGTTCCGCTCGCGGTGATGCTCGACCGGATCGGCTTCTTCGGCGCGGCCGCGTCACTGATGGACCGGGGCCGCGACCCGCGCCTGGGACTGTGGATACTGGCCGCCGCGGTGACGACCTTCCTCAATCTCGACGCGTCCGTGGTGCTACTCACCCCGCTGTATATTCGACTCGCTCGAAGAAACGGCCTCGATGCCGGATTAATCGCCTTCCAACCTGTCCTGCTGGCCTGCCTCGCCTCCAGTGCGCTGCCCATCTCGAACCTGACGAACCTTATTGCCGCGGACACCCTCGACCTCGGGATCGAGGATTTCCTCGTCCATCTCGGCCCGGCGTCACTCGCGGCCGTCGTCGTGGGCTGGCTCGGCTACCGACGCCTGCCCGCGGCAGCGGCCGCCGCGCCGCCGGTCCACGAGCCGGTGGATCGGCGGGCGCTCTACCTGGGCCTTCCTATAGTGATCTTCGTTGTCATCGGCTTCACCGTCGGCGACGCGCTCGGGATCAAGGCGTGGATCGTCGCGCTGATCGCCGACATCGTGCTGGTAGCCATGACGCGCGACCTCCGACTGGGGGACGTTCCCTGGGGTGCCGCCGGCCTCGCCACCGGGCTCGGGCTGGTGGCCACCGCCGCGGCGCCGCATTTGGGACTGGCACACATCTTCGACGGCCAGGGCTGGGCCGCCCAGCTGCAAACCGCGCTGTTTGCCATCGTGGCGGCAGACACGATCAACAATCTGCCCGCACTGCTCATCAGTCTGCCCGGGCTGCATTCCGGGTCGGAGCACATCTGGCCGCTGCTGTTCGGGGTGAACTTCGGCCCGGTACTCGTTCTGCACGGGGCGCTCGCCGGCCTGTTGTGGCGCAGTACCGCGGCCCGCCTGGAGGTTCGCGTGAGTCCCTGGGAGTACACGAAAACAGGTGTCCGGGTCGGAACGCCGGCCCTGCTCGTCGGCCTGGCAATCGTCGTCGTGACCGACGTCCTGATACATTGATTCGGCGTGCCGCCCGAGCAGGTTCCGCTGCGACAGGATTCCACCGTGCCAGCGTTCACTCCGGATCCACTCCACGCACGGTCGAGCCGAGTACTCGACGTCGTGCTTCTTCCGCCGCCGGGCCTTGCGGCACGCACCGTTCGGGACAGTCAATCCCTCGCCGAGCGCATGCGGCGGGCCGGCAATCCGTCCCGTTTCCTCCTGGACGGGCCTGATCCGGACGGCGGCCCCGGCACCTGCGCACCCCATGTCTCGATCTTCATGTTCGCGGCCGTCGCGGCGGACCTGCCCGCGGTGCTGCGCGCCCTGCGCGAGGTGGCCGGTGCCGCCGCGCCGGTGGCCGCCGTCGGCGGCGAGTACGCGCACAATCCGCACGGCGCTCCCGAGCTCTACTTCGACCGTTCGCCCGCCTGGTTCGATCTGCAGCGCCGGGTCGTGGCGGCGTTCGAGCCGCTGCGGCGCGGCCGGCAGCGCGAGGTCGACCCCGCGGGAACACCCCTCGCCAGGGTGCTCGACGAGCACGGCGCCGCCGGCGCCGCCAGGCGGCGCCAGCTCCTGGCCTACGGCTACGACGAGATCACCGACGACACGGATGATCGCTTCCGGCCGCACATCACCCTCGCCTGGCCCGAACGCGCCGAACCGGCGGTGGAGCTGGCGTCCCTGCCCGCGGCGAGCACCGCGCACGGCACGTTCGACCAGCTGGCCGTCCACGGCATGAGCGCCTGGGGCACCTGCACGGCGCCGTACGGCGCCGTGCCCCTCACCGGCCCGCGCGCGCCCGCGCGGAGCTCCGCCACTGTCGCGGAGATCCCCGCGGAGAAACGGCAACCCTGGCCGAGCAGGTGAGCGCCTGGCCGGGAACCCCGGGGGGCCCGCCCGTCGCCGGCGCTCACGGGGTCACCACCACGGTGCCGAGCATGAACGGGTGGATGGTGCACAGGTAGGAGTACTGACCGGCCCTGGTGAACGTGTACTGGTAGGTCGCCCCCTGGTCGAGGGTCGGCGAGTTCGGACCGGCCCCGCTTTTCGCGGTGACCGTGTGCGGCTCGGAGTCCTGGTTCGTCCAGGTGACCGTCGTGCCGGCCTTCACCGTGACCGTCGCCGGCGAGAACGCGAAGTTCTGGATGGCCACCCTGGTCGTCGACACCGGCTTTCCGCTCGCCGTCGCGCCACCGGCGCCCGGCGCACCCGTCGCCATCCCGGGCATGCTCGGCATCGGGGTCGGCGTCGTGCCACCGCCCGCCCCGGCCGGTGACGTCGCCGTCGTAGCGGGAGCGTACGCAGGCGCCGCGGCCCCGCTCGACCCGCCGCCGCAGGCCGCGAGGCCGGGGAGCGCCACCGCCAGAGCGGCGACCGCGAACAGCCGCCGCCGTGGTCGGCGCATTGTGGAGGAACACCACATCGGTTAGCTGCCTTTCCGGCCCGTCATCCGGGCCAGTGCCGTGGGCCCACCGTGTCGGCTCGTGGACCGCTTCTGTCGTCGCGGTTATCAATAGCCGGGGTGGTTACACGGCCCGGGCGGTCACCCGTTGGCCGGCGGCGCTCACGTGCGGGTGTTCTCACGTGGGGGTGTTCACGTGGGGGTGGGTGGCACGTAGACCTGCACGACGCCGTCGACCTCGCGAACGGTGAGGCTGGGCAGCGGACGCGGCGGGGTCCGCAGCTTGTAGTGCACGACCTCGCCGGTCAGCGAGAAGGCCATGCGGTGGCAGGGGCAGTTCAGCCGCTGCTGCGCCGGGTCCAGGGCCAGCCGGCAGCCCTGATGCGTGCAGATGCCCGACATCGCGCGGACCCGGCCGTCGGTCCGTCGCACGAACCCGACCACGGTCCCGGCGTCGAAGGCACGCACCCCGCCTTCCGGCAGGTCCTGCGTGGTGGCGACGGTCCGCCAGATGCCGGCCTCGGGAACCAGGGCGGCACCGGACCCGGTCGCCGGCTCCGGTCCGGCCACCGGCGGGTACGCCTCGTCACCGTCGCCCGGGCCGCGCTCGCCGACGGCCCGGTCCACCCCGGCCCCGATCGCCGCCGATCCGGCCGCGATCGAGGTGGCCTGGACAAACCGCCGCCGCGTCCCACGCTGCCGCCCCGCGCCGGCCTCAGCAGCGGCCGCCCTGTCGGAAGCCGCCCTGTCGGAAGCCGCCTCGTCGGAAACAGCCCCACCGGGAACAGCCCCGCCGGAGACGGCCTCGCCGGAGACGGCCTCGGCGGCGGCGAGACGCCGGTGCAGCCGCTCGACGAACTCCTCGCTCGGCCTGTCGCTGCCGGGTCGGGCGGCCCGCAACGTGATCGCCGCGCGCAGGGCGGCGGCGTCCTGCGGGCCCGCGTCGAACGGTCTGGGCCGCCGGTGGCCGATCAGGTCCTCGACGAACCGGCGCAGTCCCCGCCCGCTCATGTGGTCATCTCGCCGCCGAGCCGGGCCGCCTGGCGCAGCGCGCGATGCTGGAGAACCTTCGCGTTCCCGACCGTGATCCCGAGCTCGCCGGCGGCCTCCCGCAGCGTGCACGCCTCCAGGAACCGCAGCCGCAGGATGCGAGCGTACCGGTCAGGCAGAGCGGCGAGGATCGCCTCCGCGCGAGCGGGGTTGTCCAGCGCCGGGCCGGCCGGGGCGCCAACGGTGGTGAACATCGTCTGGGCGGAATCCTCGTCGAGCGTGGTGACGGCAACTCCCAGGGTGCGCCGCCAGTACGCGGCGAGCACCGTGCGGGCGGTCACGACCAGGTACGCCCGCACCTCACCGACGCTCGCCGACACCCGCAGGGGACGCAGCGCCGCCATGAACACCTCGGCCGTCAGGTCCTCAGCGTCCGGACGGTTCCCCACCTTCGCGAACATGATCTTATACACCCGCTCCACGTTGTCGCGATAGATCTCCTCCCAACCGGGATAGACGTCATCGGACACCACCCGCAACCGCGGCGGATCGGGACGCTCGAACACTCCGGCGCTGGCGCCGGCTCGACCACCGTCGCCCGACGCGATGCCGCCGGTACCTTCGACCGCCTCCTCGCCCGTCAGGGTGCGTCGTCGGATCCTCGCCCGACCAACCGCCACCACTCCCCACCGCCTCACAACCCGCCGTCGTTGCCGATCTGTCGCCTCACCCGTCCAGATAGGCAGGAGGGTTACACCTCCACGGGCCAGAACCACCGCTGCGCCACGCTGCGTCATCGCCCTGGGCAAGGCCGACCGGATCGGTGGCCGCCACCGTCCGATCGGACTGCCCGGATCACCCGCC
Organism: Frankia tisae; assembly: GCF_025403405.1. Taxonomy (GTDB): domain Bacteria; phylum Actinomycetota; class Actinomycetes; order Frankiales; family Frankiaceae; genus Frankia; species Frankia tisai. Next base: position 9,861 of record NZ_JANEZT010000071.1, read on the forward strand.
GGTTCTGATCACGGCTGTGTCGCGGCGCGGCGGGCCGCCTCGTCGGCGAGTGAGATGGCGAGCAGGCGGGTCAGGGCGGGCGTGTCCTGAGTGTCGAGCATGGTGATGTAGGCGGGTCGCTGGGTGACCTGGACGATGGCGGGAAACCCGAACCGGCGGATGGCCTGGTAGGCGATGATCGTGCGGCCGGTGCGGCCGTTGCCGTCGGAGAACGGGTGGATGCGTTCGAACGCGATGTGCGCGCCGGCGATGGCCTCGAGCAGGGCCTCGTTGTCGAGGTTGGCGGTCTGCCACTCGGTCTGGTCGGCCCACTGGCGCAGGAGTTCCGGGACGTGTCCGGGTGGTGCGGGCTGCCAGGACGCGCCGGTGACGATGGTGCTGGCGGTCTTGTACTGGCCGGGGTCGTGGATCAGGTGGTCCATCAGCGCGGCGTGCAGGTCTCGAACGAGGCTGGTGGTCAGGGGTTCGCCGTCGGCGACGGCGCCCAGAACGCGGGCGAGCGCCTGGTAGTGGTTGGCGACCTCGTACAGTTCGCGCACCGGCGTGCCGGCCACGGGCACCCGTTCGTCGACCAGCAGGGTGATGGTGTCAGCCAGGGTGAGTGTGTTGCCCTCGATCGCCGTGGAGTGGTGCGCCAGGCGCACCAGCACGTCCTCGGCGTACCCCAGCGACAGGACCCCGGTGCGGGCGACATCGGCCAGGAACTCCTGCCGGGTCCAAGTCACGACCGGGTCCAGGTCACGACCGGGTCCGGGCCGCGTTGATCACAGCCATCAGGTCGGGCAGGGAGGCATCCTCGTACCGGCTCACGGCACGGGCCTCCAGCACCCCGGCACGGACGGTCACCTCGACCGTGTCCCCTGGGCCGATGCCCAGAGCACGCAGCTCGGCCGGGCTGATCGTGATGCCCGCCGAGTTCCCGATCGTGACGACCTTCTTCCGCATACGAACAGCTTATGCCCCCGTACGAACCCGACACGGTGCGGCTAGAAATCATGATCCCCCGCCCATTCGCGCAAAGATCAGGGCTAATGTCACCGGTAGCGACATAGCGGGCGCGGCAGCTGGGGGCAGGGCCGCGGACACGACGGGGTGACGGGTGCGTGATGGGCAGGGCCGGTGGGAGACGGTCACGCCGTCGCAGTTCCCGCATGAGCGGGAGGCGCTGGAGCACGTCCGGTTGCTGCTGCCGGACGCCGAGCCGTACCGGGCCTGGTCGAACTTCACCTTCACCGCGACCACCGGGCACATCCGCGAGGTCGACCTGCTGGTCGTCGCCCGCGGCGGCGTCTACCTCATCGAAATCAAGAGCCTCGTCGGCCGGCTGACCGCGTCCGGGTCGAACTGGACCCAGCACCGCGACTCGGGCAACACCCGGATCTTCGACAACCCGCTGCACCTGGCGAACCAGAAGTCCAAGGAACTACGGTCCCTGCTGGAGAACGCCGGCCGCGCGAGCAGGACGAAGATCCCGTTCATCCAGCCGGCGGTCTTCCTGTCGAACCCGACCCTGCGGGTCGAGTTCGACGACCACCAGCTCCACTGGGTCTTCGGCCCCGAGCGCGGCGCCCCGGGCGGCGCCGCCAGCGGGAACACCGGCAAGAGCGGCAGCGGCGGTGGCAGGGGCGGCGTGATGCTGCCGTCGATCTGGTCCGGTCTGCTGGACACGCCGCTGCGCGACGAGCGGCAGCGGGTCACCCCCGGGCTGTCGAAGGCCCTGGCGAAACTGCTGCCGGCGGCCGGGATCGCCCGCAGCCGGCGTCACCAGCGGGTGGGCTCCTGGCAGCTGGAGTTCCCGGCGTTCGACTCCGGTCCGACCTGGCAGGATTACCACGCCGCCCACACCCAGGTCGCCTCCGAGCGGCGACGGGTGCGGATCTACCTCGTCGAGCGGGCCGCCGGGGAGGCCGAGCGGGCGAACCGGGAGGCGGTCGCCCGCCGCGAGTTCCTGGTCCTGCATGGGATCAACCATCCGGGGATCGTCCAGGTCGACGGGTTGGAAGGCCACGAGGCGGGCCCGGCGCTGATCTTCCGCCACCGACCGGACGAGATGCGCCTGGACCACTATCTCGACCGGTACGGTGACCGCCTCGACGCCGGCACCCGGCTGCACATGATCCGCCAGCTGGCCGAGGCGGTCGCCTACGCGCACGGCCGGCATCTCTACCACCGGGCGCTGGCCGCCCGCAGCGTCCTGGTCGTGCCGTCCGGTGGCCGGGGCCGCCGCGCGGGCGGGAACGGCGGCGGGGCCGGCAACGGGGCCGGCGGGCAGGGCTGGCTCGCACCCAAGCTGATGATCAGCGACTGGCAGGCGGCGGCCCGCGACGCCGGTTCGGGCACCGGCACCGGCACGCTGACGAACGCGATGACGACGAGGTCGCTGGAACTCGCGGTGGAGCCTGCGGCCCGGTTCCTGCCGCATCTCGAACTGGCCGCCGCCGGCTACCTGGCGCCCGAGATCGGCGCCCCCTACCCGGACCCGGTCGGCATCGACGTCTTCGGCCTGGGCGCGCTGGCCTACCTGATCCTCACCGGCCAGCCGCCCGCGGACAGCCCGAACGCGCTGAAGGCGCGGCTGGAGCAGGCGGGTGGCCTGCATCCGGCCGAGGTCGTCGACTCGCTGTCCGAAGCGGCGAACGACGTGGTGGCGCAGGCGACCTGCCCGCTGCCCGACAACCGCTACGCCAGCGTCGGCGAACTGCTCGACTGGCTGCTGCTCGCCGAGAACGAGCTCACCCCGCCGGACGTCCCGGCGGCCACCCCCGGCGACAGCAGCGCGGGCGACGGTGCCGCGGGCGGCCCGCCGACGGACCCACCCGCGGCGCAGCGGGACGAGCAGGTTCCCGAGACGGACCCGTTGGAGGCCCAGCGCGGCGACCTGGTCGGCGGCGAGTGGCGGATCCGGGAGCGTCTCGGCACCGGTTCGACGAGCCGCGCCTTCCTGGCCCGCAACGAGAAGACCAACCGCGACGAAGTCCTGAAGGTCGCCCTGTCCGACGAGCGGGCGGCGCGCCTGGAACATGAGGCGTCGGTGCTGGGCCGGTTGAACGACTCTCGGGTGATCCGCCTGGCCCGCCCGGACACGCTGGTAATCGGCGGGCGCACGGTACTCGTCCTCGACCACGCCGGCGAGCAGACCGTGGCCCGCAAGCTGCGCGAGGGCCGGCTCTCGGTCGACGAGCTGGAAACCTACAGCGACTATCTGTTCGGCGCGGTCGACTACCTCGACGGCGAAGGCGTCGCCCACCGCGACCTGAAGCCGGACAACATCGTCATCCGCCGCCGGCCGAACCGCACCTACCAGCTGGTCCTCATCGACTTCTCGCTGGCCAACATCTCGGTCCGCGACACCGCCGCCGGCACGCCCCGCTACCTGGACCCGTTCCTCGGCGCCGGCACCCGCGCCACCTACGACGACCACGCCGAGCGCTACGCCCTCGCCGTCACCCTGCACGAGATGGCCTCCGGCGAGCTGCCGCTGTGGGGCGACGGGTCCACCGGGGAGCGGTTCACCGAGGGCCCACCGACGGTGGCCACCGAGGCGTTCGACCCGGCGATCCGCTCCGGCCTGGCCTCCTTCTTCCCGCGTGCGCTCGACCGGGACGCGGCGCGGCGGTTCGCGTCGCTGAAGGACATGCGCGACGCCTGGCAGGCCGTCTTCCGCGCCGCCGACTCCACCCCGCCGACCCCGAGCATCCACCCGGCGGGGACGCGCCCGGCGGGCGCTGCGGGTGCCGCCGCCGGCGAGAGGGCCGCCCAGCAGGCCCGCGACCTGGCCGCCGCGACGGCAGCCGCCGACACGCCGCTGGAGGCCGCCGGCCTGTCGCCGCGGGCGGTCTCCGCCGCGCACCGGCTGAACGTGACGACCGTCGGCGTGCTGCTGACCCTCGGCTCCAAGGAGATCATCAGCCTGCCGGGTACCGGCGCGAAGACCCGCCAGGAACTGCAGTCCCGGATCCGGCAGTGGCGCCGCGCCCTCGCCGCCGCCTCGGCCGACGCCGCTTCGGCCGACGCCGCTTCGGCCGACGCCGCTTCGGCCGACGCCGTCCCGGCCGGCACGCCGGCTCAGCCGACGCCAGCCGGGCAGCAGCCGGCCGACGCGCCGTCGGTGATGGCGATGGACTACGCCCGCATGCCGGTCGAGGCCCTCGCCGACCGGCTACTCCCCCACGCCCTGTCCGGTGGGCGCAACGCCACCGAACGCGAGGCGACCCGCCTGCTGCTCGGCCTGCCCGACGCCGCGGGCGCGCTGCCGGACGTGGCGCCGTGGGCGCCGCAGCAGCAGGTCGCCGAGCGGGTCGGGGTGACCTCGGGCCGGATCGCGCAGGTGCTGACCGCGCGGCGCAGGGCCTGGCACGCCGACGACGCGGTCCGCTCGGTGCGCGACGAGCTCGTCGAGATCCTCGGCGACGCCGGCCGGGTGATGGGCTTCGACGAGCTGGCCACCGCCGTGCTCGCCCGCCACGGCAGCCAGCGTTCGCCGGCCGAGCGTCACGCGCTCGCCGCCGCCGCGGTCCGGGCGGCGCTGGAGACCGTCGACCTCGATTCCGAACCGTGCCTGGCCCGCCGCAGGTTCTACGACCGGACGCTGGTCGCGCTGGAGGCCGCCGAGGACGACGGCCCGCTCACCCCGGCCGCGCCCGCGCTGTTCGCGTACGCCATCGCCCTGGGCAAGGCCGCGGACCGGCTCGCGCGGGCCGAGGAACTGCCCGCCCCGGCGACCGTGCTGCGGGAGCTCGCCGCGGTCCGCACCGGGCCGGCCGCCGGTGACGCCGACGACGAGGGCCTGGCGGACGGCGGCACCGGATCCGCCGCTGTCGGGGCCGCCGACGGGCTGGCCGGCCTGGCCGGCCTGCCCACGCTCGACCAGCAGCGCCTCGTCCGGCTGGCCGCCGCCGCGTCGCGCACCGCCGCCACCAACGCCCGCCTGGAGATCTACCCGCGCGACCTGGATCTCGTCCGGGCGCTGCGCCTGACCCAGGCCGGTGTGCCGGTCCCGCCGCAGCCCGGCGGGCCGGACGAGCCGCCCGACCGGCCGTTGGTGGACGTCGCGACCATCCGCGAACGGGTGCAGAACCGCTTCCCGGGCCTCGCCACCGAGCTGCCGGCGCACCCGGCGCTCGACGCCCCGCTGGCCGCGGCAGGATTCATCCTCGAGTGGAACGCGGCCCGCGACGGCTACGTGCCGCCGCACGGCCTGCTCTCCTCGACCGGGCTCGGCTCGCGGGCGACGCCGGTCGTCCGCCAGGCCACCGGCCTGGGCAGCCGGCCGGCGCGCACCGTGTTCGACAGCCCCGACCGGGCGGCGGCGGCACTCGCCGAACAGCGGCTCACCGCCGCCGCCGAAGCCGGCGGCTTCCGGGCGCTCACCGTCCGGCGCAACCACTACCTGGCCGCCCGCGCGGAGCTGACCCGGCCGCACCGGTTCGCCGCCGAGCCGGTCGACGTCGCCGCCGTGTTCCTCGACGCGCTGCACGCCGAGGTCGACCCGCGGCCCAGACCGACCTGGGCGACGATTCTGCGCGCCGACGCCGCGGAGCCCGGCAGCCGGGCGGCCGGCAACCTCGCCGAGTACGTCCGGACGGCCTGGAGCCGGGCCGCGCCGCAGCTCACCGCGCTGATCGACGCCCCCGCCAACCGCAACGCTCCCGCCGACCGCAACGACCCTGCCGACCCTGCCGACCACGCTGGGCCCGGCCGTCGACCGGCGCCGCTGTTGCTGCACGACGCCGGCGTGTTCGGCCGCTACGACGGCCGCGGCCTGGACGTGCTGTTCGCCTTGGCCGAGCGGGCCCGCGCCGGCGGCCGACCGGTCTGGGTCCTGTGCCCGACGACCGAGCCGACCCGCCCACCACGCCTCGACGGCGCCCTCGTCCAACTGATCACCGAAAGCGAGTGGGTGGCCCTGCCCGACGCCTGGGTCACCAACCGCCACCGCGCCGCGGGCGAGGACACCGGCCTGGCCGGTATCGCGTCCTAACACTGGAGGGGGTACGAGTTCCGTAGCGCTCCTCCGGTCGGCGGACAGCGACCAGACCCGCCGAGCGGGCGATCACACGGCCACCGTACGGAACCGACGCGCGTTACCCTGACTGGCATGGGTGGGGCGGTGCACATCCCCTACACGGTGGAGCAGGACGAAGACGGTGTCTGGTGCACCCACGCCTACGTCGGTCGGGTCGGGTGCAACGGCAACGGGGACACCCGCGAGGACGCACTGGCGGATCTCCATGAGGCCGTCCTCATGATCCTCGAAGACGACGGCGCTCCCGACGAGTTCACCATCATGCTCGACATCGCCTGAGCTGAAGTGCCACCCGTCCCGCCGCTCCCCGGCAAGGACCTCGTCAGGGCGTTACAGAAGGCCGGATTCGAGCTGGTCCGGGCCAGACGTCACCGTTCCGGTCCACGCGAGACGAGACGTACCCAAAGGAACACTTCGCCAGATACTCACGTACCTGGACCGGCGGCGCGATCACCCTCCGCCGACCATGCCGGGCTGAGCCTCAAAGCCGCCGAGGCCGTCATCGCCATGTGAAGCCCGCTGGTTCCCGGCCGCCGATCCTGCCGGCAGCGCGTGACAATTCAGCCGGTCAGGAGGTGCTGCGGCTGAGGATGACGACGCTGCGGGGGCCGGCGTCGATGGTGGGCCCGGCCGTGTTGGTGGGGGTGGGGTGCGGCGGATCGGCGGCGGTGGTGTCCAGGACGACGGCCCAGCCGGTGCCGGGAAGCGTGAAGGTGACCGGCTCCCAGTAGGCGTTGAAGGCCAGCAGCAGTTCGCTGGTGTCGTCGCCGCCGCGGAGGTGGACGGCGAGTGTGTGGGCGAATGTCGCCTGCCAGTCGTCGCCGCTCATGGGCTGCCCGTCGGGTCGCAGCCAGGTCTCCGCCACGCCGCCGGCGGCCGGCGGGGTGCTGGTCGGGAAGCGGCGGGCGCGCAGCACGGGATGCTGGTGGCGGAGCCGGATGAGGCCGGCGGTGAAGGCGGTGAGGTCGGTGTGGCCGGCGGCGGCGTCCCAGTCGATCCAGGAGCCGTCGTTGTCCTGGCAGTAGGCGTTGTTGTTGCCGTGCTGGGTGCGGCCGAGTTCGTCGCCGTGGCCGAGCATCGGTACGCCGTCGCTGACCAGCAGGGTGGTGAGCAGGTTGCGTTGCTGGCGGGCCCGCAGTGCCAGGATGGCCGGGTCGTCGGTGTCGCCTTCGGCGCCGCAGTTCCAGGATCTGTTGTCGTCGGTGCCGTCGCGGTTCCCCTCACCGTTCGGCTCGTTGTGCTTGGTGTTGTAGGACGTCAGGTCGCGCAGGGTGAAACCGTCGTGACAGGTGATGAAGTTGATGCTGGCGAGCGGGCCGCGGGTCGGGTACAGGTCGGAGCTTCCGGCCAGCCTGGTGGCCAGCGTCGGGACCTTCCCGTCCGCGCCGCGCCAGAAGTCGCGGACGTCGTCGCGGTAGCGGCCGTTCCATTCCGACCAGCCGGCGGGGAACCGGCCGACGTCGTACCCGTCGAAGCCGGTGTCCCATGGTTCGGCGACCAGTTTCACGGCGCTGAGCACCGGGTCCTGGGCGATCGCGTCGAGGAACGCCGAGTACACGTCCCAGCCGCCGGCTTCGTCGCGGGCCAGGGACGCGGCGAGATCGAAGCGGAAACCGTCGACGCCCATCGCCGTCACCCAGTACCGCAACGCGTCGAGGACGAGGCGCAGGGTCGTCGGGTGGGCGAGATCGAGTGTGTTTCCGGTGCCGGTGGTGTCGTAGTAGAACCGCGGCTGCCCGGGGACGAGCCGGTAGTAGGCGCCGTTGTCCAGACCCCGGTAACACAGCGTGGGGCCGTTCTCGTTCCCTTCGGCGGTGTGGTTGAACACGACGTCGAGGAGCACCTCCAGCCCGGCTGTGTGGAGCATGCCGACCATCGTCCGGAACTCGGCGACCTGCTCGCCCGGTATCCGCGCCGCCGCGTAGTCGCCGTGCGGGGCGAAGTAGCTGATCGAGTCGTATCCCCAGTAGTTGCGCAGGTTCTTGTCGAGCAGGAAACCGGACTGCGGGAAGTGGTGCACCGGCATCAGTTCGACGGTGGTCACCCCGAGCCGGAGCAGATGGTCGATGGCCGCGGGCGAGCCGAGACCGGCGTAGGTGCCCCGCAGCGGCGCCGGGACGTCCGGATGGCGCTGGGTGAAACCCTTGACGTGTGTCTCGTAGAGGACGGTGTCCGACCAGGGCACGCGTCCCGGGCCTGGGGCCGGGGGCTCGGCGGGCGCGACCACCACCGAACGGGGCACGAAGCCGGCCGAGTCGGTGTCGCTGCGGCGGTCCGGGCCGCCGGGCACGTGCCCGAGTACCTCGGATCCCCACCGGACCGTTCCCGTGACGGCGCGGGCGTACGGGTCCGACAGCAGCTTCGCCGGGTTGCACCGCAGCCCGCTGGCCGGGTTCCACGGGCCGGACACCCGGAACCCGTAACGGTCCCCATCCTGCACGCCCGCGACGTGGCCGCGCCACGTGCCCGACTCGTCTCGTTCGAGGGGCAGCCGCTGCTCGCCGCCCTCGTCGTCGAACAGGCAGAAGTCGACCGCATCGGCCACGCCGGACGACACCCCGACATCAACGCCGTCTCCGCTCAGGTGGACGCCGAGCGCCGACGTCGCGACCTTCCCGCTGACCGTCGCCCCGATGAGGCTCTCCGTCATCTCTTCACCATCCCACCCACGGGCGACAGGAAGGACGTCAACCCACGTAGCCGACGCAGGACGCTGTCGGTGGGCCGCGGTGGCGGTGTTGAGAACGATCCGACCTGGACGGCGGCGTGCGCGGCGGCTGCCGGCCTCGCTGCTCGACTCCCCGTTGCCAGGCCGGGTCGGCGTTCATGGCCCGTTCCGGTCTCGCTGCCGCGTCGGCCAGACACGAGAACGGCCCGCTGCTGGGAGCGGGCCGTTCCGGGAGAGCGGGGTCGATCAGTACCTGATCGTGACCGTCGCCGTTCCGAGCGCCGGCGGGAGCTTCGTCACGTCGATCCTGAGGACCTCGCCGTCGTCGACGACGCCGCTGGCATCCAGCGTCTTCTGGTGGACGAGGTACTTGCCGGTTGTCGTCGACGTCACCGGCGCGCACGCCGTCGTGTCGGACAGGCCCGACGCCTCACACGCGGCCTCGTCCTGGCCGAGCAGGTGGTCCATGCCGAAATCGCTGTCGTTGGCGAGGTACAGCGTCCTGCCGCCGTCGAGGGCCGCGATGCCTTCGATCTTGTCGTGGCCGAACAGCGCGCCCGACGGGTCCAGCGTGTTCAGCAGGGTGCCGACCTCGAGGTACGAGGTCTTGCTGGCCGGCTTGATACCCGCCTTCGTGAGCAGCGCCTGGGCGTCCGAGGTGGACGCGTCCCCGACGTAGGCGTCGATCGACTTGCCGCCGACCGTGTAGCCCAGCGGGTTCGTGCCGTCGCCCTTGACGTCGGTCGCGCCGGTCAGGTCGATCTGGAAGAGATCCTTGGTCGCCGGCTTGCCGGGCTCCTGCTGGTTGCCGTCACGCTCGTCGACGAGGAACTTCGTCGAGGACAGCGCGCTGATCTCGCTGACGGCGTTGCCGGTCGTGCCCGGGTTGTCGAGCAGGTACAGGTACTCGTGGGTCGCCCTGGTCAACAGGTCGACGGTCACGATCCGCACCGGGGCGACGTTGGCCGGCTTGACGGTCTTGCCCTTCGCGGTCAGGCCGTAGTCGGGCACCGTGAGGGCCGACTGCATGATGCCGACGAGGGTCCTGCCATCGGGCGTGACGGTGAGGCCCTCCATGCCCTTGTTCTTGGTGCGCAGCTGCAGCTCGATCGGCAGCGGGCTCTTGGTGTTGACCTGGTGGCCGGCGTCGGCGCCCCAGGGCGAGAGCCGCTCGATCTCCTTGCCGTTGCGGTCAAAGTGCGTGATGAACGGGCCGTACTCGTCGGAGACCCAGAAGCTGCCGTCCGCCACGGCGGCCAGGCCCTCGGAGTCGTAGCCGTTGTCGGGGTTGAGCGTCACGGCCGGCTTGGTCCCCGGCACGGTGTAGGTCTTGGCCGGGTCGACGTAGGTGCCGAAGAGGTCCTCGGTCTTCTCCGTACTCGCGGCGTTCTTGGTGACCGGGTTCGGCAGACCGTTGTACGGGGTTCCGTCGGGCGCCTTCAGGACGATCTTCTTCCGCAGCACCGCCTTGCCGCCGACCAGCTGGAACAGGCCGATCTGCGGGTTGAACGTCGGGTCGGTGAACGCCTTAACACCGGCCGGCCCGTCGTCGTCGGCGTTCGGGCCACGGTCGGTCAGACCGTAGAACCACCCCGGCTGCCCCGGCACCGCCACGAAGGACGAGCCGTAGCCGCCGCCGGAGATCTGCACGGTCGTGCCGTTCGGGCCCTCGAGGCTGCCGAGCGGCGGGATCTTGTTCGCGCCGGGCACCGCGTCCTTGTAGAGACTGACGGCGTTGGTCGCGGTGTAGGTGAAGTGGACCGTGCCATGGCTGCCCTTGACGGCCGGTGTGAAGCTGTAGGAGCCGTCGGCGTTCACGGTGAGGCTGCCGGCGGCCGGGGTGTCGAGGCCGCTGTTGCGTACGACCGCGCTCGCGCCGGAGTCGTTCGCCAGGACGTTGCCCGCCACGGTACCGCCGCTGAAGGGACCGGCCACACCGATGTCGGCCCTCACCGAGAACGGTGCGGGCCGCGAGCCTCCTGACGAGTTGGCCGAGGCGATGCCGGCGGACGCCAGGACTATGGCGGTCGCTGCACCGCCGATGGCTACTGCCCGCTTCCGGGCGACGAAGGTGTGCATGCACCAAACCAAATCGCTGCCAGATGAATCGCGCGTGGCCGGAGACTGTCTGGTTTCCGTCCTGGAAACCGATTGAGCCCCATGTTTCGCCGCATGCTGACTACACGCACGAGGACCCCGACCGTCCGTGGTCGCCGACCAGGTCAACAGCGCCTCAGCCGAGGCCGACCGGCCGGGTCAGCGCCGCAGGTCGATCCGGGCCGGCACCTCGGGCAGGGTGATGGATGGTTCAGGCCCTCGACAAGCCCGATCCTCCCAGCCCAGGAGCGCTTTCCCGTTTCCGGCACACCCACCAGACGATCACCTCGCGAAAGCCCCGGGTTAGGCCCCGGCCAGGGGCCCGAACCGGCCGGTCTCTGCAGCCCGCCAGGG
>NZ_JANEZT010000720.1 GCF_025403405.1 Frankia tisae
TGAGCCTTTCCCTGCAACGGGCCGTCACACTCCGCGTTCGATCACTATCTGTGACGGGCGGAGGGGGGTAGGCAGGGAAACGCGGGGCCTCGGTAGGAAGTAGTCCTTCCACAGAGCAACTTCCGAGAGGTCCCGCGTCCGCGATGAGCATCCCATATGTGTCCTACCTTCCTGTCAGCGATCACACGTTCTGGGGTCTGGTCCGCCTTCTGGCCGCGGAACGTGAGCGGATCGGTACGCGGAAGGGGACCCGGGCGCTCAGCTGCGTGCGGCAGGCGACGGTCGTGCTGCGCTGGTTCTGCGACGGCGCGAAGGTCCGGAGGCTGTGTGAGGATCACGGGATCAGCCGGAGCGTGTGCTACCGGGCGATCCACGAGGGCCGTGGGCTGCTGGCCTGGCAGGCCCCTGGCCTGCGTAACGCTCTGATCGCCGCACGGTTCGCCGGTTACGACCATGTGATCGTCGATGGCACCCTCGTGGAGACCGACCGGCTGTCGATGCCCGGGCCGACGAAGGGGGTCGACCTGTGGTGGGCGAAGAAGGCCCACAACCATGCGGGCAACATCCAGGTCGTGACCGCGCCGGACGACGGTTTCCCGCTGTGGGTGTCCGACGTGCGCCCCGGCCGGGAGCACGACCTCACCGCGTTGCGCGCCTGCGGCGCGCTTGCGCTGTTGGACGAGTGGACCGGCGACGGCTGCCACCAGGTGCTGTTCGATCTTGGTTACGAAGGGTGCGCGACCCAGGAGGGTCCGCTCGCGATCCCGTTCAAGAAGCCGAAGGGCGGCGAGCTGACCGGTGATCAGAAGGGGCACAACAGGATCCACAACGCGCTGCGCGCCGTCGGTGAACGGGGGAACGCGCTGCTCAAGGGTACTTTCGGTGTCCTGCGCAACGTCACGATCGATCCCTGGAAGATCGGATCCGTGGTGAAAGCATGCCTCGTGCTGCTCCACATGGAGCACCAGCGCACCACGTAGAGATCAACGTATGCACACAGCGTTGTTGCTACCAAAGGTGACGAAAGGTTACCGGGAAAGGTTCA
>NZ_JANEZT010000721.1 GCF_025403405.1 Frankia tisae
GCCGGACCTCTTGCCGGTCGCCGTGGCGCCCAGCCGGGCGTCCGACCGGGCGTCCAAGTCGGGGACCGGCCCGGCCACCGATCTGGGGACCGGCCCGGCCACCGACCCGGGGACCGAGCTGGGGACCGGCTCGCTGGACCTGATGCTGGCCGGCGCGGCCAGCTCCGCAGGCGATCCCGGGCAGGCAGGCCGGCAGCGGCGGGTGCGGCTGCTCGCCGCCGTGGCCGCGGTGGGCGCCGTGATCGCGGCCACGCTGGTGGTGATCGGTCTGCTCGTGCACGCCCACGGCGGGTCCGCCGGGGCCACCGCCACGGCGTCGGCGTCCGGTCAGCTCGCCGTGTCCGGCGGACCCGCCGGTCGACCCGACGGGAAGGCGACGGGCCGCGCGCCCAGCCCCGCCGCCACCCGAACCGCCACCCGGGCAACCAGCGACCCGGCGAGCGCCACCCCTCCCGCCACGCAGACCGATCCCACCGACGCCTCGCCGGCCACCGACCGGGTCACCGTCCCGGACGTGATCGGTGAGCAGGCCGCGGCGGCGGAATCCGCCGTGCGCGCCGCCGGCTTCGCCACGGTTGAGCGCGCCTACCGGTCGGGCAGCGGTGCCCGCGGCACCGTCGTCGCGACCGACCCGCAGGCCGGGACGACGGGCGCCCACGCCGACACCGTCACCCTGACCGTGTCGGCGGGTCCGAGCACCGTCACGGTGCCCGAGGTCGTCGGGCTCGACGCCGACGACGCCCGCGCCGCGTTGCGCGCCACCGGCCTCACCGTGGTCGAACGGGTCACCTCCGGCCCGTCCGCCGTCGACGCCGGTCAGGTGGACGCCGTCGCGCCGGTTGTGGGCACTCGGGTGGCGGCCCGCAGCTCCGTCACCATCACCGTGGTCGGCGACACGGTGACCGTGCCCGACCTGCGCGGCCGACCGGCGGGCGAGGCCAAACGGACCCTGACCGACCTGGGCCTCACCGTCGTCCAGCAGCCCCGCGCCGGCGGCGAGCTACCCGGCACGGTTGTCGGGCAGACCCCGGCGGCGCGGGGC
>NZ_JANEZT010000722.1 GCF_025403405.1 Frankia tisae
CGGGCCCGGCGCTGCCAGGTGCAGGCCGAGACGTTCCGCTTCGGCCGGCTGCACTTCCACCACCGTGACACCCTCACCCACCCCGTCACCCCCGCCGACCTCGACAGCACGGACACCGATCCGGGCGACGCCGACCCCGACCCGGCCGACGTCGACCCGGACCGCGCACCCGTCCACACCGCTTACGCCCGGCTCGTCGCCGGACTGTCCGCCATCCCGGTGGGCCGCTGCGAGGACGGATCACCCTGGACGCTGCCGGTGCGTGGGACGCATGTCCTCGTCGCCGGTGCCACCGGCGCGGGTAAGGGCTCGGTGTTGTGGTCGGTGCTGCGCGGTCTCGGCCCGGCGGTGCGGGCGGGGCTGGTGGAGCTGTGGGTGTGCGATCCGAAGGGCGGGATGGAACTGGCCTTCGGCCGGGCGATGTTCACCCGCTTCGCCACCACCACGGACACGATCGCCGATCTCCTCGACGACGCCGTGGGCGTCATGCAGGAGCGGACCGCCCGCCTGTCCGGCGTGACCCGACTCCACACTCCGACGACCACAGAGCCGCTGATCGTGCTGGTGGTCGACGAGATCGCCTCGTTGACTGCGTACGTCACCGACCGGGAGCTGAAGAAGCGGATCGGTGCGGCGTTGCCGCTGCTGCTGTCGCAGGGCCGGGCGCCCGGTGTCGTGGTCCTGGCCGCGGTGCAGGACCCGCGCAAGGAGGTGCTGCCGTTCCGGGACCTGTTCCCGGTGCGGGTGGCGCTGCGGATGACCGAACCCGACCAGGCCGACCTCGTCCTTGGCAACGGTGCCCGGGACCGGGGCGCGCGTGCGGAGGAGATCCCGCTGTCGCTGCCTGGGGTCGGTTACGTCCTGCATGACGGCAACCCCGACCCGATCCGGGTCCGGGCCGCGTTCATCGACGACGACGAGATCACCCGCACCGTGCACACCTACCGACCCGCAGCCCCTGGCGGCTGGACCCCCGACCTCGACGCCTTCACCGGCCACGACCCCGACGACGCCCCCGATCCCCTCGAC
>NZ_JANEZT010000723.1 GCF_025403405.1 Frankia tisae
GGCCCGGGTGGCGCGGGTCCGGGTGGCCGGCTACCGGCAGGGTTTCCGGTGGTGCGCCCTCGCCGGCTGCGCCGCTCGCCCGCGCTGCGTCGGCTGGTGTCGAACGTGCGGCTGCACCCTGCGGATCTGGTCCTGCCGATGTTCGTCAAGGAGGGCGTGGACGAGCCCGTCGCCCTGACGTCGATGCCCGGTGTCGTCCAGCACACCCGCTCGTCGCTTCGGGGGGCCGCCGTCGAGGCGGTCGAGGCCGGCGTCGGCGGCCTGATCCTGTTCGGCGTGCCGGCTGCGAAGGACGCGCGCGGCTCGGCCGCCGACGACCCCGCCGGGATCGTCCAGCTCGCGCTGGCCGATCTGGTCGCCGAGGTCGGCGGGGACATCGTGCTGATGACCGATCTGTGCCTGGACGAGTACACCGACCACGGGCACTGCGGCCTGCTGACCGATGCCGGTGAGGTCGACAACGACGCCACCCTGGCGCGCTACGCCTCGATCGCCGTGGCGCAGGCTCGAGCCGGCGCCGAGGTCGTCGCGCCGAGCGGAATGATGGACGGCCAGGTCGGCGCGATCCGGGCAGCGCTGGACGCCGAGGGCTTCACCGACCTGCCGATCCTGGCCTACTCGGCGAAGTACGCCTCGGCGTTCTACGGCCCGTTCCGTGAGGCGGCCGAGTGCGCCCCGCAGTTCGGCGACCGCACCGGCTACCAGCAGGATCCGGCGCGCTCGGTGGCCGAGGCACTGCGCGAGGTGGCGCTGGACCTGGCCGAGGGCGCCGACGCGGTGATGGTCAAGCCGGCGCTGGCCTACCTGGACGTGCTGCGCGCGGTCGCGGACGCCGTGGATGTGCCCGTAGCCGCCTACCAGGTGTCCGGCGAGTACGCGATGGTCGAGGCTGCCGCCGCCGCGGGGTGGATCGACCGGGACCGGGCCATCGCCGAGACGCTCACCGCGATCTCCCGAGCCGGTGCCGACATCATCCTCACCTACTGGGCCGTCGAGGTCGCCCGCGGCTTGGCCGCCACCCGCTGACC
>NZ_JANEZT010000724.1 GCF_025403405.1 Frankia tisae
ACCGGGGGGTGACCACCGGCGCAGGGTTCGCGGTCTGGGAGCCGGTCGCCGTGGTGGACGACCAGCTCGAACGGACGTTGCTCATCCTCGTCCCCGCCTGCCGGGACGGGGAGCTCGTCGCCTGGACCTGGCGTCGCCGGGACGCCGCCGCGCCCCCGTTGCAGCGCTATCTCGCCGGTGCTGCGAAGGTGCGCTATCAGTGGCGCGTGCGCGACGGCGGCGATGCCGTCCGTCGGCTGTGGGACCGGATCGACGAGCGGGCGACGCGCCTGCGCCAGCTCATGGGCGCACCAGGCCCGCTGCCCGCGGCGGAGGCGGCGGACGTGCGTCAGCTCGTCCGCCGGCTGCGGGTCGACCGGGCCGAACTGACCACCCTGGCCGCCAGGCTGACGCAGATGCGCCGCAGCGTGGCGATCTCCGGCGTCAACATGGCCGCGATCCTGCGGGCTGACGGGACCTCGCCCGGCGAGCAGGATCTGTTCGCGGTCGATCGGCGGCTGGCAGAGCACGTCGTCGATCAACTCGACGACGATCTCGTCTTCCTCGGCGCGGTCGCTGCGGGCACCGAGGCGGCCCTGGAGCTTGTCGGCCGAGCGCAGGCAGAATCAGTCGATCATGGTCAGATCGAGGACATCCGGCTCACTCCGGAGGAGCAGGTCGAGCTGTGCACGGAGCTCGCGGCGGTCTTCGGCGCCGGGTTACGGGCGGCCCACCTGCTGGAGGAGATCGGACTGCCGCGTGCTCGCCAGCTTGCCGCCGCCGGCGCCGTCCCCCTGGAATGGTGGACCGAGATGCTGCGCGAGCTCGGCAACGGCGCGGTCGAGACGCCGTATCGCAGCACGCTGGAGGCCGCGCTGCGGGTGTTCGCCTACAACCGGGTCTTCGTCCGGCTGGCCCGCCGGCACCGACTTCGAGGCCAGTAGGGTGAATCGGGCCGCGACCTCGACCGGAATCAACCGGTCTGGCCGAAGCGAGACCGGGTTCGCCGGTCACCGGCGGACCGTCCGGGTTCGGAAGGGACGGGCT
>NZ_JANEZT010000725.1 GCF_025403405.1 Frankia tisae
CGGGCTGGGCGCCGGCCCCGCCGAGCCCGCCGGCGCCCAGCCCGCCCGTGCCGGTGCCGCCCGCGCCCAAGCCGCCCGTGAGCGAGGCCATCCGCTCCGCGGCGAGCCGGTGCGCGTTGGTGGTCGCGTCGCGGACCGCCGCGAGGATCAGATCGGCGAGTGTCTCGGTGTCCTCGGGGTCGACCGCCTCGGGGCTGATCGTGAGGTCGACGAGCTCGCCGCCGCCGTTGACGGTGGCCCGGACCAGGCCGCCCCCGGCCGTGCCGTCCACCCGGGAGGAGGCGAGCTCCTCCTGTGCCGACAGGAGCGCGGCCTGCATCTTCTGCGCCTGCTGGAGGATCTGCCCCAGGTGGGCCCCACCTCCGGCGGGCAGTCCACCGCCGGCCGGGGTCCCATCGACGGCGGGGGTCTGCGGGTTCGACATGTCGATGAGCCTACGTCGCCTTCAGGAGGCTACGTTGCCTTCAGCTTGTCGGGATCTGTTCGATGATCGTGGCGCCGAGCCCGGTCCGCAGCAGTGACATCGCCGCCTCGGCACCGCCGCGTGCCCCGCCCGCCTGCCCTGGGGCATCGTCGTCGTCGAGGGACGGCTCGTCGTTGACTGGCCGGGCGACGGCCGTGCCGTCGCCTCCCGCCGAACCATGCCCACCGATGCCGGCCGGTCCGCCACCATCCTGACCGCCGCGACGATCCCCAGCCCGCCCTGGCCCTGGGGCGCCACCACTCTGACCGAGCCCATCCCCGCCGGCATTGCTCTGGCCGGCATTGCTCTGGCCGGCGTTGCTCTGGCTGGTGACGTGCGCACCGGCGTCGCGCTGCCTGACGATGCCGTGAGCGGCGTCGGGACCCTCGCCGCGGTCGCCGCCGCCGAAGTGCTCACCGCTGCCGCCGTCCCCGACGTGATCGTGGGCCGGCGGGGTGGGCCCGGGGTACCGAGGGTAGTTGCCGCCCTGGTCCGGATGGTGATCCCCGGCTGGTGCCCCGCCCGGGCCGGGCGCCCAGCCCGCGGGGGTGGGC
>NZ_JANEZT010000726.1 GCF_025403405.1 Frankia tisae
CCCGGTGACGATCGCCGTCGGTGTCTTCGCGTCTGCCGTTCCGCCCTCGTTGCGACGAATTTCGCTTGCGGTGTTATTTGTAATTTTTTTACTCCTTGTAGTCGAGACCCGCGGCTACCCCTGCAGCTCGCTCTGCCTCTCGACCTGCATCAGGGTGAGCAGCTCGGATTCCGCCGGGGGCAGCGGCGCCGGGGTCGCGGCGGCGGCCTGCAACCCGTCGAGCAGGAGGGCGATCAGCCGAGCGGAGCTGTCCTGGGCGTGCACGCCGGCACGGTGGATGAGCCCGGCGTTCGCCATCAGAATGATCAGGATGTCCTGTGGGGCGAAATCGGCGCGCAGTGCCCCGGCGTCCTGCGCCCGGCGGATGGTGCGCACCACGTCCCGCCGGGCGTTGTCGCGCGCCGCATCGATTGCGGCGTCCGGAAAGGCGTCACTGGTCAGCAGGTCGGCCAGCCCACGATCCGTGGCCTGCATCCGGCACAGCGATGTCAGGTAGCCACGCAGTGCGTTCCACGGATCGGGCTCCGCAGCCGCGGCGGCGGCCATCCTCGCGTATCTTTCCATCTGCTCGGACAGGGCGGCGGCGACCAGCTGGCAGCGCGAGCCGAAATGCCGGTAGAGCGTGGCGTTCCCGACGTTGGCGCGCTGCGCGATCTCGTCCAGCGAGGCATGGATGCCCTGCTCCGCGAACACCCGGCGAGCGGTGGCCAGAATGGCCTGCCGGTTGCGGCGGGCATCCGCGCGGATGGCCGGCTCAGGACCAGACATCCAGTCATCGTAGCCATGAGCGCGGACGTGGCCCCCGGTTTTGGTAGCGTGGTCGACGAACCGGGGATGCGTCCCCGGTGGGGCGCTGGAAGCGCGCAGGCATGGGAAAGAGAAACCGGCTCGGGAAAACGTCACCACCAGATGAGGGCAGGGTCATGGACACTCAGCGCTTCACGCGCCAGCTGATGGCCGGTTTCGGTCCCGGTGAGCAGGAGCGTCTGGGCGGGGCGACGGTACTTGTGGCC
>NZ_JANEZT010000727.1 GCF_025403405.1 Frankia tisae
AACGTGGCCGCCGGCGCGAACCCGCTGGGCCTGAAGAAGGGCATCGAGGTCGCGGTCGAACGCGTCTCCGAGGAGCTCTCCAAGCAGGCCAAGGAAGTCGAGACCAAGGAGCAGATCGCCTCCACCGCCTCGATCTCCGCCGGTGACTCGGCCATCGGCGGCCTCATCGCCGAAGCACTCGACAAGGTCGGCAAGGAAGGCGTTGTCACCGTCGAGGAGAGCAACACCTTCGGCCTCGAGCTTGAGCTCACCGAGGGCATGCGCTTCGACAAGGGCTACATCTCGCCGTACTTCGTCACCGACGCGGACCGTCAGGAAGCCGTCCTCGACGACCCGTACATCCTGATCGTCAACAGTAAGATCGCCGCGGTGAAGGACCTGCTCCCGCTGCTGGAGAAGGTCATGCAGACCTCGAAGCCGCTGGTCATCATCTCCGAGGACGTCGAGGGCGAGGCGTTGGCGACCCTGGTCGTCAACAAGATCCGTGGCACGTTCAAGAGTGTCGCGGTGAAGGCGCCGGGGTTCGGGGACCGCCGTAAGGCGATCCTGGGGGACATCGCGATCCTCACCGGCGGCCAGGTCATCTCCGAAGACGTCGGCCTCAAGCTCGAGAGCACCTCCCTGGACCTCCTCGGCCGCGCCCGGAAGATCGTCGTCACGAAGGACGAGACGACCGTCGTCGAGGGTTCGGGTGACCCCGACCAGATCGCCGGTCGGGTCAGCCAGATCCGTAACGAGATCGACAAGTCGGACTCGGACTACGACCGGGAGAAGCTCCAGGAGCGTCTCGCGAAGCTCGCCGGTGGTGTCGCGGTCATCAAGGTCGGCGCGGCCACCGAGGTCGAGCTGAAGGAGAAGAAGCACCGCATCGAGGACGCGGTGTCGAATGCGAAGGCCGCCGTCGAGGAGGGCATCGTCGCCGGGGGTGGCGTCGCGCTGCTCCAGGCATCGATCACCGCCTTCGAGAAGCTCGACCTCTCCGGCGACGAGGCCACCGGAGCGAACATCGT
>NZ_JANEZT010000728.1 GCF_025403405.1 Frankia tisae
CCCATGCCCCCGCCGCCGGCCACGAAGTAGTGGATCTTCCCGTCGGCGACCCACTGCTGGAACTGGGCCAGGGCCGGCGCCGGGTCGCTGCCGTCCCAGCCGCCGATCGCGATGACGGACTGCCCGCTGGCAAGCTCGAGCTGTGCCGCGCTGGTCGCGCCGCTCGTCGTGGCCGCGGCCCACGCGGTGGTCGAACGGGCCAGCAGCGCGGTCAGCGCCGAGTTCGTGGACTGCTGGCCGCCGGCACCACCCGCGCCCGCCGCGGACGTGCTACCTGTCGTCGAGGTGCTACCTGTCGTGGACGTGCCGCTCGCTGCGGAGGTGCCGGTGGGCGGGGTGCCGCCGCCCCCGAAACGTCCGCCGTTACCGGCGCCGCCGCCGCCCATCGCCGCGCTCGACGGACCCGAGGTGGGGATCGAGCCGGTGTGCGGATGTGCGGCGGTGCTGACGGCGTAGGCCGCGCTGCCGGCGCCGACGGTGAGCACCGCCGCTGTGGCGAGCACCGCCGTCAGCCGGGTGAACCGGGCTGCACCGGCGACCAGCGCGGCGGCCAGGGCCAGCGCGCCGATGAGCACGACCCAGCGCAGGGCGGGCAGCCAGGTCGGCACCCGGTCGAGCAGCACGAAGCTCCAGGCGCCGGTCAACGCGATCATGGCGGCGAGCGACGCCCGCGCCGGGAACTGGGCACGGTCGCGCCACAGCGCGGTCCCACCGGCGGCGACGAGCGCGGCGATCGCCGGCGCCAGGGCGACGGTGTAGTAGGGATGGATGATCCCGTTCATGAAGCTGAACACCAGGCCGCTGACGACGAGCCAGCCGCCCCACAGCACGAGCACGGCCCGCGCCGGATCGGTGCGGGGTGCCCGCCTGGTCCGCCACAGTCCGACGACCAGCGCGAGCAGGGCCGCGGGGAGCAGCCAGGAGATCTCCGAGCCCATGCTCGCTCCGAACAGCCGGGTGATCCCGGTCGTGCCACCGAAGCCGGTGTTCGCCCCGCCGCCCATCCC
>NZ_JANEZT010000729.1 GCF_025403405.1 Frankia tisae
GCGGTGGCCACCCGGGGGCTATCCGGGGGCTATCCGGCCTGGGCCCGCTCCCCCCACTCCCCCCAAGGGGACGGCTCGGACGGCTCGGACAGGTTGGACGGCTCGCCGGGTTCGGCGTGGATGCGACCGCTGGTGGCCCGCAACGGGCGGCCGCTGCCACCCCAGCGGCTTTGGATGATCTCCGCGGCGATCGAGACGGCCGTCTCCTCGGGCGTGCGCGACCCCAGGTCGAGGCCGATCGGAGAGTGCAGTCGGGCGAGATCATCCTCGGTGGCACCGCTGTCACGCAGCCGGCGCAGCCGGTCGGCATGGGTGCGCCGCGACCCCATCGCGCCGACGTAGTGCGCCGGCGAGCGCAGCGCGGCGCGCAGCACCGGGATGTCGAACTTCGGGTCGTGGGTGAGCACGCAGATCACCGTGCTCACGTCAACGGCGGCGCGGGCGAGGTAGGCCACCGGTCGTTCGCAGATCACCTCGTCGGCGTCGGGGAAGCGCTGGGAGGTGGCGAAGACCGGTCGGGCGTCGCACACCGTCACCCGGTAGCCGAGGAAACGGCCGATGCGCACCACCGCGGCGGCGTAGTCGATCGCGCCGAAGACCAGCATCCGCGGGGGCGGCGCGAACGACTGGACGAACACCCCGACCGCGTCCGGCCGCCGCTGCCCCCGCGGTCCGTAGCGGCGCACCCCGCTGCGACCGGCCGCGAGCAGCCCGCGAGCATCGTCGACCGCGGCGACGTCGAGTCCGGCGATCCCGGACGAGCCCGCCGTGCGGTCGGGCCACACCGCCACCTGCCCGCCCAGCCCGTCTCCCCCGACGACGGTCAGCAGCGCCCCCGCCTCGTCGGCGGCCAGCGCGACGAGGACCGCGTCGAGCGCCACGTCCGCGGGCCGCTTGTCCGCGGGCCGCTTGTCCGCGGGCCGCTTGTCCGCGGGCCGCTTGTCCGCAGCCGTGACCGGGCCGGCGGCCGGGTACGGCACGATGATCACG
>NZ_JANEZT010000072.1 GCF_025403405.1 Frankia tisae
CCTCCCACCCCGGCGACTGGTCCCACCCAGGCCGGGTGGCGCCGCAGGAACGGGCCAGCGCCGGCGTCGCGGGCACCGGCACCGGCACACCGGGACGGCCAAGGTGCCCCTGGTAGAGGCGCACAGCTCCTACCAGCGACGGCGGAAGCGTACCCGCCACCCGGCGCCACTGCTCCTCCGGCTGCGACCAGCCGAAGGCGTCGTCGTCCGGCGGGGCGAGCAGGACGGACAGACAGAGCAGATCATCGTCGCGCCGGAGCAGGGCCTGGTGCACGCCGCCGCCGAGACTCAGCTGGGCGGCGAGCACGCCCCGCCCGCGCAGGTCGTCGATCGATGCCGGCAGCAGCGCGGGCACGCCCAACCGGTCGAATGCCGGCTTCATCTCCAGCACTCGCCGGCAGGCCGCCCACACGGCACGCAGGAACTCGTACGCCTGCACCGCGCGGGGCCCATCCGTCGACGCATACAGATGGACCACGAGCTCTGGCCCGCGCAGGTCGGACCACCCGGCCTGCACGGCATCGCCGGCCATGGTCAGGACCCGGCGTCGGCCGTCGCAGAAGCCTCCGGTGGTGCCTCGCGGCGCCGGATTTCTTCGCCGGAAGCATCGGTCAGCACGTGAATCATTCTGTTCACCCGCTCGCGGACGGGCTGCGTCATCGGCACGGCCGGCTCCTCGCCGAGGCGCGCCGCACGCTTGCGCAGCGCGAGATCCAGCCGTTCCACGGAATTGGTGAATCCCACATCGTCCCCCGCGGACCAGGCCGCCTCAAGACTACCAACGAGGATTCCGAACCGCTCCCAACTACGCAATGTCAACCGGACGCCAAGAGCCTCGCGCAGCGGCGCCAGCCCGCCGTCTGCAATCACCACCTGCACCTCACCGCCGTGCTCCCATGTGCCCGAGCCTACCGCCGGCGGACCGGTCCGGCCGTCACCGGGATTGCGCGATGATGCGTCCGTTGCCCGTCCACCGACCCGATCCGGCGCGGGCTACGGTCAGGCCGACTCCGGAGAGGGCCACTCGTGTCTCTTATGTTGCTCAGCCAGGTAGCACTTCGCGCGCGGCGTATCCGCGTGGTCCTGAACTGGGAGAACTCCGCCACGGCCCCCGGGCTCGATCTCATCCTCGTGTTCCGCGGGAACAGTGACGCGGGTCCAGGCTCCGCGTACGCCATCCACTTCGCCGCCCCGGCCGGTCCGGACGGTGCAATCCGGCATCTGGGTAGAACGGGCGCGGCGGTGATGACCGAACGCGCGGAAATAGATCTGGACGCGCTGCGCGCCGAGGGCGACCAGGTGCTGCTGAGCCTGTCGGCCTCGGGCGGCCGCCTCGCGGACACCCCCGGGGAGCTGTACCGGCGCAGGGAGAGCTGGTTCCACCGCACCGCTGGCTTCGGCGTCGCCGACGGGCTGGCGGGGCTGGGGTCCCGCTTCGCCGTTCCGAGACGTGAAGCTGCTGCCTGACGACCGGCGACCGCCATCGCGGCCGGGAGACAATCGTGATCGCCCGCCCCCAGGCCTTCCGGCACATCCTCATCTGCGCGTACTCGGCGGTCGAGAACGGCATCGGGTCGTTCCGCGGGTTTCATGCGGCGGTGCAGGTCGACGACCACGTCGGTTCGGTGGTAGAAACACCCTTGTACCATCGGGACAACTTCTCCTACTGGGTGGCGATAGCGCGCATCGACCTTTCCGGCGAGGAGGAGGCCATCATCGAGCATGTGGAGACCTACTCGCGCTCCCGCAGTGAGCGGCGGCCGGTTCTCCACGCCGACGGCACGTTCACCATCGACGCGGGGCCGGTGGAGTTCAAGACGCGTTGAGTCACGGCGGCAAAGTCTTCCCCGCCGCCAGTTCACAACGGTCAGGCAGCCTGAACAGGCAATACATATACTCGAGGCGGCGTCGGGGAGGTCATGATCGCTTCTGTGCCGGCCAGGTCGAGACTGCCGGACCACCTGCACCGGTCCGGCGGATCGGTCGGCTGGGAACGGCAAACCGCCGCCGCCGCTTCGAGCCAATACCCGGGGATTTCCTTGCTCCGCGTCAGGAGCACGCTCACGTCGCGTCCCTGCTTTTCTGTCTGAGCAAGAGAACACTGCGCCGCATCGCCCCGCCGCCCGGCCCGAGACCGTCGCCGATGGCAGGGCCTCCGACGAAGCTGCATCCACCTGGCGTCGGCGGCGTCGGTCCACGTTCGTCTACCGATTGGTCTGCCGCCATGCTCGAAGACTCCGGCGAAGCCGCGCCGCCGTTCCTTCCTCCGCTGCCCGCCGGCGACGCGCCCCCTCAGTTCCAGGCGCCGCGGCCGCTCGGCCCCACCCCGGCCGATGCCGCCCCGGTCGACTCCACCGCGGCCGATGCCGCCCCGGCCGACCCCACCGCGGCCGATGCCCCCGATGCCCTTGGCGGTGGTCACAGCGGCGCCTCCGCCGATGCCTCCGGCGCCGCCGACATGACCGGCCGGACCGAACCAGGCGGAGGCGATGCCTCGGCCGACCCGCTCCTCGACCGCCTCGCCGGCATCGAGGCCGCGCTCACCGAGTTCCACCGGCGCTCCGCGCACCGGGAGGCGGTGATCGACCGCCTGCACGAGGACCGCCTTGAACAGCGGTCCGGGGTACGCCGCGCGCTGCTGGACCCGGTCGTCACGGATCTGCTCAGGCTGCATGACGGTCTGTCGGCCGAGTCAGGGCGGATGGCCGGGCTCGGCGACGCGCGCACCGCTGACCTGCTCGCGAGCTTCGCCGACGATGTGGAGCTTGCCCTGGAACGGTGCGGCTTCGACCTGGTCCGCCCGGCGCCCGGGGAGCGTTTCCAGTCCGGCGCCCAGCTCGCCGCGTCCGTGCTCGCGACCGACGACCCCGCCCGCCACAACACCGTCGCCGAGGTCATGCAGGTCGGGGTGCTGGACCGGGAGAGCGGCCGCATGCGGCGGCCCGCGCGCACCCGGGTCTTCCGCCACCAGCAGCCGCCGGCCGGTGGCGCCACCCCCGACACGAATTCCGCACCGGCCTCGCCCGCCCCTGTCCCGCCCGGGCTCTGACACCAGTTCGGGCTCCCACACCTGCGAGGATCCATGGCAACCTACGGCATCGACCTGGGCACGACCTATTCGTGCGTCGCCTACATCGACGACACCGGCCGTCCTGCTGTTGCGAAGAACATGGTCGGCGAGGACACCACCCCTTCGGTGGTGTATTTCGAGACCCCGGACAACGTGGTGGTCGGGCGGGACGCGAAGAACTCGGCGAAGCTCGAGCCGGATCTGGTCGTGTCACTGATCAAGCGGCAGATGGGGCAGGATGTCGAGCTGTCGTTCCACGGCATCACGCACACCCCCGAGAGCATCTCCGCCCTGATCCTCAGCGAGCTGGCCAAGGCCGCGACCGAGTTCACCGGTGAACCCGTTCGCGAGGTTGTGATCACGGTGCCCGCCTACTTCGGGGTGGCGGAGCGGGAGGCGACCCGCAACGCCGGGAAGATCGCCGGGCTGGACGTGCTGAACGTCGTGCCCGAGCCCGTCGCCGCGGCGCTGCACTACGAGGTGGTCGCGCCGGCCGGGGAACGCACGATCCTGGTCTACGACCTCGGCGGCGGGACCTTCGACACGACGGTCATCAGGATTGCCGGCAACGAGATCAACGTCGTCTGCACCGACGGCGACCACCATCTCGGCGGCGTCGACTGGGACGAGCGCATCGTCCGGCATCTGTTGGAGAGCTTTCTCGCCGAGCATCCCGATTCGGAGGCTGCCGACAACGAGGACTTCCTCCAGGAACTCACGATCGCCGCGGAGGAGATGAAGAAGGCGCTGAGCAGCACCACGTCGCGCCGGCACAACATGCGTTTCGGCGGGGACACCGCCCGTGTCGAGCTGACCCGGGAGAGGTTCGAGCAGATCACCGGCGAGCTGCTCGAACGGACGCTCGACATCACCGAGCGGACCGTCTCCACCGCCCGGGAGAAGGGCGTGGACTCGTTCGACGACGTGCTCCTCGTCGGTGGCGCCACACGGATGCCCGCCGTCGCCGCACGCATCACCGAGCGCTTCGGTTTCGAGACGAAGCTGCACGACCCGGACCTCGCGGTGGCGAAGGGCGCGGCCCGCTTCGCGCTGATCGAATCGGTGAAGCTCCGACTCCCCGGGGACGACGGCGGCCAGGCGGGGCAGGCAAAGCCCGGACAGCAGGGCACGGCGGCGTCGCCGGCGGCCGTGCAGCGGGTCGCCGACCAGTTGGGCATCACCACCGAGGCGGTCCGCGAGCTGGCGAAGAAGAAGGTCCGCACCGTGGTGCCCCGCGCGTTCGGCATCAAGGTTGTGGACAGCGCGGATGCGGACCTGCGCCGGCAGAAGGTGGCGCACATCCTCCCGCCGAACACCCCGCTGCCGGCGTCTCCCGACACCGAGCGGTTCGGGACCGTCGAGGACAACCAGACCGAGATCGAGATCGAGATCTGGGAGCAGGCCGGCGCCACCGTCTCCGAGGAGCTCGCCGACAACGCGGCGATCGGCCGGGGGCTGATCAACGGGCTGCCGCCACTGCCGCGCAACTCCCCCATCGACGTCACCTTCACGATGAACGAGACCGGCGTGTTGCGGGTCCACGCGGTCGAACTCAAGACCGGAAAGGACCTGCACATCGAGCTGCAGATCCAGGGACTCACCGAGGAGCAGGTCGAGAGGGCGAGGAACGCCGTGGCGCGGTACACGCTCAGCGAATAACCGACGGGAGGCGCAGCGGACGTCGGCGAAGCGCCGGCGCGGTCGGTGGACGAGAGTGACTCGGGGGTTCAGGTATGGCGTTCGACGCCGAACGGTACCGGAAGGGCGTCGTCGATCCCGCGCGGCGGCAGGGGGTGCCCGCCGACCTCTTCGTGCGCTACGACCTCGACGAGGCGACCGCGGCCGATCCGGCGCTGTTCACCGCCCACGTCGACCAGGTGGTGAGGTACTGGCGGGCGCTGAAGCTCAAGAAGACCCATGCGGAGATCGCGGACGCCCTGCTCGCCGCCCACGCGGAACTGCGCGGCGCCGGCCAGCTTCAGCCGGCCGCGTTCCGGGAGCGCCGCGAGCGTGCGCGCCGAGAACAGCAGGAATACCTGGACCGCCTCGTCACAACGCTCGCCGCGGCCAATCCGTGCATCACCGAGGCGATGGTGGGGCGGCTGCTGTCGGGCGCCGCGGGTGGCGGCGGCGCGCTCGACGCCGCCGCCGTCCGGGCGGCGTTGGGACGACACAACCTGCGGGTCATGGACCGCGAGTGGGAGCTCCCGACCGGGCCGCCGCCGAACCAGGCCCGCGCCCTGCGTGGCCCCCTGGCCGTTCTCGGCCTGCGACTGTCCGTGGAGCTCGTTCTCGGGGCGGACCGGGTCCGCGCCGGTTTCCACCTTCGGGACGGCTTCCGGCTGGCGTCGACGGCGGGCACCGGGCCGGCGGCGGTCACCGAGCAGGAGGTGACCCGGGCGCGGCAGGCCCGCGCCCGCAGCGCCCAGGACGAGCGCCAGACCGCCGCAGAGAACATCTTCGTGATCGTCCTGGGCGCTGTCCGCGCCCCGACCGGATTCGAGGCGCTGATCCGCTGGGAGGTCGTCGAGGCGCTGCGCGGGGGGATCGAGGCGGGCCTGCCGGTGCGCGCGATCGCCGATCAGGCGGCCTCGCTGGGCCTGGTACGCACCGAGGCCGAGGAGCTGGCGGTGATGCTCGTCGAGGCGTGGCGGACCGGCAGCGCCGGGTCCGGCAACACGGCGGCCCAGGAGATCCACGAGGCGCTCGCCGCCGGCCAGCTACGCACCGCCCGCCTGCTTCTCACCAGGGCGCCGGAAGCCGAGCGGGCTGAGCTGGCCGGGCAGGTCGAAGCCGCCGAGGCCAGGGTCCGCACGCTGCTGACCGAGGCCGACGAGGCCGGGGCCGCCGGCCGGCCGGAGTGGGCTGCGGCGCTGCTGGCGGCGGCCGGCGAGATCGCGGCCGACCGCGACGACATCCAGGCGAGGCTGCGGGCGATCCCGCCGCCGCCGCCGCCCTCCGTCGACGCGGGGATCGACGGCGCCCGGGTGAACGTGCGCTGGGCACCGAGCCCCGCCCGCACCGGCGAGGTGCACTACCGGCTGGTGCGGGCGTCCCGCCAGCCCGCGACCGCGCCGGAGGCCGGGACGCTCGTCGCGCGGACCTCGACCAACACCGCGATCGACGAGACCCCGCCGCCGGGGGAACGGATCTTCTACACGGTCTTCGCCAGCCGTGCTGAGGGCATCTGGTCACCGGGCACGCACGCCGCCGCGATGCTGCTCACCCCGGAGGTCCAGGACCTCGCGGTGGTCGCCGACACGAGCTCCGTGACCGGCTCCTGGCGGGCTCCGGCGGGGATCCACGGAGTCGTCGTGCGGCGGACCGACCAGGCCAGCACCGGCCGCGGGTCGAAGCCGACGTCGGTCACCTCGACCGGCTTCACCGATCTCGGCCTCCGCCCGGACCGGACGTACCAGTACCGGATCGAGGCGGTCTACCTCGCGGCGGACGGAACCAGGCACAGCTCGGCCGGACTGGTCGTCACCGCCCGTCCGCAGCGACCTCCCGAACCGGTGACGGACCTCGCCTTCGAGCTGCCCGCCGAATCGGCATCGTCCGCGTCCGGCAGCCAGTCCGCGTCCGGCAGCCAGTCCGCGTCCGGCAGCCAGTCCGCGTCCGGCAGCCAGTCGGCGTCCAGCAGCCAGTCGGCGATCGTGACCTGGACGCCGCCGGCCACCGGCACCGTGGAGATCCGGATGGCCTCGGCCGCGCCGCGGTGGACGCCGGGGACTCGGGTACCCGTCTCGGAGGTCTCCCGGCACGGGGTCGTGCTTCCCGGCGGCCCGGTGCGGCGCGGCGACGGCCGGGTCGCGCTCGCTGTCCGTCCGCGGCACGGCCGCACGTTCCTCACCGCGGTCACCGCCACCGCGGGCGGTTCGGTCGCGGTCGTCGGCACCACCGTGTCGATCTCGCTTGCGGACGCGGTGCGCGGGTTGACCGCAACCCGGTTCGGCGATGCCGTCCGCCTACGGTGGGACTGGCCGCAGGGCGCGAGCCTGGCGCAGGTCCGTTGGAACCCCGCCGACACCTCCGACGGCGGGTCGGGCAGCGGGTCGGGCAGCAGGGCGGGCGGCAGGGCGGGCGGCGAGGTTGAGATCCGGCCGCGGCGTTACACCGACGACGGCGGGATGGAGATCCAGGTCGGCGAAGATTCTGTCACAATTTCAGTACAGACAGTGACCGTCGGGGAGGACGGTCGCACGACCTCCCCGCCCGTGACCGTGCACGTGCCGGGGCGTGCCGTCGAGGTGACCTACCACGTCCGCCCGGCGCACCTGCTGTGGTGGCGAGTCGTCCTCGAGCTGGTCTGCGGCCATTCCTGCCTGCTGCCGCCGCTGGTCGTGGTCGTCAGACCGGACGGAATCATGCCGCTGAGCGCGGCCCACGGCGCCGTGCTGGCCAGCCTTCCAGCCCAGGAGCTCGTCGCGCGGAAGAAGGCGCTGGTCACGCTCTCGGCACCGCGTCGCGCCGTCGCCGGGCTCGCCTGCTTCGTCGACCCGAACGCGCCGCCGAACGGCCGGCACACCCGGGTGACATTGGTTCGCGGCCACCGGACGAGGTGACACCAATGAGCAGCAGACTGGTCTGTCCGTACTGCTACCAACAGTTTGCGGAGAGGGACATATGGTTCCGGTGTTCCGGCCGTCCGGGCCCCACCGGAAAGGCATGTTCGAGCCGTCGGGACGAACGGCTGGCGAAGCGGATGGGGTTCGCCGGGCAGCTCCCCCCGGCATTCTCGGCGGATGGCCGCAAGCGCTCCGCCATCCACCAGGAGTGCCGCGCCGAGACGAACTACCGGCTGTGCCCGGAATGCCATACCCAGCTTCCGGTTCACTTCGGCAAGGTCGAGAACCGGCTCATCGCACTGGTCGGTGCGAAGGAAAGCGGCAAGACGGTGTTCATGACCGTCCTGCTGCACGAGCTGATGCACTCGATCGGGATCCGGTTCGACGCGTCGGTGCTCGGCGCCGACGACGAGACGAGGGACAGTTTCCGCCGGCGGTACGAGGCGCCGCTCTACGACAAGCACGAGCTGGCCGCGCCCACACAGCGTTCGACGGCGCCGACCTCGCGCCGGCCTTTGGTATTCACCTTCACGGTGCGCGGGCGGAGTCTGGGCCGCGCACGCCAGGAACGGACCGTGCTGTCCTTCTTCGACACCGCAGGCGAGGACCTGAACTCGGCGGACAGCGTCGAGCAGAACGCCCGTTACCTCGCCAGCGCCGCGGGCATCATCCTGCTCCTCGATCCACTGACGATGCGGGGCGCCCGGGGCCAGGCCGAACCGGACGCCCCTCGCCCCCGCGAGCAGGACCTGGAAAGCCCGGTCAGCGTTTTGGGACGCATCACCGACCTGCTGCAGCGGGCGCGGGGGACGAAGCCGTCCGAGCTGATCCGAACCCCGGTTGCGGTGGCGTTCTCGAAGATGGACGCGCTCACACGCGGCCTGCCCGAGGAAAGCCCCCTGCGCCGTTCCCAGCCGGTCGGCTCACGATTCGACTCGGCCGACAGCCGCAGCGTCCACGACCATGTCCGGGCGCTGTTGGACGAATGGGAGGGGTCGGCCATCGACCAGACCCTGCGCCACAACTACTCGCGCTACCGGTATTTCGGGCTGTCGGCGCTCGGGGCCACCCCCACGGCCGACCGACGGGTGGCGACCGGCGTGGTCCAGCCCTACCGGGTCGCCGACCCGCTTCTCTGGCTGCTCAGCGAGTTCGGCGCCATCCCCAGGACAAAAGGCTGACGGCGGAAGGGCCGACATGGTGTTCAGGCAGCTGTACTACACGTCGTGTGAGGTCGGCCTCTCGGGATACCCCGGATTCCAGTTCAACGCGACGAGCCCCGGGATCGCGCCGGAGCTGCTGAGGCGGGTCGAGTCGTTCACCGCCTACGATCCGCCGAGCTCGCTTCCGTACAACGCGGACGCCGCGGCGATAGCCGCCTGCCCGGTGAACCTCTGCTTCTCCCCGGCCGAGGACGGCACGGTGCTGGCGAACGTCGTCTTCGTGGGCGCGGACTACTCGAACCGGTTCGGGAACTATTTCGCGCACGCCCTGGTCACCGAGGACACCGCGGCGGATCTCGGCGAGGCCCTGCCCATCGAGCTGTGGGGTGCGCCGGTGTGGACCTCCACCCCGGTGACCACCAGCGTCGACCTGCCGGTACTCAGCGGCCAACCGCCGCGCGGACAGCTCGACCGCCGCCGGGTCGCCGCCTTCCTGCAGGCGCACGGCGGCCGGGCCATGCTTCCAGCCCTGCTGTCCGCGGCGGCCCGGGTCGTCACCGGTGAGCGTCAGACGATCGTCCTCGTCGAGCAGGACAGCGAGGCCGCCGCGAGCTGGATCGGTGCCGTCTCCTACCTGCTTCCCCCGTCCCTGGCCCAGCGGATGTCCTTCGCCACCTACCACCACCGGCCCGCGTACAGCGACCTGAACCTGGTGGCGACGGTGCCCGACGCCGACGTCGACCGCAGCGACGGCGCGTTCGCGAGTTTCCTGCTGTTCGACCTACCGGCCGCGCGCAGCAGTGAGGTGCCCGTCGAGCCGTGGGCGGACCTGCTCGTCGAGACCGGCGTGGAGCACGCCGGCGCGCTGTGGGCGGCCGCCGCCGAGCTGGGCGGCGGGATACCGAACCGATCGGCGCAGTGGCATCCGCTGCTGGCCGCGGCGCTGTTCTGGCCCGGTGAACGCCCGGCGGGCACCGGGCCGACGGTGGTGGCGGCGGCCGCCACCGCGGCACGGTGGCTCAGCCGCCAGGCGGCGGCCCTGGACCCGCGGACGGTCGAACGGATCGGCGTCGGCGCGCTGCAGGCGCTCGCCGAGGGCAGACCGGCGGGCATGGGCGCCGCGCTCACCGCCCTCACGACGGCGGCGGAGGTGAGCGGCGCCGAGCGGCTGGCCGTCGCCGTGGAGATGCTCGCGGTGGACCTCGAGGTCGAGGCGCTGCTGGCCCGCCAACCCGCCGACGGCACCTGGAACGTGCCGCTGCAGTCGGCCGCCGGCCGCGCCCACGCCCGCGACCGCTGCACCCAGGCCCTGTACGGAGCCCCGGACGACGTGGCGACGGCGCTGCTGCACCTGGCCGCCCGAGAGGAGCTTGACCTGGCCGCCCACCTGCTGCGGGCCTGCGGGGAACGGCTGATCGGGCCTGCGGTGCTGGCCGGGCGCTCAACGGCGAACGCGGAGCTGATGCGGGCCTGGGCGCCGCTGCGCGCGGGCGTGGTGCGCCATCTCGCCGCCGTCGCGACGGACGAACCCGACCGGCTCGTCGCCGCGATCGCCGACGGCCTCGTCGAGCCCCTGAGCGACGACGAGACGCAGGACGTTCCCGCCCTGCACGAGGCCCGGCTGATCGCCCGGTCCCGCCGGGACCCGCGGCTTCGGGTGGACACGCTGGCCGAGATCGCACGGTTGCGGACAGCCGCTCCAGGGCCGGGCGACGGACCCGCCGTGCGCGCGGACCTGCTGCGGCGAATCTGGCCCGGCGGAGCGTGGACCCCGGCCGAGGCGCTGGGCGTGCTCCAGCGGTTCGACGACGCCGAACTGACCGCGCCCGCCCCGCTGGCCTGGCTGAACGCGGTCTTCACCCTGGAGCGCCCGGACACGGCCGGCGGGGCGGACCTCAGCGACCTCGGCGACCTCGGCGACCTCGAGGAGCTGTGCCACGCGGTCGAGCAGGCGCCGATCGCGGCGCGGCTGAGCCAGCCCGCCCGCGCGACCATCACCCGGATGGCGACCATCGGACGCCGGCTCGCCGCCGCCACCGCCCCCGACAAGCAGGCCGCCGTCCTGACCTCGGACCTCGACCGGCTGCCCGAGACGCAGCGCAGGCACAACCTCGGCAAGCTGACCGAGCTGCTGAACGGGGCCGCGGCCCGGGAACTCCCCGCGATCTTCGAGTCCTGCCCACCGGACGCGGTGGAGCACTACCTCGTCAGCGTGCACGCCTACCTCGGCCGTGAGCGGGCTCGGGCGGACATCGCCGGCCGGCTGTTCTACGTGCTGGTCGTGCTGCGGCGCAGGCGGGCCCACAACGCCCGCGCCGTCGTCGCGATCATCGAGCGGCATCTGCTCGACGAGCTGACCAGGTGGCATTCCCAGGACCTGCAGGCCGTGCAGGCCCAGATCCGGAAGATCGACTCCGCGGTCGCCGCGGAGTTCGCCGACTGGCGGGACCTGAACGCCGCCGGTTGGTTGCGCCGGATGCGGACGAGGCGCCGGCTCGAGAACGAGGCCAGGGCACCTCGGCAGGCCGTGGAACGAAAAAAGAAAAAGGCAGAACGAAAGAAAAAGGCAGAACAGAAAAGGACGAAGAACCGGTAGCGGTGACGAGTTCCTGATTCGACGACGCCGAGACGGGCCACAGCGCAGCGCCAGGGAGATGACCACGGTTGGGCACACTGATCCTGTTGGCCTTGGGCGCCTGGCTGATCTTCCTGTTCTTCGCCATACCCGGGCCGTTCATCACCGCGGCCACGGCCCTCTACTTCGCCGGGCTGCTGGTAGTCGCCTCCTTTCAGGAGTTCGGCCGCGCGATGGGACTGGGCCCCAGTCCCGCCGCCGCCGTGCCGGAACGCCCGCCGCCGCGGCGCACCGAGGACGGCAGGGAGCCTGCGTACCGCCAGTACCTGTTCCAGCAGGCCGGCCGCGACCTGCGGCACGCGTACCGGCTGGTCTGGCCGCGGCTGAAGGCCATCGTCACCGGCCACCGGCGCCAGGTGAAGAACACGTTCTTCGGCTACGGGCCGATGGACTGGCGCTGGCCGGTCGGCGTCGTCCTCACGGTCGGCCAGCTGACGGGAACACTGCTCGGCCTCACCGTGATCTCGCTGGTGGCGGCGGCCCAGGGCATCGTGCTGCTCGGCGTCGGCCTGGTCGCCCTGCTGGGGATCTACCTGCTGCGCGGAGTCGATACCGTCCTGTTGTGGATCCGGGGTGTGCGCATCACCTGCCCGGCCTGCTACCGACGCGGCTTCTACCCGGTCTACGAGTGCCGCAACTGCACCGCCCGCCACCACGACGTGCGGCCCGGCCGGTACGGCGTCGTCCGGCGGGTCTGCGCGTGCGGGGAGCGCCTGCCCACGCTCCTGCTGCTGGGCAGCTATCGCATGAAGGCGTTCTGCGCGCACTGCGAGGCCCCGTTGGCCGACCGTGTCGGCACCTCCGCCGAGGTCGTCCTGCCGGTGTTCGGCGCGGCCGGAGCCGGCAAGACCCGCCTGATGATCGTCATCATGATGGCCGTCGACGCGATCGCCCGGCGCAGCGACGCCACCCTGCAGCTCGCCGACGAGGACACCCGGCGGTGGGACGCCCAGGCCCGCCGCGAGCTCCTCGGCTCGGACAACGTCGCGAAGACCAGGATCCGGCTGCCGCGGGCCTACTCGATGTACATCGAGCCCCGTCGCGGCAGCCGCCGGCTGGTGCACGTCTTCGATCCGGCCGGCGAGTACTTCAACGAATCCGACCGGCTGCAGGAGCTGCAGTTCCTCCGGCTGGCACGCACCTTTCTCTTCGTCGTCGACCCCCTTTCGATCGACGGTCTGTGGTCCCGACTCGACCGCGGCGCCCAGGACCGGAACCGCAGCATCCGGGCGCGGCGCGAACCCGAGTTCGTCTTTGCGCAGACGGTCCAGAACCTCGAAGCGATGGGTGTGCCGACGGAGAAGAGCCGGCTCGTCGTCGTCGTGAGCAAACGGGATCTCATCAGCCGGCTACTGAGCGACGACGGCGTGGAGGACGGCGACGAGGCCGTCGCGCGCTGGCTCGACGAGAACCTGCACCAGGGGAACATGCTTCGGGCGATGCGGCACGCGTTCGGCGAGGTCTCCTTCTTTCTCACGACGTCCGTCGTCTCCGCCGACCATCAGGTCGACGACAGCGTCGAACGACTCACGTCCTGGACGCTCGCGCGCCAGGGCCTGCGGCTGTCGGGGTGATGTCTCGATGATCGGGATGGTGATCGGGATGGTGGCAGTGCCCAACGCCGTCGGGGAGCGTCGCCCGTGAGCGCCACCGAGATCGACCCGTACCGCCGGTGGCGCCGGAGCCTGTTCTGGATCTCGGTGCCGCTGGCCGCGCTGGCGATCCTGCTCGTCGCGGGCGTCATCGCGCTGGTCGTCGTCGCGAACCGGTCCGGCCCGGATCGTCACCCGGCGGCCTTCTCGGCACCCGCGGCGACGAACATGATCGACAGGCTGCTGTCGACGGTCTGGCGCGCGGCGGGCGACGACTCGGCGGAGCGGGGCTGACATGGCCGGGAGGATGACGGCGATCCGAACCGCGATCGTGCCCTGTGCGGAGGTCGACGAGGCGGTCGACGAGGACGAGCAGATCCTCGCCGCGGCGACGGACCTGCCGAGCCGGCTCGCCGCCACCCAGAACCTCGCGATCTCGCTGCAGTCGCGCTTCCAGTGCCGGCGCGATCTTTCGGATCTGGACCGGGCCATCGACGTGATCCGCGGCACCGATGGGGATCTCGACACGGCCGGCCCCGTCCGCATCGTGATCGACGCGCAGTTGATGTCCTGTCTCATCGCGACCAGCCGGCTGGAGGACGCCCGGGAGGCGCGCGAGATCGGCGCACGGCTGCTGCGGGCGGCCGGTCCGGTGGGCGAGGTCCGGGCCGGGGCCGCCGCCATGCTCGGCATGGCCGCGATGATCTGCTTCCGGCACACCTCCGATCCCACGGACGCCGAGGAGTTCGTCGATCTCCTCGAGGAGGCGGTCGGCGGCGTCGCCGACGGCTCGCCGTCGCAGCTGGTCGTCCAGGGCGCGCTCCTCGCCGCGCTGACCATCCGGTACCGGTTCAGCCCCGCGCGCGAGCGGGACCTGGACCGGGCCGTGGAAGTCTTCGACCAGCTCGATCCCGTCACCGCCGGCGGGGACCCCGAGGGGGTCGTCCAGTTCGCCTGCGGTGCGCTGGTCGACGCTCTCATCGATCGGCACGAGCGGCGTCACGACCCGGCCGACCTGCGCACGGCGCAACGGATTCGGGACAGCATGCCGAGTCACTCCCAGGGCTTTGTCCAGGAGAGCCCGGCGGCGTGGGATCCGCAGGCGTTCCGCCACTACTCCTCGTTCCGGCAGACCCAGGATCCCGAGTTCCTGAACCAGGCGATCCACGCCCAGGAACGCGCGATGAACGAACCGAACCGGACCGACCGGCAGCGGGCGTCGTTCGCCTACATGCTCGCGATCTGCCGCTTCACCCGTTTCATGGCCCATCGGGGACGCGGGCACGACGACCTCAACCGGGCCGTCGAGCTCCTGCGGGACGCGCGCCGGGACTGGCGTGACACCATCCTCGTGCACAGTTCCGCCCAGCTTCTCGCCCGGTTCCTCGTGCAGCGCTACATGGCCCTGGGGCGTCCCGCCGATCTCCGTGAGGCCCGCGTCGTGCTGGAGTCGGCGCTGCGCACGGGTCCAGTCGAGCGCCACGCCAAGACGTCGATCCTGATAATGATCGCGTACTGTGACTCCGCCCGGGCGGAACGCGACGGTGACGACGAGGCCGCGGAACGGGCGATGGACCGGTTCGAGGAACTGACCGAACTGATGCCCGAAGGATCGATGGAGGCGGTGGCCGTCCAGACGACGCTCGCCGGCGTGCTGCAGGCCAAGGCCACCACGACCCGGCTGCCCGAGGACACGGCGCGGGCCTACCGGGCGTCGCGCGCCGCCTGCTCGCATGCGGGCTCGAGCCCGCTCGCGACCGTGCCGTGCGCCGAGGGATGGGGACATCTGGGCTGGCGCCGGGAGGACTACGCCGAGGCGGCACAGGCCTACGGGCACGCCGTGGCCGGCCTGCAGACCATCGCCGTCCTCTACCCCCGGCGCGAGGACAAGCAGGACTGGCTGGGCCGTGCCGGGTCGATGGCCGCCCGGGCGGCGTTCGCACTGGCCCGCCTCGGCCGGGCCGAACAGGCCGTCGAGGTGCTGGAAGCCGGTCGGGCCGTCCTGCTGTCGGAGGCCCTGGACCGCCAGCATGTGGATCTGGACCGGCTGAGCGCCGCCGGCCACGGCGCCCTGCGGGACCGGTACGAACGCGCGGCGGCTCGCGGTGCGAAGGCGGAGCGCATGTTCGAACCCGACTACGACAACGAGTACGTTCCGACGATCGACCCCACCGGGCAGGACCCCGGGGCGCCCCTGCGCGAGCTGTCGGACGAGCTCGGCGACGCCCGCGAGCAGCTCCGCCGGGTGGTGGACGAGATCAGGTCGGTACCGGGGTACGAAACCTTCCTGCTCCCGCCGTCGTTCGCCGACGTCCAGGGCGTCGTGCGCGCCGCACGGGTGCCGCTCGTCTACCTCGCCGCCACGCCACGCGGCGGGCTCGCCCTCGTGGTCACCGCCTCGCGGCACACCGCGGTCGAGGTCGTCTGGCTTCCTGAGCTGACCATCGCCCACGAACGCACCTGGGTCGGCCGGTGCGTGCTGGCCGCCGAGGACGGCGACTTCGACGCCTACGACGAGGCCTCCCGCTGGCTCGGGCGGGCGGTGATGGGGCCGGTGATGAAGCTGCTCGCGCCCTACCGGCGAGCCGTCCTCGTGCCCGACGGCCTGCTCGGTTCCGCGCCCCTGCACGCGGTGACGCTGCCGGCGACCGACGGCGGCGGGGGCTCCTACGCCCTCGACCGGCTCACCCTCGGTTACGCGCCGAGCGCCCGCGCGCTCGGCGCCCACCAGGGCGCGGCCCGCCCGGACCGCTCCGGCGAACTGCTGCTCGCCGTCGCCGATCCCGCCTCGGCCGGGCAGCGTGCGCTGCCCGGGGCGCAGATCGAAACCGACATCATCGCGCGGCACTTCGGACCGGACGCCCAGGTCCTTCGCGGCGGCGAGGCAACCCGGGCGCGGGTGCTGTCGATCCTGGCCGCCTCCGACGTGCTGCATTTCGCCTGTCACGCGACGGCCAGGCCGATGGACCCACTCGGCAGCCACCTGCAGCTCGCCGGCGGCCAGCTGATCACCCTGCGGGACATCGGTGGGCTCGACGGGTTGAATCCCCGCCTGACCGTGCTGTCCGCCTGCCAGACTGCCGTCATCGGCGACGACCTGCCGGACGAGCTCGTCAGCCTCGCCACCGGCCTGCTCCAGGCCGGTTCGACCGGCGTCGTGGCCACCCAGTGGTCGGTGGACGACGTCGCCAGCTCGGCGCTGATGGCCCGCTTCTACCAGCTCTGGCGGGATGAGGGCGTCGACGCGGACCACGCCCTGCGCCGAGCCCAGCTCTGGGTACGCCGCACGACGAACGGAGAGAAGGTCCGCGAGTTCCCGGATCTGCTCCGCATTCCCCGGTACGCACCGGCCGCCGGCGCACCGGCCGCTTCCCGCCATGCCTGGGAGTCCCGCCGAAGCCACGAGCATCCCGTCTACTGGGCCGCCTTCACCTTCCTCGGCCGCCCATAGCGCACGCCGACCCCGGGCGGGCGAAGCCGGCGGATCGACGATCTCGCCGCGTCCCGCCGGGTGCTCGACGCGGTGATCACCGCTGGCGAGAGCGAGCCCTATGACATCATCCGACCACGGGATCGCCCGGACGACCGCGCGGCCAACCCGACCAGGTGAGGATGTGCACGTGGTCAGTGCGAGCGGGTGGCGGCTGCCGGTGGCGGCGGGACTGGAGCTGCACGTCGAGGACGTGCGGCCGGACGACGACCGCCCGCCCGGCGCGACAGCCCCGCCCGGCGCCCCACACGCGGGGGTCGACGCCTTACGTGAGGAGGTCGACGCCCCACGTGCGGGGTCCGGCGTGGAGGACGGCCCGGTCGTGCTGGTCCACGGGATCGCCGGCAGCACCGCGGACTGGGCCGCGGTGGCACCCGAACTGGCCGCATCGCGCCACGTCATCGCCTACGACCATCGAGGGCACGGCGCGAGCGGCCGAGCACCCGGCGGACGAACGGACTACACCTTCGACCTGCTCCTCGCCGACCTCACCGCCGTGGTCGCAACACTCGAACCGGCCAGGATCCACCTCATCGGCCACTCCCTCGGCGGCGTGATCGCACTGCGATACACCCTGGAACACCCCGACCGAGTGCGCTCCCTCGTCCTCGTCGACACCGCGGCCACCCCAGCCACCGCCACCGGCCCGATCGCGAAACGCGTCGTGGCCGCGGTACTGGAGGGGGTGGCCGCGATCGTGTCGCGCACCGGCGCCAACAGTGTCAACGGCCGGGGCGGGGCGGTTGCGCTTGCCGCGCTGGGCCGGGAACTCGCCGGTTATCCCTCGCTGGTCCCCCGGCTCGGCGAGATCACCGTGCCGACGACCGTCATCGTCGGCGAGCGCGATTCCATGTTGCGGTCGAGTGCGCAGACCCTGGCGCACGGCATCCAGGCCGCTCATCTCGCCGTGATCGCCGAGGCCGGCCACTGCCCGCACATCAGCCGTCCGCTCGCCTGGCTGGCCGCCGTCGTCGACCACCTCGCCCGCGCCGAGGCGGCCGTGGCCGGCGGCGCCCTGGCCGGTTGACGGGCATCCCACCGGGCTGGCGAAGGCCAGGCCAGGCCAGGCCAGCAGGGTCGCACCCTTCAGCGCGCACCACAGGCTGAAGGCGGCGAAGGCGGCGAAGGCGGCGATCCAGAGCAGGGCTGGGATGTGGGTGCTCCCGGCGAGCCTGTCGGCGTCCGACCCGACGGCGCCGAGCCGGCGGGCCCGGTACAGCACCAGCACCGACCGCGGACCGGAGAACAGCAGCACCCAGGTGAGCAGGTAGGCGTACCAGGTCTGTGCCCAGTCCGGGCAGTAGCGGGCGGTGAGCACGATGGAGGCCCCCACGATGACGACCATGCGCTCGCCGAAGCCGTTGCGCACCACGAGCAGCAGGGCGGCGAGCGCGAGCACCCCCAGGATGAGGACGGCCGTGACCTTCCCCGCTGCCAGCAGCCGCGCCGAGCAGACCCCGACGAGGGACGGGAAGAGGTAACCCGCGGCCCGGGTCGCGAACAGCCCGACCCCGCTGCGCCGGCCGAAGGACCAGGTCAAGCCGCTGCCGTCCGCTTCCACCAGACGGCGGCCAGCGCCCCACCCGACCCGACCACCATCGTTTCCACCGAGCCCCCGTCTCAAGGCTGCTTCCCTGGGGGTCGGCCGAAAGGTCCCGCCGCGCAGGTCCCGCCGCGCAGGTCCCGCCGCGCAGGTCCCGCCGCGGTCCGCCAGGCACGTCTCGCCGGCACGACGCGGCGGCCTCCCCCGAGCCTGCGGACGATCATCCCAGCCCGCAACGGCCGCTTCCCCGCCTCATTCCGGTTTCCGGGATCGCCCCTCGAGCAGAACCGAGAAATCACCTGCCGGATCGCCTGCCCCGGGGTTGACTTGGAGCGCGCTCTCATCGTTACGGTCTGCTGGGGCGACGATCCATGCTGAACGATCCCCGCCTGCCCGGAGCCCTGCCCGCTCGATCCCTCCGGCCAGGCAGCACGGGGACGGCCGCGGCCGCGCGGGATCGGCGAGGACACCTGCAGGGCCAACGATGACGAGCAGGAGGCTCCACCCATGCGGTACCGCAAGCTCGCCCGGACCGGCGTCGAGGTCAGCACCCAGTGCCTGGGCGCCATGATGTTCGGCGCCTTCGGCAACACCGATCACGACGAGTGTGTACGCATTATCGGCCGCGCGCTCGACGCGGGCATCAACTTCATCGACACCGCCGACGTCTACTCGCAGGGCGAGAGCGAGCAGATCGTCGGCCGGGCCATCAAGGGCCGCCGCGACGACATCGTCCTGGCCACCAAGTGCTTCACCCAGATGGGCGAGGAGCGCAACCACCGCGGCGGCTCCCGGCGCTGGATCACCCGGGCGGTCGAGGACAGCCTGCGCCGCCTCGACACCGACTACATCGACCTGTACCAGGTGCACCGCCACGACTGGGACGTCGACCTGGAGGAGACCCTCGGCGCCCTGACCGACCTCGTCCATCAGGGCAAGGTCCGCTACCTGGGCTCGTCGTCGTTCCCCGCCGACTGGATCGTCGAGGCGCAGTGGGCCGCGCGCCGGCGCAACAGCGAGCGGTTCGTCTGCGAGCAGCCGCAGTACTCGATCTTCGCCCGGTCGATCGAGGACGGAGTGCTGCCCGCGACGCTGCGCCACGACGTGGGCGTCATCCCGTGGAGCCCGCTGGCCGGCGGCTGGCTGACGGGTAAGTACCGGCGGGACGCCGAGATCCCGTCGGGCGCGCGCTACGGATCGGAGGGTATGTTCGCCCGCCGCCGCGGCGGTGCCGGGTTGGACGAGGACCCGAGCACGCCCGCCCGGTACGACGCGGTGGAGGGGCTCGCCACGATCGCCGAGCAGGCCGGGATCTCGCTGACTCACCTGGCACTGGCGTTCGTGGACAGCCACCCGGCGGTGACGTCGACGATCATCGGGCCGAAGACGATGGTGCAGCTCGACGACGTGCTCGCCGGCGCCGACATCACCCTCGACACGACCACCCTCGACGCCATCGACAAGGTCGTCCCCCCGGGCACCGACATCGCGGGGGTCGAGCACCACAGCGGGGATCCGTCCCTGCGACCCGCGTCCCGCCGCCGCACCGGCTGACCGCACCTTCCTTGCCCTTCCACAGGGGAAACCGGACGCCGAACCCTGTGGAAGGCAAGGAAGGCCGGCCACCCGTCACCGAGCTCGGGCGCGGCGTCAGCGGGCTGTCAGCGACTCGCGGGTGGATGGGCCCAGACGAGCTCGGCCAGCTCGGGCACCAGCTCCGCCCCGGCGCCCAGGCGCAGGTCGGCGTCGACGCGGCCCTCGATCGCGACGAGGCGGCCCTCGATCGCGACGAGGCGGCCCTCGATCGCGACGACGCGGCGTTCGATCGCGACGACGCGGCGTTCGTCGAGCCGGGCGAAGGGGGCGTCGGCGACGCCGACCGTCGCCGCGGGGACCCTGGATCCGGTCCGGATCTCCAGCGGGCCCAGCACGCAGATCTCCACGGCCCGATTGTGCCTGGCCGCCACCCCTGCGGTCGACGTCATTACCGGCGCAGACGGCGCAGATGGCTGGGCGCGAGCCCGGTGCCGCGACCGGACCGGACCGGCCGCCCTAAGATCGCCCCCGATGCCGTTGGAATTGCAGCGACCATGTGGGGGGAGCCCGCGCGATGAACGGTTCCGATCTTCTCGCCGATGCCTTCGGGCGGATCCGGGACGAGGTGCGCGACGCCCTCGCCGAGCTCGACGAGGAGCAGCTCGCCCTCCGCGTCGACGGGACGTCCAACTCCATCGGCTGGCTGGTGTGGCACCTGACTCGGGTTCAGGACGACCACGTCGCCGACGTCGCCGGGCTCGAGCAGGTCTGGACCGCGGGCGGCTTCGCGGACCGGTTCGCGCTGGCGCTGCCCGTCGCGTCGCTCGGCTACGGGCACACGACCGAGGAGGTCGACGCCGTCCGGGTGGCCGACCCGGCGCTGCTCGTCGGCTACCACGAGGCCGTCCACGACCAGACCGTCCGCTACCTTGCCACGCTCACCGACAGCGACTTCGACCGCGTGGTGGACGAACGGTGGGAGCCCCCTGTCACCCTTGGGGTCCGCCTGATCAGCGTCGTTTCGGACGACCTCCAGCATGTGGGCCAGGCGGCGTTTCTGCGAGGCATCATCGAGCGAAGGCAGTCGTGACGGCGCCGGGACGACGGCCCACCGGCCGCCCGGACGTTTCGTCACCGCGGCCAGGATCCCATCGCATATTCGGCAAAAGGTAGGCGTCGTGCCCCATTGTTTCGTTGCCGGCGACGGTCAGCTCATCGTGCTCGACGTCTGGCGGCCCACCGAGGCCTTCCACCAGTTCTTCATCGACCCACCCGCCATCGACAT
Organism: Frankia tisae; assembly: GCF_025403405.1. Lineage (GTDB taxonomy): Bacteria > Actinomycetota > Actinomycetes > Frankiales > Frankiaceae > Frankia > Frankia tisai. The sequence continues at coordinate 20,883 of NZ_JANEZT010000072.1, forward strand.
TCTCATGCGAGACGCCGGGGTCGCCAACCCGCCCGAGATCCCCTTCTGGCAACCGACCGAGGGCGCCCCCGAAACACCCTGAGTCACCC
>NZ_JANEZT010000730.1 GCF_025403405.1 Frankia tisae
CGTGGGGGCGGGCGTCGGGGTGTGGCGGCTGGCGCTGTATCAGGGCAGCACGGCCGACGGTCGGGTGCGACCGCTGACCACCCCCGCCCCGCCGGTGCGCGAGTTCTACGGCAGTCCCACGAACCCGCCGTTCACCCTCGGGATACTCGGCGACTCCAGCGCCCAGGGCACCGGCGTGCACGACTACGACGAGACCGTCGGCGGCTGGTTGGCCCGCGCCCTCGCCGCCGGCACCAGCGGCGACGCCGCCGGCGGTAGCGATGACGGCGGTAGCGGCGCCAGCGCCGCCGGCGGTGACGGCCGGCATGTGCGCGTCGTCAGCGCCGCCCGCGACGGCGCCCGCGCCGAGCACCTGGCCGCCCAGGTCGCCCGGATCGCTCCCGCGGCGCCCGACCTGGCCGTCATCTCCATCGGCGTCAACGACATCCGCAATCGCACCTCTCCGGCGGCCGCCGCCCGCCACCTTGCCGGTGCCGTCGTCGACCTGCGCCGCAGCGGCGCCGAGGTGATCGTCGGCACCACACCCGACCTGAGTGTCATCTCCGCCGTCCGCTCGCCGCTGCGCGAGGTCCTGTGGCTGCTCGGCCTGCTACTCGAGCGGGCGCAGACCCCGGCGGTCTCCGCTGCCGGCGGCATTCCGGTAACCCTGCGTACCGCCGTGTCGCGGCGCTTCGCCGCCGACCCGACCTTGTTCGCCCCGGACGGCCTGCACGCTTCTCCACGAGGCAACGCCCTCATCGGCGCCCACCTGCTCGCTGCCTATCGACCTGCCCCACGGGGTTAGGCCGCGTGTTCGGTTGTGATCAGGATGGTGTGCCCGCGCCGCTCGGTCCGGATCGTCGAGGCGGGCGCATGTCGCGGTCATGACCGTCGAAGTCGTCGATGACTGTCGAAGTCGTCGATGGACGCCGGCCTCCCGTCCGGCCTCGCGTCCGGCCTCGCGGCGCGGTTCCGCGGACCCCCCCGATCACCAGGAGCCCCCCTCGCC
>NZ_JANEZT010000731.1 GCF_025403405.1 Frankia tisae
CGCCACGGGCGTGGCGCCCGCGGTCACGGAACCGGCTGCCGGGACGTTCGCCGGAGGCCTGACGTGACCGTCGTCGACCACCAGGCCCTCAGCGAAGGCGTCACGGCCGTCGACGTCGCCCCCTTGGGGGCGTCCGCGGCCGACACGGCGACGGGGGCGAGCCCAGCGCCGGAGGCCTCGGGCGAGGCGGCGCGCCGACGACGTGACCTCACCGGACCCGTCCTGCTGACCATGTCGTTCGGCCTGCTCCTCGTCGCCTACTGCGTCGTGCGGGGACGCGGTGGCGAGGACCAGGTGACGACCGAGTCCCTGTACTGGGTGGCGCTGTCGATCATCTTCCTGCCGCCGGCCGTACGCCTCCTGCACCCGCGCACGGGCGGGCGCGAACTGGTCGTCCTGTCCCTCGCCCTGCCGCTGGCCCTGCAGGTCAGCCGGGTGGTTCTCTACCCGACCCGGTTCGTGTTCCACGACGAGCTCGTGCACGAGAGCGTCCTGAACCACATCGCGCAGTACCGCCATCTCTTCACGCCGAACCCGCTGCTCCCGGTGACGCCCTACTACCCCGGCCTCGAGGTGGCGACCGACGGGGTGCGGGCGCTGACCGGGCTGCCCGCGCACTCCGCGGCGGCGGTCGTGCTGGTCCTCGCCCGCGTCGTCCTGTCCGGCTCCCTCATCCTGATCGTCCGCCGGCTGACCGGTTCGACCCGGGCGGGCTGCCTCGCCAGCCTCGTCTACGTCTGCAACCCGCAGTTCGTCTTCTTCAACGGCCAGTTCTCCTACCAGACGATCGCGCTGCCGCTGGCGGTCCTGGCCCTGTACCTCGTCCTGTCTCGAACCGGGGCGGGGACGCGGCCGGCCGATCGGCTGCGCTCGCTGGTCCTGCCGCTGGCGGCGCTGAGCGCCGTGGCGTTCTCCCACCATCTCACGTCGATGCTGCTCGTCGCCGCCCTGTGGGGGTGGCTCGGGATGACCCTGGTCCTGGG
>NZ_JANEZT010000732.1 GCF_025403405.1 Frankia tisae
GAATAGCCGGGGTCGGAAGCGCCAGCCGAGGATCTCGGAGCCGGCGGAGTCGAGGTCGTTGAGGCGGAAACGATGAATTCTCCGGCATCGCGGCGTTTTGTGGCCCGCGTCCTCCACCACGACGGTGTCCTCCACCACGACGGAGCCCCACACCACGACGGAGCCCCACACCACGACGGTGACCGCCGCAGCGGCGACGGACGTTCCGGATGCGCCGCCGGCACTGCCCCAACGGTCCGGCGGCACTCGCCGGGCCGACCGCCGCAATCCCGCCGACGAGGTCGATGGACTCCGCCCCGGGACCATCGTTCACAGCGCTGATGATCCGCACCTCCGGGACGATCCTGTCGGTGCGGGTCGTTCTCCCGGTGGGGAGATTCCCCACGGCCGGGTCGGGCCGGGTGGCGGCGCCCATTCGCGCAGCCACGGTTCGCCGCAGCCGGCCGACAGGCCTTTTGGTGATGACGGGTCCCACCCGCACGGCGAAGGCACCGATCTCCCTCGAGAGCAAACTCCGGCGGAAAAAGAACACAGTGTTGACAATGAGAGCTGTGCACCCGAACAACGCGGCGGGGCCGAAAGTCGGCAGGACGAGATCGCTGGGACGCGGGCCACAAAACGCCGCGATGCCGGAGAATTCATCGTTTCCGCCTCAACGACCTCGACTCCGACGGCTCCGAGATCCTCGGCTGGCGCTTCCGACCCCGGCTATTCCGAACTGACGGCCACGGCATCGGCACTCCAGACGTCGGCGGCCGGCGTACCGACAGCCTCTCCTTCGGTAGGCGCCGAATCGGCTGCCGGGCCGCTCCACGCGCCCGCGCCTGTGCGCGCACAGGCGGTACGGACTCGCCTGGCCAGTCCCCTGGAGCGCATGCGCTCGATGGACCGGATGCGGGCGCTCGGCGGCATCCCGGCGCGGGCGCGGCTGGTCGGCCGCGGTGCAGGTGACGGCCCGCCCCCGACCACCCCCG
>NZ_JANEZT010000733.1 GCF_025403405.1 Frankia tisae
TTATTTCCCGCGAGTTGGGCAAGAATCGTTCGGCGCGGTTCATCGCGAAGGCGCTCGGCAGGCATCACTCGGTGATTTCGAGGGAGATCGAGCGTAACGGCGGCGAGAATGTGTACCGGGCGGTGGATGCGCAGGCTCGGTGTGATGCGTTGCGGGCACGGCCGAAGGAACGAAAGCTCGTGGCGTCACCGGCGTTGCATGACGCGGTCAACGCGGGCCTGGCCGAGAAGTGGTCACCGAAGCAGATCAGCGAGAGACTGGCGACGGATCATCCCGACGACGAGAGCATGCGCGTGTCCCACGAGACGATCTACGAGTGTCTGTACCTGCAGGCCCGCGGGGAACTGCGAACCCAGCTGACGGTCGCGCTGCGCAAGGGCCGGACCAGGCGGGTGAACCGGTCGCGGACGACCGTGGCCCGCGGACAGATCGTCGACATGGTCAACATCAGCGAGCGGCCGAAGGATGCCGACGACCGTGCCGTCCCCGGTTTTTGGGAGGGTGACCTCATCGTGGGCAAGGGAAACAGGTCCCAGATCGCGACGCTGGTCGAGCGTACCACCCGGTTCGTCATGCTCGTACGGATTCCCTACGACCGCAACGCCGAGAAGGTCGCCTACCTGCTGGCCCGGAAGATGGAGACCCTGCCCGAGTTCATGAAGAAGTCCGTCACCTGGGATCAGGGCAAGGAGATGGCCCGGCACGCGAAGTTCACCGTTGCCACCGGCATGCCCGTCTATTTCTGTGATCCGCATTCGCCATGGCAGCGGGGGTCGAACGAGAACACGAATGGGCTGCTGCGCCAGTATTTCCCGAAGGGCACCGACCTGTCGTTGCATACTCAGGACGAGCTTGATAAGGTGGCCGAACAGCTGAACGGAAGGCCGCGGCAGACGTTGGGCTGGGCGAAGCCGGTCGAAGTCTTCAACGATTTGCTGGCGAAGCATGCGTCGCTATGACCGCTTGAATCCGCC
>NZ_JANEZT010000734.1 GCF_025403405.1 Frankia tisae
GGCATGGGTGGCGGCGGGATGGGCGGCGACCGCGCCTCGGGGACCAGCTCGCAGATCGCCACCTGGGTCGCGGCGCACTTCACTGCCACCGCCGTGGGCGGCCAGACGGTCTACGACCTGACCGCCACCAGCACGAACTGACCCCCACCAGCACGAACGGCTGACACGACACGGCTGGCACTGCCCGCCGCGGCGGCGACGGACCTCCCGGGGGCCGTTGCCGCCGTGCGGGTGTTTCGGCCCCGCCGCTGCGATCAACGTACCCGGATCGGCGCACCGTCTGGATGAGGGCGCGCTCCAGTCCCGGCGATCAAGGTGTTCCGCGGAACCGCACCGCGCAACCGCTACTCAACGTCGGTGCCGGCGTGCTGCCTGGCCAGCAGGGCACGCAGGCCCTCCACGATGAGGGCGTCGGCGAAGGCGGCGACGTCGCTGCGATGGATCTGGGACCACGTCTGCTCCACCCGGCCCAGCGCCGGCCACTGCGCGGGCCGGTCGCTCGGGACGCCGCCGTCCGCGCCCCCGGCGGCACGCATCCGGCGCTGGATGATGGACCGGGCCATGCCGTAGTCCTGCAGGACGTTGAAGCCGAGCAGCGCGTTCTTCGGCGTCAGGCCGGCGTCGAGCAGGATCTGGAGGTAGCCGTCCATGATGCGCCAGCCATGGGCGGTGGGCGGGCGGCCGAAGACCAACGCGTCGACGCCCGGCCAGGCACCCAGTGCCTCGGACACGCGGCTGCGCAGCGTGCACAGGCGCACGTCCCAGTCGCCGAGGTCGGTCGGGGGGATCTCGACGTCGGCGAGAACCGCGTCGACGACCAGGTTGACCAGCGCGTCCTTGTTGGGGACGTGGTGGTAGGCGGCCATGGCGGACACCCCGAGCTCCTCGGCGAGGGCCCGCATGGTCAGCGCCTCGAACCCCCGGGTCGTCCCGACGCGCAGGGCAGCGGCGACGATGTCGTCAACCCC
>NZ_JANEZT010000735.1 GCF_025403405.1 Frankia tisae
CTAGGGCCTGTTTGGGAAGTTCATCGGGGTAGCCATTCGTTGATCGCGGCGATGGTGACTGTTGCTTCGTAGCGAACGGCGAGTTTGTCGTAGCGGGTCGCGACAGCCCGGTGGCGTTTGAGTCGGTTGATGCCGCACTCCACGGCGTGGCGCTGCTTGTACGCCTCCGGGTCGAAGTGGGGCGGCCGCCCGCCGTGGCTGCCGAGTTTCTTGCGGTTCGCGGCCTGGTCGGTCTTCTCCGGGATGGTCGTACGGATCCCACGCCGGCGCAGGTAGGCCCGGTTCCCCTTCGAGCTGTACGCCTTGTCCGCCAGCACCCGATCCGGACACGTCCGCGGCCGGCCCCGTCCCGGCCGAGGGACCCGGATCAGGCCCAGCACCGCGGTGAACTGCGGGCTGTCCCCACGCTGCCCGGCGGTGACCAGCAACGCCAACGGCTTCTGCCCCTGCTCACAGGCCAGATGCAGCTTGGTCGTCAACCCACCCCGGGACCTCCCGATCCCATGATCCGCCGGTTCGGTGTCAACACCACCCGGGGACTCCCGCTGGAGATCCCCTTTTTCGACGCCCCCGCCGCATGCTGATGCGCCCGCGCCACCGTCGAGTCCACCGACACATCCCAGGTGATCAGCCCCGCCGCGTCCGCCTGGACCTGCAACGCGGCCAGGACCCGCTTCCACGTCCCGTCACGCTGCCAGTCCCGGAACAGCCCGTACACCGTGCGCCAATGCCCATACCGGGCCGGCACATCCCGCCACGGCGCCCCGGTCCGCGTCCGCCACCGGATCCCATCGATCAGCTGACGCCGAGACCAGGTCGCCGGCCGGCCAGACTTCTTCTTGTCCGCCTCCGACGGCAGCAACGGCTCCAGCACAGCCCACTGCTCGTTCGTCAGGTCACCCCGCGCCACACAACCGATCATGCAACCCGAAAGTCACCACCAGATCCACGGTCAGCCTCGGGAC
>NZ_JANEZT010000736.1 GCF_025403405.1 Frankia tisae
GTCGTACGGCGGCCCACCGGGGACACCCGATGAGGCAGACTGGGGACCATGACCCGTCCGCTCGTCGTCAAGGTCACCGCTGGGGTGGACGCGCCGGAGCGCTGCTCGCAGGCGTTCACGGTGGCGGCGGTCGCCGTCGCCGCCGGGACGGATGTCTCGCTCTGGCTCACCGGCGAATCCGCCTGGTTCGCACTGCCCGGACGGGCCGCGGAGTTCGACCTGCCGCACGCCGCGCCGCTGCCGGACCTCCTCGCCGGCATCCTCGCGGGCGGCCGGGTCACCGTGTGCACCCAGTGCGCGGCCCGGCGTTCGTTCGGCCCGGACGACGTCCTGCCCGGCATCCGCATCGCCGGCGCGGCCGCGTTCGTCGACGAGGTGCTCGCGGACGGGGTCCAGGCCCTCGTCTACTGAGGCGCCCGGGTGGTCCGCGCCCCCCGCCGCCGCCTCGAAAGCCGTTGCAGAAGCCACCGCAGGCGCAACAACGGACCACGAACAGGACACGTCGAAACGCATGCCGGCGGCCATCGCATGCGCTTTCATGATCGCATGGTGGGAGACTCCGACATACTCTTCGCGGTGGTCCTGTTCGCGGCCACCGGGCAACGCACCGTCCGCCGGATCATCGGGCCGTTCCCCGACCGGAGCTCCGCGGTCGCCTTCGCCCGCGACAACGGGCTTCGCTGTTTCTCGGTGGGCCCGATGCACTTCGCGGTGCCGACGACGGTGCCACCCGGCGCGGGTCTGCTGAGCGGTTCCCGCCCGGCGCTACCCGCCGCCGCCCACGCGAGCGCCGAGCGCAACGGTGCCATCTGCCCCTAGGGCCTGTTTGGGAAGTACGTCCCGAGGCTGACCGTGGATCTGGTGGTGACTTTCGGGTTGCATGATCGGTTGTGTGGCGCGGGGTGACCTGACGAACGAGCAGTGGGCTGTGCTGGAGCCGTTGCTGCCGTCGGAGGCGGACAAG
>NZ_JANEZT010000737.1 GCF_025403405.1 Frankia tisae
CACCACCGCCGGAGGAGCCGAAGATGCGGCCGAGACCGTTGTAGCCCAGCGCCAACTGCAGCAGGCTGTTGTCGGTGGAACCGCCGATGTAGGGGCGGGACGCGGCCGGCCACAGGTCGACCAGGGCGACGTACCAGCCGGCCGAGACGACGATCGCCCCGGCCGCGCCGGCCAGGTGCAGCACCCGGCGCCGCAGGCCCGTCGGCGCGGCGATCAGATACGCCAGGCCGAGCGCCGGGACGACCAGCAGCGCCTGCGCCAGCTTGGTGAGGAAGCCGAAGCCGATGCAGGTCCCGGTGAGCATCAGCCAGCGTGCGCTGGCCCGCTCGGTCGCCCGGACCGTGCAGTAGGCCGCGGCGACGAGGAGCAGCACCAGCAGGGCGTCCGGGTTGTTGAAGCGGAACATCAGTGCGGCGACCGGGGTCAGCGCGAACGCGGCGCCCGCGAGCAGCCCGGCGGTGGCGCCGGCGTGGCGCCGGACGGTGGCGTACAGCAGCCCGACGGCCGCGACCCCCTCGATCGCCTGCGGGGCGAGCACGGACCAGGACGAGAAGCCGAAGACCCGGGCGGACAGCCCCGAGATCCACAGCGACGCCGGCGGCTTGTCGACGGTGATCGCGTTGCCGGCGTCCAGCGAGCCGAACAGCAGCGCCTTCCAGCTCTGCGATCCCGACTGGGTCGCCGCCGCGTAGAAGCTGTTGCCGTAGCCGGACGCGCTGAGGTTCCACAGGTAGAGCAGCGCCGTCCCGGCGAGCAGGGCCAGCAGCGCCGGCCGGACCCACACCGGATCACCGGCCGGCCCCCGGGCCAGCCGCCCGAGGCGCCCGTGCCCCCTGCCCGGCGGCGGAGGCGGCGGCGGTTCGGCCCATCGCCCGCCGGTGGAGCCCGGCCGCGGGGCGAGCCGGATCGTGTCGGACTGGTCGACGTCGGGTGCGGTGGTCGTCATCGGGCAAACTCCAGAGT
>NZ_JANEZT010000738.1 GCF_025403405.1 Frankia tisae
CCCCGGCCCCGTCACGATCGCCGGGCGTCCAGTTCCCCTCCGGCGGCTACCTCGGGATGGGAGCGGTCGCTCTGCTGGTGGTCGCGCTGTTCTCCGTGCGGCTGTGGCGCCGCCGGCACTACGTCCCCGGCAGCGGTGTCCGCGACGACCTCGACGAGGCGCCGGTCATCCGCCAGCTCGCTGTCGCCTACAACACGGCCACCGCCGAACGTGACGCCGACGGCGAGCTGGTCGTCGTGCGCCCGCCGGGCGACCCGCACGTCACCGGCCGCCGCCACGCGGCAGCCACCGCCACCGCCCACACTGCCCCCTCCGGCACCCGGGTCGTCGGCACGACCGGCGACGGCCAGCCGCTGGCGCTCGACCTGGCCGCCACCCGCGGCCTCGGGCTGATCGGACCCGGTGCGGACGCCGCGATCCGCGCCCTGCTCGTCGCGCTGCTCGCCGATCGTCACCAGCCCGACGCCGCCCCCGTCGAGATCCTCGTTCCGGCTGCGGATGTGCGGCGGATGCTGGGCGAGGACACCACCGCCGCGCCGCCGCAGCGGCTGCACGTCGTCGCCGACCTGGCCACGCTGCTGGACCGGCTGGAGGCCGACGTCGTCACCCGGGCCCGGCGGGCCGCGGCCGGGGAGGACCCCCGCCGTGCCACCCTGGTCGTCGTCGCGGCCCCTGACCAGACGTCGGATCGCCGCCTTCAGGCCGTGCTCGACAACGGCTCCCCGCTCGGTGTCGTCGGCATCCTGTACGGGCAGTGGCGGCCTGGAGCGACCGCCCGGGTGCGGCCAGACGGGGTGGTCGGCGCCGCGAGCCCCGACATCGCCGCCGCCCTGACAGGCAGCCGACTGTTCACCCTGCCCGAGACCGACACCGCCCAGCTACTCGACCTGCTCACCGACGCCGACGCGCCAGCCGCCAACCAGGAGGAATTCCGGCGGGCAAACCCTACCC
>NZ_JANEZT010000739.1 GCF_025403405.1 Frankia tisae
CCACTCGACTAGTCGTCGGCAGCGTCAGATGTGTGTAAGAGACAGATAGGAAGCGGTGTGCTGACGCCCCTGACCTCGGACGACCCAGGCCGCATCGGACCCTTCCGGCTGGCGAACCGCATCGGCGCCGGTGGCATGGGCGTCGTCTACCTCGGCTTCGGCGACGACGGCAAACCGGTCGCCGTCAAGGTCCCCTCCCTCGGGCTCGCAGACAACCCCGAGTTCCGCTCCCGGTTCCGCCACGAGGTCGCCGCCGCCCGGCGCGTGCGGGGCAACTCCGTGGCGGCGGTGCTCGACGCCGACCTGACCAGCGAGCGCCCCTGGATGGCCACCGAGTACGTCGAGGGCCGCAGCCTCGCTGACGCCGTCGCCACCCGAGGTGAGCTCGACGACCGCCTGGTCCACGGGCTGGCGATCGGGCTCGCCGACGCCCTCGTCGCCATCCACGCCGCCGGCGTGGTGCACCGCGATCTCAAGCCCGCGAACATCCTGCTGGCCTGGGACGGGCCGAAGGTCATCGACTTCGGCATCGCCCATGCGGGGGACAACACCAGCCACACCCGCACCGGGATGCTGATCGGCACGCTGGTCTGGATGGCCCCCGAGCAGCTGCGCGGCGAACGGGCCGGGCCGCCGGCCGACATCTTCGCCTGGGGCGCCTGCGTCGCGTTCGCCGCCGCCGGGCGCCCCCCGTTCCGGGGTGAACGCGCCGAGGCGGTCGGCATGCAGATCCTCACCGCCGAGCCCGACCTCGACGACCTGCCGGCCGACCTGCTCGGCGTCGTGCGCGCCGCGCTGGACAAGGAGCCCGCCCGCCGGCCCACGGCGACCGAGCTGCTCGCCCGGCTCCTCGGGCGCGCCGTGCGGTCCCCCACCGACTCGGACGAGGCCAGCGAGACCGCCCTGGCC
>NZ_JANEZT010000073.1 GCF_025403405.1 Frankia tisae
CCGCCATCCCCCCGCCCCCTGGCGGGTATCCCCGATATCGCACGGTCGGAGTTCCGCAAACTCCGCTCGGTCCGCTCGACCTTCTGGACGCTCTTCGCCGCCGTGACCTCCAACGTCGTGATCGCGGCCTTCGCCGCGATCTTGCTGCCTGGACAGCTCGGCGCCCACGAGAAAGCCACCGTCGACGCGGTCCGGCTCAGCCTCGCCGGCCTGCACCTCGCCCAGATCGCCTTCGGTGTCCTGGGAGTGCTCGTCATCACCAGCGAATACGGCACGGGCATGATCCACGCGACCGTCAGCGCCGTGCCCCGGCGCCGGACGCTGCTCGCGTCGAAGGCCATGGTGTTCACCGGGACCGCCCTCATCGTCGGGATCACCGCGAGCTTCGCCGCCTACTTCACCTTTCAGGCGTTCCTGTCCGACGACAGCCTGCGATCCTCCCTCGCCGATCCCGGAGTAGTCCGAGCCGTGGCCGGAGGCGGCCTGTTCCTGACGGTCCTGGGACTGCTCGGCCTCGGCCTCGGCGCGATCATCCGGGTCAGCGCCGGCGCAATCGCCGCGCTGTTCAGCCTGCTGTTCCTCCCCCCGATCCTGCTGGACCTCCTGCCCCACTCCTGGCAGACCGACATCGGTCCCTACATCCCCATGAACGCCGGCGGCCAGATCTACCTTCTGCATCACGACGACGGCAACCTCGGAGCCTGGACCGGCTTCGGCGTGTTCAGCCTCTACGCCGCCCTCGCCCTCACTGCCGGATTTATCCTGATCAACCACCGCGACACCTAGACCACGGACCGACCCCAATCCCGGCCGCCCGCAGCGCCGCACCGATCACCCGGCCCAAGGTGAGGAGACGGTATGACCACCAGCCTGACCTGCAAACACTGCGACACAACCATCAGTGCCAACGACGAAGAGGACCTCGTCGCCCAGGTACAAACCCACGTCCAGGACCACGCCGCCGCCCACGGCCGCGTCCACACCGTGTCCCGCAACCATGTCCTCGCCCGCCTCCACCGCCACAATCCCGACGAAGAACCGCCATCAGCCTGAGACCAGCACCAGAAACCCGGGCCCGGGTGAGGCCGGGCCGCTGACCGCTGCGATCGGGCGGACCGCACCACCTGGTCCGATGGTCGAGGTTGCGCGGGCTAGTCCGACCGCCTACTGACGCTGGCCGGCGGCGATTGCGCCGGTCAGGAAGAGCACTGCTCCGGCGGGGTAACCGGCGACGAGGTCGACGAGGCTCGACGGCTGGCCCCCGAACGCTCCCCAGTGAGCCAGAAGGTGGACGAGTGCGACGAGCACGCCGGCGGCCATCAGGATCTGGCCAGCATGGAGTATCCGCCGCTTCCTTCGGTAGCGCTGACGGCGTTCCGCGGCCTTCTTCTCCATCGGCGTCAGCGCCGGCTGATGTGCATCGGCGCGCGGCGGCTTTCCGGCACCACCAGAATTGATCTTGTCGGACATAGTCGCCATCCGATACGCGCGAAGGGAACATAAGCGGCAGAAAGTGAGAGCGCGGTTAAGGTCGGACGGAGGTGGGCCGCCCGAGCGAATCTACTGTCTCTCATAGTACTATTGATCGTAGTGGAGTGGGGAACTTGATGCGCTCTGGTTCGCGTGGGGTGGACGCCGCGCCGCTGGACGGCGGTTATGAGGCGGTGAGCAGTATCGCCGCGGTAGCGGGCGCCTCCGATGGGAGGCAGCCGAAGGCCGGCGGTGTGCATCCGGAGCAGGACCTGGGGCGCAGCCTCACGCCGGGCCGGGCGGGTTCACGTCCTGGCGGCGTTCGCCGGCGTCGGCATTCTGGTCGAGAGCCTCGCGCAGGAGCCGTGCTTCCTCGGGCGGCATGTGCTCGACGAAATGCATCAGGGTCATTGCCCGGTTGGTGCTGCCGGCCAGCGCCTCACTCATGACCTCCGCGCTGTGTACCTCCCGTGAGCGCACGGCTTCATAGAGGTACGCTCGGCCGTCTCGGCGACGACGCAGCCATCCCTTCCGGTGGAGGTTGTCCATGACGGTCATCACCGTCGTGTAGGCGATGCGTCGCTGCTCGAGCAACTCCTCATACACACCGCGGACCGTCCGCGGCTCGCCCGCGGACCACATCCGGTCCATCACGACAGCTTCAAGATCACCGAGTTCGCGCACGCCGGTCGCCTCCCCATCCCCTGCCAACGGGTCGCCGACCCTGCCGCGAAGGCTCACGGTCCTCGGGCCGCTGTTTCGTGTGCTCGCCCCGCGCCGGGACAGCTACTACGACCACCGATCGTAGTTGATGGGCTGGTTCGCGCGGTATGGGTCGTAGTGGCGGGCGGGCGACCGCACGGCGAGGGCGGCCACTCCGAGGAGCGCCCAGCCGGCGGCGATGTCGATCAGGTAGTGGTTCGCGGTGGCCATGACCACGCGGCGGTCAGGACCGGGTAGAGGCCACCGAGGATGCGGGCCCAGGCTCGTTGAGCGTGCCGGGCCAGGTGCCATCCTCTCCACAGTGACCACGCCGCGTGCAACGAGGGCATGGCGGCGAACTGGTTGGTCGCGCTGTCCATGCCGCCGGGGGCGGCGCTGACGTCGCCGCTCCACCAACCCCAGGCGTGGAAGACGGCGAGGGTGTCGTGGAAGCCGGCGCCGGCAGCAGGCGGGGCGGTGGGTAGGAGCACGAAGCCGACGAGACCGAACAATGTGGTGAGGGCAAGCATGCTCCGGGCCGCGCGGTAGCGGGTGGGACGGCCGCGGCGCAGCCAGATGAGTACGGCGGGCGTGATGAGGAAATCGAGGGTGCTCAGGCGCCGGGGGGCGCGACCGCGGGTATCGGGCAATAGGCGGCGTGGGCAATGACGGCCATCGGGCCGGCCGCGACGACGAGGGGTATGAGCAGCAGCAACACGATGACCGTGGCGCCGAGAGCGGTGCGCGTCGCGCCGAGCGGGTTCGCAGGCCGTAGGAGGCGGCGGACGCGTTCCAACGCGGTCGGGCCGCCTGCGGCCAGACTGGCTTCGGGGTGGCCTGCACCGGCGAGGGCGGCGAGCGCGGCGGCGATGGAGCGTCGTTCGTGGTGGCGGCATGCGGCGTCGTCCGCGGCCAGCTCGAGGAGTCGCGCGATCTCGGCGCGCGCCGCGATGAACAGGGGGATGCGCGGGAAGGCGCGGGCGAAGGTGTCGGCACCGGCCAGGATGAGGTGGTGTCGTTCGGCCAGGTGCGCCCGCTCGTGGGCGAGAACGGCCCGCAGCTGCTCGGCGGTGAGCGTCTCGACCGCCGCGGTGGTGAGGACCACCCGGCGGGCGCGGCCGGGTAGGCAGTAGACCGCGGCCGTGGGGTGGGTGAGGACGACCGCGTCGAGGGCGGGAGCGGGTCGAGCGACGACGGCGAGTTTCCGGGCGTGCCGGCGGCGTTCGCGCCCGGCGCGGGCGAGGCCGGAGGTGGCGCAGAAGCCAACACGGAGCAGGAGAATCGTGGTCAGGGTCAATCCGGCGCCCGCGATGCCGGCGCCACCGGGGGTGGCGTACGAGGCCTGCAGGGACATGATGCAGGCGCGAAGCAGCGCGGCGAGGTTGGCGCTCAGACGCGGGCTGGGTAGGGCCAGCGCCAACCCGGCGAGCGCGGCGGCGGCGAGCACGGACATGGACAACGCCTGCCATAGACAGATCCCCAGCCGTGGCGCGCGGTCGGCCCAGGACGCGCCGCGCAGCAACCGGGGTGAGGTGACGGCGAGCACCGTCGCATAGGCCAGCAGGGCGACGGCGACCGTCATGCCATATCCCTCATGGCAAGTCCTCGTACACCATCTGGACGTTCCGAGGTTCCTGCGTAGACCACGGCCTGTCCATGACCGCGGCTTCCAGGTCACCTGCTCCGCGCATGGTCACCGCCTCCCTCTGCCGGCGGCAGACCTGTACGAGATGTGCGGTCCCCGCAGCCGAGTGGGGCTGCCGGACGGCTGCGGCGATGTGGCGATGGTAGACCCTCGCCCGCAAGGTCTGGTTCGCCGCCGCACGTTGCTTCGACCTGCCGTAGAAGCCATGTCAACTATAAGGCATAGTAGATATCGACGTGGGCCCGGTGGAGCATCAGCGGGCGACTGATCATCAGCCGTGGTTGCCGCTGTGGGGCTGCGGGTGGTCGACTCGGACTGAGGAGAGGTCAATGGGCGGGCGCGCGACGGAGCAGCCGCGGGCTGGCGGAGCCACGTCCTGGGGCCGGCCGCGGCGGATCGTGCTGATCGTCGGGGTGGGAGTCGCTGTGCTTGCCGTCGCCGTCGCCGTGCCACTGCTGGTGATGGGCCCGGATTCCGGGGGGCGCGGATCGGGCACCGACCAGGCTGATCAGGTCGGTGGCGTCGTGCACGTACACGGTCTGGGGGTCGATCCGGCGGACGGCGCGCTGTACGCCGCGACTCACATGGGACTGTTCCGGATACCCGAACGTGGAGCGGCCGAGCGGGTCGCAGGTCGATTCCAGGACACGATGGGTTTCACGGTACTGGGCGCGCATACCTTCCTCGCCTCCGGGCACCCGGATCTGCGCGAGGAGGCACCGCCGCTCCTCGGCCTGCTGGAGTCCACCGACGCCGGGCAGAACTGGCGGCCGTTGTCCCTGTACGGCAAGGCGGATTTCCACGCCCTCGCCGCTGCCCACGGGAGGGTCTATGGCTACGACGCGACCGGCGGCGCCTTTCTTGTCAGCGTCGACCAAAAGACCTGGGACGCGCGTAGCCGGCTTGCGATGAGGGATTTCGTCGTCAGTCCCACAGACCCGGATGCCGTACTTGCGGTGACGGAGGAGGGTCTCGCCGCGAGCAGGGACGGCGGGCGCAGGTGGCGGCCGGTCGCGGGTGCGCCGCCGCTGGCCGTCCTCGCCTGGCACTCGGATGGAACGGTGTGGGGCGTTGACGACTCCGGTGGGGTGTGGCGGTCCGAGGACCGTGGAGGTACCTGGGCGCGTCGCGGCACCACCTACGGTGAACCCGAAGCCATGACAGCCGCCGGTGGGGCCCTGTACGTGGCCGTCGCCCGGCGCGGCATCCTCGCCAGCCAGGACGGGGGCCTCACCTGGTCCGTTCGCTACAGCGAGGTGGGACCGTGAAGGTCCTTCACCGGGTCATCGGCCTGTTCCTCGCCTTCCTCGCCGCGGCTTTGCTCGCCGGCTGCGGCGGGCGGAGCGACGGGCCGGTGCGGGTGTCGGCAACCGACTCCGGTGGCTTCGCCGGCACCCGCCTCGACCCGTCGATCCCTCGGCCAGCGTTCACTCTCAGCGACACGGCGGGGAGGACGTTCGACTTCCGTACCCGCACGGCTGGCAAGGTCGCGGTGCTGTTCTTCGGCTACACCCGTTGCCCCGACGTCTGCCCGACCACGATGGCCGACCTCGCCGCCGCGCGGGCACTGCTACCGGTGGAGGTCCGCCGCCGGGTCGACGTCGTGTTCGTGACCGAAGATCCCGCGTCGGACACCGCGCCGGTGCTGCGCCGCTGGCTCGATCAGTTCGACCCCACCTTCGTGGGTCTGCGTGGCGGGACCACCGCGACCGGCGCGGTCCTCGACCAGCTCAAGCTACCCAGAACAGTGATCAAGGAAGGCGTGGGCGGAGAGAGCGTCGAGCACTCCGGCGTGGTGTATCTGTTCAGTCCCAAGGACACCACCACAGTGATCCATACGGGTGGAACGACCGCGCAGCAGTACGCCGCCGACCTCACACGCCTCGCCCATGACTCTTCGTCACTAACCGGATAGGAATCGTCGAGTGTCCCGCGACGGACGACCTACGGCGTGAGGTAGCCCGCCGGCCGAGGGACACGGTCTCCTACAAGGGCGCCTGGAAACCGGTTACGAGGCCCTGCATACGGCTGATCAACTCGGCCCACAGGCCGGTGACCTGCAACAGACCGACCAGGACCAGCATCGTTCCGCCGACACGCATGACGGCGGCGGAGTGGCGCCGGATCACCGAGAAGACCAGCGTCGCCCGTTCGAAGGCCATCCCAGCGGCGATGAACGGCAGTCCCAAACCCAGGCTGTAGGCGAAGGAGAGAAGCGCCCCCCGCCCCGCGGTGCCCGTGTTGAAGGACAGGCTGAGCACCGCGGCCAGCGTCGGTCCGATACACGGCGTCCAGCCGATACCGAACAGCACCCCCAGCATGGGCGCGCCGACCAGGCCCGCGGCCGGCCGATAGCGGAATCGCGCCGTCCGGCCTGCCCATGGCAGCCATCCCAGCAACCCGGCGAACATCAACCCAAGGAGGATCGTGAGAACACCAAGGACCTTGCTGATCACTTGCTGGTGGATCAGAAGGAGCCGGCCGGCTCCACCGAACGCGGCTCCGTAACTGACGAAGACCGCCGAGAAGCCTAGGACGAACAGGATTCCGCCTGCCAGCATGCGGCTCCGCCGCCACGACTGGCTTGGCCGCAGACCCGCAGGTCCGGGGGACGTCGTCGTCCGGACGCGGACCGAGGTGGCAGTGTTCACACCTGTCGCGAGGGCCGGCTCGCCCTGTGCGCTCGAGCCCTCGCCACCGACCCTCGGCCCGTCACTGGAAGCAGCCAGGGACGGGCCGGACACCGCATTGGCTGTCCGGCTGACCTCGGCACCGCTGAGCCCCGTGACGTACGAGAGATAGCCGGGAACAAGCGGCAGGCAGCACGGTGAGACGAACGACACCACCCCCGCCGCAAGCGCGATCGGCAAGGCCAACACCAGCGATCCGGAAGTCACCACCGAACCGACATTCGCACCGGCTGCCAGCAGCATCGGCCCACGTCCCTTCCCATCCCGGCACGACCCATCGCGGTCCACGCCGGGACATCTTCGACCGGCCGTAGAACACATCAACTACCGAGCATAGTAGTTCCTCGTGATGGCTGGAGCGCACGCGACCGAGCCGCTCGACGCGCACCGCGACGACCTCGGGGAACGGCTCCGGCCGCTCCCTATGATCTCCCTGGTGGAGAGCTGCTGACCATCACCGAAGTTCCCTCCGCCTGGTCCGGTGGCTGCGCCGGCCGAGGCGCGAGCCGGCCGCCGCGCTCGAGGCGGTGGACGGCGACCGCGCAGCATCCACCGACAACCATCAGCAGCGCCCAGGGAAGGGCGGGCAGCCCAGCGGTCCGGCCGGCGTCGAGGGCGACGCCGGTGAGCAGGTTGCCGGCGGCGATACCGATGCCGGACAGCGTGTTGTACAGGCCGTAGTAGGTACCGATCATGCGGTTGTCGGCGAGCGTGACAATGGTCGTCATCTCGAACGGATACACGATCATCGTTGCGACTGCGAGTAGGACAGCGGCGGCGAGCACGGGGAGCAGCGCCACGGCCTGCGTCAGCAGCGGCTGCGGGGCAACCCGCGATCCTTCCAGCTGGTTACCGTCGGCGGACGCGGCCACGGCGAGCGGCAGGAATGCCAGGCCCATCAGCACCAGTCCGCGGACCATGGCCTCTGCGGGGGTCCAGCGGGCCTTCGCCCAGGCGGTGAGTCGCACCTGGCCGGCGACGGTAAGCAGCCCGGACACGGCGAACAGCAGCATGACCCCGACCTCGCCGCCGGTCAGCCTGCGCACCTCCATCGGCAGGCCCAGGTAGACCTGGAAGGTGAGCACATACGACCCGATCATGGCGAGGGAGAACAGGAGGAACGGCCGGTTCGCCAGCGCCATGCGCCAGGCACGCAGGATGGAGTCCCGCATCCTGTCGTCGGCGGTGGCTTCGGCGGCGAACGGATCGGCCTTCCTCGTGGGCAGGGCCCGCACCTGCAGCACGGTGAGCACCAGGAACAGGCTGGCAGCGATGGCGCAGATCAGTCGGAAGTCGACGGCGAGCAGGGCGAGCCCGAGAAGGGGGCCGAGCAGGATGCCGAGCTGGTAGAAGACGTTGAACACCGCGAACGCCTCGACTTGCCGTTCCCCGGCTTCCTGGGCGAGGTAGGCGCGCACCGCCGGGTTGAACAGCGCCCCGGCAAAACCGGTCAGGGCCGAGGCGACTATCAGTGCCGGAATAGCGTTGCTTACTCCGAGTAGTGCGAAACCAGCCGTGCGCAAGGCGAGTCCCGCTATGATCATTGGTTTGAAGCCGAAACGGTCGGCGAGGCTTCCTCCGAGCAGGAACATGCCCTGCTGGCTCAGGTTGCGTACCCCCAGGACGAAACCCACCAGCCAGGCGGCGAGGCCGAGCGTTCCGGCCAGGTAGGTGGCCAGGTAGGGCATGAGCATGTAGAAGCCGATGTTGATGCCGAGCTGGTTGACCAGCAGCAGGCGGATCGGCCCGTTGAAGGAACGCGCTTGCGCGAGCGTTGTCCTCATGGGTGGCGCTCCCCGTGTCCGGCGAGCCGAGGATCGGCGAGCGGATCGACGACCCTCGCGCATCGGGTCCACCGGTCGACAGCCCGTTCGGAGGGATGCTCAAGATGGTCGGGATCTTGGGCGGGCACCATACCCAACAGTCCGTGTTCGGCGCAGAATCCGTCGTCGTAGACGGTGCTCCAGTATCGCTGCGGACCGTCGGGGAAGATCGCCACGATGCGGGTGCCGTTCGGTTCGCGCCGCGCCAACCAGGACGCCACCAGCGCGACCGCTCCGACGCTCCATCCACCACTGGCGAATCGTGCTGCCGCCAGCCGCCGGCAGGCCCACACCGCCTCGCCGGGCGCTACCCAGTGGACCTCGCTGAACTCCTGATAGGCGACGTTACGTGGATAGATGCTGCTTCCGAGACCCCGCATGAGCCGCGGTCCGTCTGGCTGCCCGAAGATCGTTGAACTGATCGTGTCGACTCCCACGAGGCGCAGGTCCGGAAACATCTCGCGCAACACGCGCGACACCCCGGCGCTGTGACCTCCCGTGCCGACGCTGCACACCAGCACGTCCACCCGGCCGACCTGCTGTGCCACCTCCCGTGCCAGTCCTTCATAGGCCGCCACGTTGTCCGGGTTGTGGTATTGGTCTGGGCAGTACGCGCCGGAATGCTCGCCGAGCAGTGCCTGGACCCGGTCCCGCCGGGCCTGCTGCCAGCCCCCGGTCGGATGAGGCCGCTCGACGATCTCTAGCCGAGTGCCGTAGGCGGTCAGCAGGCGGTGCATGAGCGGTTCCAGGCCCGGATCGGTCACCAGGATGATCGGGTGGCCGTAGACGATTCCTGCCAGGGCCAGCCCGAGCCCCAGTGTGCCGCTGGTCGACTCGACTACCGCGCGGCCAGGAGCCAGTTCGCCGCGTTCTCGGGCACAGGCCACCATGTGCAGGGCGGGCCGGTCCTTAATGCCACCCGGATTGTGACCTTCCAACTTCGCCCAGAACCCGCCAGCACTACCGAAACAGACGTCGGGAATCCAAAGAACTGGCGTGTCGCCGACCACGCTCGCCGGGGAGTCTGCCATCGGCGGCGTACCGAGCGGCTGGCCCGGGACCGGGGGGATACGTGTAACGACGGTTTTCCGCATAGCGGATATCCTTCACAAGTGAGAGCATCGCGAGATGGTGGAATACCGAACGCATTCGCCGGTTGCGGTCCACATTTTCGCGCCCCCGTCAGGGGGCTGCGACGACGAGCCGGCGCGGGGTCGGCATGCCACCTACTCAACTTCGGCGGTGGCGACCACGCAGGTCACAGCACGCAGGGGCGATCAGACGTCCGTACTCAAAGCGAGGCGAGTATCAGGTTCGCAGCACACACAGCTGTGCCAGCCGACACGGGAGGCGGTCAGGAGCAACCGTCTGGCGCCGGAGGCGGGGACAGCCGGAAACGAACAAGACCAGGGCGGACAGCAGGAAGACGGCTGCAGCCAGCGCGAACACCGAACCCACAGCGGGGATCAAACCCGTGGCGCCCAAGAGAACCAGATCGGCGATCCGGTCAGGGCAATGGAATTCGCCATCATGATGGCTCTCTGCGCCCACCGCGGATGAAGCATGAGGGCGTTCTCCCACGCTCACGAGGCTGGCGCCGCCCAGCGCCTCAAAGCCGCGCGCCGAGTGCTCCGCAGACCCGCACAGCAACGCCGAGAGTAGCGAGCTCGCGAGCGCCGCGAGCAGGAGGAGAGCCGCGACGGATCGCCATCCCAGCATCCTGTCGCGACTGGCCATCACAGCGCCAGGCTATCTCACCGAGAGCAAACGGCCGGCACTGTCAGGCCACCGAGCCCGGCCTGACCACAACGGCCACGATTGTCGCTGCCCCGGAAGAGGTAGTCCAGACGTGGATAGCCTCCCCGAAGCTCGTCCAATGCATGGAAGGTAGGCGCCTGCGCCTCTTCGTCGCCGGCGCCGGTTACCAATATTACCGCTTTGCCTGAAAGTGGCAGGCAGCCCATCGGCGCCGCCAGGAAGGGAAAGCCGATGGGCCGGCCGCTGGCTCCTAGTTCGTCACGTAGGACAGCACAGTCATCATTCCTGCCGCCTGATGGTAGGAATTGTGGCAGTGGACCATCCACTGGCCGGGATTGTCCGCTTGCAGGTCGACCGTGACCGTCTGCATCGGTGGGACAATCACCACGTCCTTGCGGGCTCCATACGACGTTGGCGGCTGTAGGGCAAAGGTGTGCCCGTGCACATGCATCGGATGGTTCATCATCGTTGTGTTTCGGAAGACCAGCCTGAGGCGTTCACCTTGACGCACCTGCAGAGCGGACCGATTCTCGAAGGTCCGACCATTGATCGTCCAACGGTAGCCGACCGCATCAGCACCGAGATCGACGTTCAGCACCCGATCCGGGGGGCGGGCCGGAAGGACGTCGTTCGGCACGGGGGTGAGGTCGCGGTAGGACAGCAGGCGGCCGTTCAGTTCGGCTGGTCGTACCGCTGGATCTGGCATGCTTCCTGCCGCCGTGCGCAGCACGGCCATCGCCATGCCGTCCTTCCCCTCCGGAGCGGCGAAAATGGGGAAGGTCCCGGTGTCGGCCGTGATGACGACGTCGTAACGCTCGCCCATGCCGATCAGCAGCGTGTCGACGGTCACGGGCTGGACTGGCCTTCCGTCGGCGTCGGTGACGGTGAGCTGATGACCACCGACAGCGAGCCGGAAAACCGTGTCCGACCCGGCGTTGACAAGCCGAAGGCGGACCCGCTGTCCGGGCCGGACGGCGAGTGTGTAGGGGACCTCCGGTCTGCGACCGTTGATCAGATAGGCCGGATACTGCACATCCCCGGAGTCCGCTTCGCCCGGACCCATGCCGCCGGTGTGCGGGTCGCCGGAACCCGTACCGTCCATCGAGCCGTGGTCCATACCGGGCATGCCGGTCGAGTCGCTGCCCTTGTCTGACATGCCAGCCATGCCCCGGGCTCGTAGATCCGCGAGCACCTGGTCGGGGGAACGTCCGAGACCGTCGGTCCAGTCGTCGAGCATGAGCACCGCGTCGGCATCGTCATCACCTCGGACCGCGGGATCCTCGACGATCAGCGGTGCGTACAACCCCCGGTCGAGCTGCGTACCGACATGGCTGTGGAAGAAGTACGTACCCGGATGGGATGGGACGACGAAGTCATAGGTGAAGGTCCCGCCCGGCGCCACCGCTGGAGGGCCGCCCGCACCAGGCGCGCCGTCCATATCGTTGCGTAGCTCGAGGCCGTGCCAGTGCAGCGAGGTTTCGGCCGGGAGACGGTTGTGCAACGTCACCCGCAACCGGTCGCCCACCCCCACCCGCAGCTCGCGGCCAGGCAGGACGCCGTCGAGGGTCCATGTGTTCACCTTCCGCCCGCCGATGTCGACCGTCGCCTGACGGGCGGTGATCTCCCGAGTGACGGTCCGACCGGACACCGGACGTGCCCGTTCGACATCGGTCACCTGCTGCGACGATGGGGATACGGATGTTTCGTGGGTGCTGCTCGTCTGGTTCACGACCAGACCGGTAATGACTGCTACGGCCGTGACGGTGACGGCCACGAGAAAAGTGAGCAGCCGGCGGCGGGTGGACCACCGGGACACCGGTGTCCTGGGTCTGTATGAGGACATGCCGATACTCCAGACGTATCGCGGGATCCGGCGGGCGTGGAAACGCCCGGCCGCGTGAGCAGGATCGGTCCCGGGGAGCTACCGGGTCCGACCCTTTACGTCCGGAGAACGCACAACTGTGCGAGTGAAGGAGTCGGTGGTCGCGATCGGCAGGGCATGAGCGAATCTCGTGCGCTGAGCGGCGCATCATCCGCCGTCGATCGGCCGGCGCGCCAGGCGCCGAGGACGAGCAACGACAGCACCAGCACCGCCAGCGCCAGGCAGACGCCGCCGGCGTGTGCTGCCATCCCATCCCGATCAGTCAGCGCGGGGAGGCGCACAGACTCCTGGGCGCCGACCATGTCTGAGCGGGACTCGGCCGTCATGTGGACGGCATGCTGGTCTGGACGGATGACAACGTCGTCGGCGGGCCGGCCGGCGACGAGGGTCGCCATGGTGTGGATAGCGTGCACGTCTCCCACCGGCGGCTCGATCGCCACCGGGGCCAAGCCCATATGCATGGCGACGACACCGACCAGCACTGCCGCTGCGGCGACAGCGAGCCCTACGGACCGCCATGCGGCAGGCCACCGGTCTCTGCTCGGCTGCCTGCCCATGGCCGAGCCCATGCTGCGAGCTTCGTCCGGGGCCGTGACACCCACCTCCTACCATGCATAGTACGACCTGCCTACCGTCGACTATCCGATCTAGATGACGGCGCGCCGGAAGCGCAAGGATGCTCCACGATCATTGCCGAATAGGACCAGCTCACCGCACAGACACAGCTGGGTGCTCGCAGGGAGGGTACCCTGGGAGGGTATGTCTCACGCTCCACGAAAGGGCCGGAAGACTACTACCCAACGTCGTGAGTGGCGTTGGCGTCGACGCGGCCCGCGAGACGAAATGGAGCCAGTCGTGCAGCAGCATCGACCGGACGGCCCTCGCGACGACGGTTCGACCGCCGTCCTGGAGGTCTCGGGGCTGCAATGGGCGACCGAGAAGGCACGCGTCGAGTCGGTGCTGGGACGCCAACCGGGCGTCATCGAGGTAGTGGTCAACCCGGTCGCACAAACCGCGGCGGTGCGGTTCGACCCGAAGCGGACGTCGGCAGCCCGGCTTGCCGACTGGGTACGTGACTGTGGGTATCACTGCAGGGGTCAATCTGTACCGCAGCATGTCTGCGATCCGCTCGCCGAACCGGTCCACCATCACGCCGGGGCACCGGAGACGCCGGTGGGCTCGCCGCACGACGCGATGGGTCACGGTGGACATGGCGGGATGTCGATGGCGGCGATGGCCGCGGACATGCGTAACCGGTTCCTGGTGGCCGTGGTCTTCTCGGTGCCGATCCTGTTGTGGTCGTCGATCGGCCGGGACGTGCTGGGCTTCCACGTGGCTGCGCCGTTCGGGCTTCGTGACGACGTGTTCCAGCTGATCCTGAGCCTGCCGGTGATCGGCTGGGCGTCATGGATCTTCTTCGACGGTGCGGTGCGGGCGTTGCGGGGCCGGACCCTGGACATGATGGTCCTGGTGGCCGTCGGGATCGGTACCGGTTGGACGTACTCGCTGGTCGTGACGTTGACCGGCGGTGGTGACGTCTTCTACGAGGCGTCCACCGTCCTGGCCGCGTTCGTGCTGCTCGGGCACTGGTTCGAGATGCGCGCTCGCGGTGGCGCGAACGACGCGATCCGCACCCTGCTCGAACTGGCGCCGGAGCGGGCCCTGGTCGTCCGGGACGGCGAGCCGGTCGAGGTGCCCACCTCCGAGGTCGTCGTCGGCGACCTGCTGCTCGTCCGCCCCGGCGGAAAGATCGCCGTCGACGGGCTGGTCGAGGACGGCGAGTCCGACGTCGACGAGTCGATGGTCACCGGGGAGAGCCTCCCCGTGCACAAGGCTGCCGGCGCCGGGGTCATCGGGGCCACCATCAACACCACCGGCACACTGCGGGTGCGCGCGACCAAGGTCGGCGCCGACACCGCCCTGGCCCAGATCGTCGCCCTCGTCCAGCAGGCGCAGAACAGCAAGGCGCCGGGGCAGCGCCTGGCCGACCGGGCCGCGTTCTGGCTGGTGCTCGTCGCCCTGTCGGGCGGTCTCGCGACACTGCTGGTCTGGCTACTGGCCAGCGACCGGCCGGCCCGGGACGCCGTCCTGTTCGCGATCACCGTGGTCGTCATTACCTGCCCGGACGCGCTGGGGCTGGCCACCCCGACCGCGATCATGGTGGGTACCGGGCTCGGCGCGAAGCGCGGGATCCTGTTCAAGAACGCGACCGCGTTGGAGTCCTCGGCGCGTATCGGTGCCGTCGTCATGGACAAGACCGGCACCCTGACCAAGGGCGAACCCGAGGTCACCGACGTCATCGTCGACGCCGGCGGTATCACCGAGGACGAGCTGCTGCGGCTCGTGAGCACGGTGGAACGCGAGTCCGAGCATCCGCTGGCCGCCGCCGTGGTCCGCCACGCCGACGCCCAGGGCGTCGCGCGGGCGCGGGCGGAGGGGTTCGTCAATGTCCCCGGGCACGGCGCGGTCGCCACCGTCGACGGCCGGCGGGTCGCGGTCGGCAACCTCCGGCTGATGGCCCAAGAAGGCATTCGGCCGGGAGACCTCGGCGAGCGCCGCGACGCTCTCGCCGCCGGCGGCCGGACCGCGGTGCTCGCCGCCGTTGACGGCCGACCTGCCGGGGTCATCGGGCTCGCGGACGCCCCGCGGCCGACGGCGGCCCAGGCCGTGCGGGCTCTGCACGAGGCCGGGGTCGAGGTCATCATGCTCACCGGCGACAACGAGGCCACCGCGAACCGGATCGCCGGCCAGCTCGGCATCGACACCGTCATCGCCGAGGTCCTCCCCGGCGACAAGGCCGCCACGATTGCCAAGCTCCAACAGGGCGGCCGGCGGATCGCCATGGTCGGCGACGGCGTCAACGACGCCCCCGCGCTCGCCCAGGCCGACCTCGGCATCGCGATCGGCGCCGGCACCGACGTCGCGATCGAGACGGCCGACGTGGTGTTGATGCGCTCCGATCCCCTCGACGTCCCGGCCGCCCTGCTCATCGGCCGCGGCACCCTGCGCAAAATGCGCCAGAACCTGGCCTGGGCCGTCGGCTACAACGCCATCGCGCTCCCCATCGCCGCCGGCGTCTTCGAACCGGCCTTCGGGCTCGTCCTGCGGCCCGAGATCGCCGCGGTGTCCATGTCCGGGTCCAGCATCATCGTCGCCGTCAACGCCATTCTGCTCAAACGCCTCCGACTACCGGGCACCCTCACTACCCCCTCGACGACACCGACGCACTCCGCTGGACGTACAGCGCACACCCCGTCGCTCACCCGCTGAGCCATGTACACCCGCCAGAATCAGGCACATGTGACTGGCTGGAGGTCATCCTCTGGGGCCCGACGATCGGCGCGCTCCGCGCGCAGCCCAGGCAGCCCGCTCACGATCTGACACCCCTGGACATGCCCGGAGGCAAGGGGTCCTGTGAACCTGGGACAGGACTCGGAGAGCCCGGAACCACTGAGAGCCGACCCGATCAACTACGGCTCGTAGTAGGCCGGGGTGCAGATGCTAGGCGCGCAAGGCAAGGCCGGCGGCCTCCTGCGCTCGCTGCAAGCAGTCACCGGTCGCCCCCTGTACTCCGCGCCCGACGGGAGCGTTCGTGCGCTTCGCGGAACTTGGCCCTCTACAGGGTCCCGCGGGCCGCGTCCCTCGTGATCCCCACGCCTGTGGCGGGCCAGCGGTCAACCCCGCCATCGCGGCTCGGCATCTGTTGCCAGTTGTCAACTCGCCCCTCTCTTCCTACTATGGTGCGTAGTGGTAACGTGTTACCGCCAAGCAGCATCGGACCGCACGCCGAGTCCTGTCCCCGGTCCGGTGGCCCCTCCATGCGCAGCCGGGACAGGAGCGGGGGAACCACGTTTCTCCGGGCGTCCCGTCCTCGACGGCCGCCCTCGGGGTGAAGCCGGACGTCGTTGTGCGTTCGGCCGGGCTTCCCGCCCGAACCCGACAGCTCACCTCGCAGGCGTCTGGGAAAGGGCTCACGTGTATTCGGCCGAAATCTGTTCCTCCGAAGGGCGATCTGCAAGATCGGGGCGGGGACGACACCGTGCTTCCTCTTACGCCAGGTCACTGCTCGCGCGGACCTCTACCCGGACGACCGTGGCCGTGATCACCACGAGCACGATGGCGATATCCGGTGTCGCCATGGCCAGCACCTTCGAAGGCTCCCCCGCTGACCCGGAAACCGGGGAAACGAGGGTCGCCGCGGGCGCTCTCGGCGCCGCGGTGGGAAGCAGAACCGTCACTCCCGCGGTCCGAACGTCGCTGGTGCCGCGCCAGAGTGCTCCCGCCATCGCGACCGCACGAGCTTCGGCGTCCCTCGCCCCAGCCGTCGCCGACCTGACAGTCGATGCCGACGAGCCGACCGAGGTCGGATTCCGGCTGACCGACCAATCGGGCAGCGCGGTAGCCAACCAGGACATCCTCGTGCAGGCCCAGTTTTCGACGGGGTGGACGACGTTCAAGATTCTTCGGACAGATGGGCGCGGCTATGCCGGCTATACCGCGAAGGTCCTGACCACCACCCAGGTCAGGGCCTTGTTCGCCGGCAACGACTCGTTCGGGACCGCGACATCTGGGCCGGCGATCATCCGGGTCCGCCCCCGGCCGCAGCCGACTGCGCCGATGACGGCGTCACCAAAACCTGCGTCCAGGGCCGAGACGCGAACCGCGGTCACCTCTACTGAGTCTGCGTCCACGCCTCCCGGACCTGCCACCGGGGCGACGAGCATCGGGGAAAAAGCGGTCTACCTGGCGTCATTGCACGCCGGCAAGCCATACGTATGGGGTGCGACCGGACCGAGCAGCTTCGACTGCTCCGGCCTCGTGCAGTACGTCTACAGGCAGCTTGGTAAGAGCCTTCCCCGTACCACCGACCAACAGTACGCGGCGACCACCCGCATAGCGCAGGGCTCCGAACAGCCAGGTGATCTCATTTTCTTCGGGCAGCCCGGCGGCATCTACCATGAAGGAATCTATGCGGGCGACGGAAAGATGTGGGCCGCCCCGAAGACCGGCGACGTGGTGAAACTCTCAAAGATTTGGACGTCGTCTTACTCCGTCGGCCGCGTTCAGTAGTAACACGGTTGGTCAGGACTCCGAGTGTCTCCCGGGCTGGTGGTCGGGCAGGCACTGAGCGGAAGCCCGGACCACGGTGGGAACGGGATGGTCCGAGCCGATCGCCCGTCGGAAGTGGAACGGTGGTGGCCCTCTGCCTGGGGAGGACCACCACCGAGCGGGGCTGGGCGTGCTGCGCGCGGCTGAACGTCATACACGGATCCTTGGGTCAGCAGGCACATCCGCCGCAGCTGCAGGCTGCGGCGTCTCCGGCCGCCGCGGGGCGGCGGCGCTGGTGCAGTTCCCAGAACGCGACCGCGAGCACGACGATGCCGACCGAGACGGCGACGAGCGTCTGGTTCAACGCCGCGGCGACTCCGTCGGTGAGTAGCCCTTCGCGGATAAGCAGCAGGAGCGCGCAGCACCCCGGGTCAGGCGCAGTGGTAGCCGAGGTCGCTGAGGGCGGGTAGGGCAATGGCCGCGAGAGGCAAGAAGAGGAGCGCAGCGATCCACAGCGCCCGCGCCGCGACCGCGGGAGCGCCGAGTGGTTCTCGTGCGGCGAGCAGGCGCAGGACTCGCTGGCGCACGGCGGTGCCTCCTCCCATGCCCAACGCGGTGGCGGGTGGGGCGGCGAGACGCAGGACGGCATGCGCGACGGCGTCGCGGGGGCAGTGTCGCGCTGCGCCGTCGTCGGCGGCGAGTTCGACGAGCCGCCGCAGTTCGCCGTGCGCATCGGCGAAGAGCGGGACGAACCCGAACGCCCGAGCAAGGACCACCGCGCCGGTGATGACGAGGTGATGACGGCCGTAGAGATGCGTCCGCTCATGAGCTATCACCGCGTGCAGCTCGGCGGGTGGCAGGGTATGCAACGCTCCGGCGCTCAGCACGACGGTCCCGCCTCTTCCCGGCAGGCAGAACGCGCTGGGCTGCGGATGGTCGAGAACGAACACGTCAAGCGTCGGGAGGAAACGGCCCACGAGACGGACGTCGCGGCGGTGACGCAGTCGCGCCCGACGCTGCACGAGAGTCACGCCGACGGTGGCATATCCGAGTCGAAGCAGCACACCGACGATGCCTGCGGTCCCCACCGTCCGCGATACGGTCCAGGTCAGAGAGGGCAGGTGATGGTCGGCCCAGCCGCACCACTGCACCGGCAGGATGAGTAGGTCGCCGAAAGTGTGCGCGGGCACGATCAGCAGCACGAGGGCAAGGAGCACGGCGAGGACGGCGGACACCCCGGCGGCGAGCCACATGGTGATCGCGAGCCGGGGTGCGCGGGACGTCCAGACTGCCCGCCTCAACGGATGCGGCAGTCCATAGACGACGAGCAGGGCGTAGACCGCCAGCAGGGCGGCGATCATGCTGGGGATGCCGAGTCGCCGCCCCGCATCCGCCGCGCCTCGTGCCACTGCACGGCACTGCGCAACGACTCGTACTCCGCCGCGCCCATGGTCTCGACGAAATGGAGCAGCGCCAACCCCCGGTCCTCCGTCCCGGAAAGCACCTCGCTCATCAACCGCGCAGTGTAGGCGCTGCGGCTGAGCGCCGGCTGGTACCGGTAGGACCGGCCCGACCGCTCCCGCCGCAGCCAACCCTTGCGAAAGAGCCGATCCATCACAGTCATCACGGTCGTGTAAGCCAGAGGACGAGCGAGCAGCCCACGGACGTCGCGCACGGTCACCGGCCCCCGGGCGGACCAGACCCGGTCCATGATCTCGGCCTCCAGGTCACCGAGCTGCTCCACCACGTCCGTTTCCTCTCACATCCAGCCCCCGAAACGGCGATCAGTGCCGCTACGGCGCTCTTCGAGCCAACCACATGACCGGCGTTCACCGATCAGGAGTGGCCGTCACGCTCCCAGGCGAGACCGCGTCCGCGAGCCCTCCGACCATCTGACGTCCGAACCATGGTTCCTGACCTCAGTAGTAGTGATGGCAGGTCGGCAATCGTCGCCTCTCCGCCGCTTCTTCCACTCTTCGATGATGCTCCGGCGTTGGGGGGCCGTCCGTTCTCGCCCGATCTGCTACATGTCATAGTAGTACGTATCGGATGGGGGCCAAGGAGGATTGCGGATGGATCGCACTGGTAGGGACGGTCTACCGGCTCGAGACAGCGGGCACGCTGGTGACTCGCGCCTCCTGCGGGGCGCCGAGCAACTCCGTCTACGCTCAGCACGCCTGACACCGGCGCGACGCCGAACGGCGACCCTCGCTCTGATGACCACGGGCAGCTTCGCTGCCGCATCCACCGGCTTCGCCCTGGCCACCTCCGACACCGTCCCGGCGATGCCCTCCACACCGGTCACCGCGGCAGACATGATCGGCCGCCCGCATCCGCCCACGCAGCACGACAAGGCCACACCGCCGGTCGGCGCGATCGCAGCTCCGGCCACGGCGTCCAGTTTCACCGCCCTGTCGATCACTTCCGATCGTTCCACGATCACGCCGAACTCGCCCGTGATCTTCACGGTTCGTGCGGTCAGTGTGGACCGGCAGGCCCCGCTCGCCGACGAAACGGTGCGGATCGCGGTCGTCGACGGCCCGAAGTGGAGCACCACCGCTCGGCTACGCACCAATGGCGCGGGCGAGGCATACATCTCGGCCCGGCTGCTGTCCACCACGACGATCACCGCCGTGTTCGACGGATCGGACGCTCTGCGTCCCTCCCTCGCCGGTGCGGTGACCGTCACCGTCACCGCACCGGCCCCCTCGCAGCAGACCCGCACAGGCACCTCGAGCTCGACTGCGGTTACGCCTTCCGTGGTGAGCGAGGTTCCTGCGAGCGGGATCGGCGCGAAGGCCGTCTACCTCGCCTCACTTCAGAAGGGCAAACCCTATGTCTGGGGCGCCGCGGGACCGTATGCCTTCGATTGCTCGGGTTACGCCCAGTACGTCTACAGGCAGCTCGGCCGGAACCTGCCCCGTACCGCCCAGCAGCAGTTCCAGGCCACGATCCGCATACCCAAATCCGGCAAGCAGCCCGGTGATCTCATCTTCTTCGGCAGCCCTTCCAACATCACCCACATGGGTATCTACGCCGGCAACGGCTACATGTGGGCCGCCCCGCAGTCCGGACGCACCGTCAACCTGCAGCCCATCTACACCTCCACCTACTGGGTTGGCCGGGTCCGCTAACTCGCCGATCTCGCCCCGGCGCAGAAGGATCGGACCCGTCACCTGCGAGCCGACCAGCTTTCCGTCAGGCAGACTGGACCCGTGAGCGCCCGGCCCCACGGCAAGACCGTCACTGCCGGGCTGGCGCCGTTCCTGCTCGTCGTACCCGTCCTCCTCGGCATTCTGCTCATGCATGGCGGACTATCCACGCACCTGGGCCACGACCGCCATGCCACCATCACCGAGCAGGCCGGGGCGTCGGTGATGCACGAGGCCGACGTGCCCGCATCCCCGGCCGCTTCGTCGGCGACTCATCCCAGGCAGCGGCAGGTCATGACTCCGTCCACGACGGGGATGGGTCATGATGGGCACGGCGGTGAGATGTGCCTGGCGTTCCTACGCCTGATGATCCTGCTGGTCGTCGCGTTGCTGCTCACCCGGTTTCTCTCCTCAACATCGGTGCGACGAGCAGCCCTCCGCACTGCCTCCCCCCGCCGTGGGAGAGCACCCCCCAGCCGACCAGCGTTCCAACCTGTCTCTTATACACATCTCCGAGCCCACGAGACTAGCGCTCC
>NZ_JANEZT010000740.1 GCF_025403405.1 Frankia tisae
GTCGACGCCCTGCTCGCCGATCCGGCGCGGCTGCACCCCGTCGCCGGGTTCGGACGGGCCGCCGGCCGGTTGGAACGGCTGCTCTACCGGGACGGCCGCGCCGCCGGCGCGTTGCACACCACTGTGCTGCTGGCCGCCGTCGCCGTTCCCGCCGCCGCCGTCGAACACGCATGGGTACGTCCCCGGGCGGTGCGGGCGCGGTCCACGCCGGACCGGCCCGGCGGCTGGGACCGGCCCGGCGGCTGGGACCGCGGCGGCGCGGCGGTCGCGATGACCGCGGTGGCGACCTGGGTGGTGCTCGGGGGGGCGTCGCTGCGCCGTCACGGTCGGCGGCTCGGTGCCGAGCTGCTCGCCGGCGACCTGACCGCCGCCCGGGCGCGGCTGCCAACGCTGTGCGGGCGGGACCCGTCGCTGCTCGACGAGGCGGGGATCGCCCGCGGCGCCATCGAGTCGATCGCCGAGAACACCTGCGACGCCGTGGCCGCGCCGCTGTGGTGGGGGACGGTCGCCGGGCTGCCGGGGCTGGCCGGCTACCGGGTGGTGAACACCCTCGACGCGATGATCGGGCATCACAGCGACCGCTACGAACGGTTCGGGTGGGCGGCGGCCCGCCTCGACGATCTGGTGAACCTCCTGCCGGCCCGGCTGTGCGCGCTCGCGACCTGCCTGTGCGCGCCGGTCGTCGGGGGCAGCGCCGCCGACGCGTTCTGGGTGATGCGCCGCGACGGCCGGTCCCATCCGAGTCCGAACGCGGGGATGGTCGAGGCCGCGTTCGCCGGGGCGCTGGGCCTGCGCCTCGGCGGGGAACTGCGCTACCCGTACCGGGTCGAGTACCGGCCCGAGCTGGGTTTCGGCCGACCACCACGGGGGGCCGACGTCGTCGCCGCCGCCCGGCTGTCCGGCGCGGCCGGCGCAGTCTGCCTCGCAGCGTCGGCGCTGGTCGGC
>NZ_JANEZT010000741.1 GCF_025403405.1 Frankia tisae
ACCACGTTCAGCGCCCCCGACAGCGGACGACCCCCGATCGCCCCGCCGGCGGGCGGCCATACCGGCGCACCCGCGGGCGGTGCGACGTTCACCGGCGCCGGTGAACGGCGCACCCGCGGCGCGGCCCGCGACCTGTCCGCCGCCCGTCGCCTGGCGGTCCTGGGCGAGGACCGCGGCCATCCGATGAGCGTCGCCTTCAGCCCGACCGCCGCGCTGGTCGCCACCGCCGGCACCGACACCACCGTGCGCCTGTGGCAGGCGGCGTTCCCCGACGCCCCGCGCCTGATCGCCGCCGTCGGCTACGGCCGGCGGATCAACCAGGAGTGGGCGCGGGCGGTGACGTTCAGCCCCGACGGGCGGATCCTCGCCGCCGCCGGCGACGCGGGCACCACGGTGCTGTGGCAGGTCGCCGACCCGGCCCACCCGGTGGCGCTGATGACGCTGACCGGCCACCGCGGCTACCTGCACGACCTCGGGTTCAGCCCCGGCGGCACCCTGCTGGCCACCGCCGGCGACGACCGGGCGGTGCTGCTGTGGGACCTCGCCGAGCCGGGGGTGCCACGGCGCGCGGCGATCCTCGCCGGGCATCGCAGCGCCGTGCGGGCGGTGACGTTCAGCCCCGACGGCACCCTGCTGGCCACCGGCGCCGAGGACCGCACCGTCATCCTGTGGGATCTCGCCGACCCGACCCACCCGAGCGCCACGGTCACCCTGACCGGTGCCCGCGGACCAGTGTTCACCGTGGCGTTCAGCCCGGATGGCGACCTGCTCGCCGTCGCCGGCAAGGACCGCACGGTGCGGGTCTACTCGGTGGCCGACCCCACCACCGAAACCGTCCTCGCCGAGATCACCGACCATCGCCGTGCCGTGCACGCCGTCGACTTCAGCCCCGACGGCACCCTGCTGGCCACCGGCAGCGGCGACCGCACCGCCACCG
>NZ_JANEZT010000742.1 GCF_025403405.1 Frankia tisae
GTCGGGCTCGGCACCATGGGGGCCGGGATCGCCGAGGTGCTGGCCCGGGCCGGGCTCGACGTCGTCGGCGTCGAACGGGACGCCGAAGCGCTGGCCCGGGGGAGCGCCCGGATCGAGCGTTCCCTGAACCGGGCGGCCCGGCACGGCCGCCTGGCCGACGCCGACCGCGGTGACCTGCTCGGCCGGCTGAGCCTCGGCACCGAACTCGCCGCGGTGGCCGACTGCGACCTGGTGATCGAGGCGGTCGACGAACGGCTCGATGTCAAGACCGCGCTGTTCGCCCGGCTCGACGAGGTCTGTCCGCCGGCGACCGTCCTCGCGACGAACACGAGCTCTCTGTCCGTGACGGAGCTGGCCGCGGGCACCGGTCGCTCGGCGCGGGTGCTCGGCATGCACTGGTTCAACCCGGCCCCGGTGATGGGCCTGGTCGAGGTCGTCCGCACGGTGGTGACCGACCCCGACGCCCTGGCCGCGGTGGTCTCGCTGGTGGGCGTGGTCGGCAAGACGGCCGTCGTCGCCGCGGACCGGGCCGGGTTCATCGTCAACGCGCTGCTGTTCGGCTACCTCAACAACGCGGTGCGGATGGTCGAGGCGCGCTTCGCCACCCGGGAGGACATCGACGCCGCGATGCGGCTCGGCTGCGGTCACCCGATGGGGCCGCTGGCCCTGCTGGACCTCATCGGCCTCGACGCCGCGCACGCCATCCTCGCGTCGATGTACGACCAGACCCGCGATCACCTGCATGCCCCGGCGCCGCTGCTGGGCCAGCTCGTCGCGGCCGGCCTGCTGGGCCGCAAGACCGGCCGCGGCTTCTACACGTACCCGGGGACGGACACCACCGAGATGGTTCCCCGGGGCCCCGGCAGGGAGGGCCCCGGTGCCGTCGGGGAGCCCGTCGGGGAGCCCGGTGTAATGGCTGGTGGGCAGGGCGCGGCT
>NZ_JANEZT010000743.1 GCF_025403405.1 Frankia tisae
CGCCGCCCCCGCTTAGACGAGGAAGTCCGCACCAGGGCGGGGCCGGTTGCGGTGCATTTTGTACGGTCTGAGCCCCGGGATCGTGCGCATCGCACCGCAATGCTTCCCGCGCCCATCACCCGATCAGGTCGCCCACGGCCACTGAACATCCAGGACCCGCTCGTCAGCTCCGCACGATCAAGCCGACATGGTCGGAACCCTCGGACGCGCCAGCGGTGGTACCGACTCCCCCGCCAAAGGAGCCTGCCGGGCCGCTGCCGGAGCCACCGCCGGACCCGCCCGCGTCACCGGACCCGTCGGATCTGCCCGCGCCACCGGCCCCTCCGGACCCGACAGACCCACCGGACCCGACAGACCCACCCGCGCCGTCAGACCCACCGGACCCGACAGACCCACCGGCGCCGTCAGACCCACCGGCGCCGTCAGGCTCACCGGCGCGTGGCGGCGGGGGCGTCGGGCGGACGGTGCGGGTGGGCCGATCGCCCCCGCGAGGCGAGGTTCGAGCCGGGGTATTCGAGGCGGAGGGACGGCCGGTGCTGTCATCGGACTGGCCGGGGAAGGAACCCTTGCCGCTGACCGGGGCCGGCGCCGGGTCGCGAGGCCTGGATGGTCTGGTCGTGGAGCGATCTGTGCCGCCGGAAGACCCGGTCACGGGTTTGCTCGGCGCAGGCCTACCCGTCGAGGGCGGCTTGCCCGGCGCAGGCCTACCCGTCACAGGCGGCTTGCCCGGCGCAGGCCTACCCGTCGAGGGTTTGCTCGGCGCAGGCCTACCCGTCGAGGGCGGCTTGCCCGGCGCAGGCGACCTACTCGTCACAGGCGGCTTGCCCGGCGCAGGCCTACCCCTGTCTCTTATACACATCTCCGAGCCCACGAGACTAGCGCTCAACTCGTATGCCGTCTTCTGCTTGAAAAAAAAAAATATTGTCTGATATAA
>NZ_JANEZT010000744.1 GCF_025403405.1 Frankia tisae
ACCACCGCCAC
This sequence comes from Frankia tisae, assembly GCF_025403405.1. Taxonomy (GTDB): domain Bacteria; phylum Actinomycetota; class Actinomycetes; order Frankiales; family Frankiaceae; genus Frankia; species Frankia tisai. Next base: position 12 of record NZ_JANEZT010000744.1, read on the forward strand.
CGCCACCGCCACCGCCGCCGCCGGTGCCGGTGCCGGTGCGGCTCTATGTCGGCGGCGCGGACACCCAGGTTCCCCGCGCGAACAGCGAGCACTGCCGCACGGCGCTGCGCGGGCACGGTATCGACGCCCCGATCGTCGACCTCGGCGCGGGCGTCGACCATCTCGGCTCCAACCGGGCCGGCACCGCCGCTGTCGTCCGCTGGTTCCTGACCCCCGGCGGCCCGCGCTGAGGCCGCACCCCGGCGGGTCGTGCGCCGGCCGGGGTGCGGCCGGGACCTGTACACGGCCACGCCGGCGGCGCGATCGAGGCCCGTGGGGGAGGCGAATGTGCCAGGCTCGACGGATGACGTCTGCCGTCGCGGAGCCACGTGGAGGGCGCGCGCCGGCGGCGGTGCTGTTCGACATGGACGGCCTGCTCGTCGACACCGAGCGGCTGTGGACGCGGGCGCAGGAGGACCTCGCCGCCCACCTCGGCGGCGTCTTCACCCCCGAGATGAAGACGGCGCTCATGGGCCGCGGCCCGGATACCGCGCTGCACCTCATGCTGTCGCTGCTCGGGGTGGATGGATCGCGCTTCGCGGAGGCGGCGCGGTTCGTCATGGGCCGCATCGTCGAGCTGTTCGCCGCGCCCGGGGCGATCGTCGCGCGACCCGGCGCCGTCGACCTGCTCGACGAGCTCGCGGCGCACCGGGTGCCGCTGGCGCTGGTGTCGTCGTCGGCCCGGGTGCTCATGGACCACGTGCTCGGCGCGATGGGCGCCGCACGCTTCCAGGTGTCGGTCGCCGGGAACGAGGTGGTGCGCGGCAAGCCGGATCCCGAGCCGTACCTGCGGGCCAGCCGCCTGCTCGCCGTGCCGCCGACGCGCCCGAGGCACTGTCCTCCAGCACGACGCAGCGCGTCGTGCTGGAGGAC
>NZ_JANEZT010000745.1 GCF_025403405.1 Frankia tisae
GGGGCAGTTCAGTCCCCATCGACTCCCCGGGACGTGTTCCGGGCGGCGCAACATTGCCCCGTTCCCCGCTTTGGCGGGGGGTCGCGGGGAGAAAACCCAGATAGGTCAGGGCCGCCCGAACCTCGGCGACGGCGGAACCTTGGTCTCCCAGCCGCAACAGCTTCACGAACGTGTACCTTTCAGCTTGCCTGCCCCCAACGTGTTCCCCGGCGGAACCCGGTGGTCGGGACCGCCGCGTCGACGAACTGTTTCCCGACTGCCGATTGCTGAATCTCAAGCCTAGGGCATGCCCGCGTGGTCCGACCGGCCGCGAGCGGGATCCTCCGCCATTGACCCTGCGTGACCGATCTGTCTGCGCTGTGATACGGCATCCCATCCTGGCGGCCGGCTTCGGGGCGAGGTGGGCTGAAAGCGAGCCGCAGCCGGCGGCGGGTCCCGGGATATGCCTACGGCCCGCCGGCAGGGACGCTCGGCGGGCCGTAGGCGGCGGCCGCTGCCGCGCCCACCCGCAAGGGTGAGCGCCGCGTGGCCGTCGGGGAGGATCAGGTGTCGCGGGGAAGGATCAGATGTAGGGCGAGAGGTCGCGCAGCAGGGCAGCCTTCGGCTTCGCGCCGACGATGCTCTTGTCCACCTCGCCCTTGACGAAGACCGCCATGGTCGGGATCGACATGATCTGGTAGTTCCGCGCCGTCTCCGGGTTCTCGTCGATGTTCAGCTTGACGATCCGCAGCTTCTCGCCGTGCTCCTTGGCGATCTCCTCGAGGACCGGCCCGACCATCTTGCACGGGCCGCACCACTCGGCCCAGAAGTCCACCAGGACCGGTACGTCGCTCTGTAGGACCTCGGCGGTGAAGGTGCTGTCGGTCACGGGGGTGGTGCCTGCCATGGCTGTTCTCCCTGCTGGATGCGGTGGTGGGGT
>NZ_JANEZT010000746.1 GCF_025403405.1 Frankia tisae
GCACGCGCCGCCGCCCCGCCACCGGCCGCGCACCCTCCCACTCGGGACTACGACCTCGATCTTCCCCCTCTCCAGCCGGCCGTCCCGGACACCGGCACCACGCCGACCGCCGGCACGCCGACGCCGACGCCGGGCAGCCAGCCGCCCGCGAGCGCCACCGCCAGCCCATCGCCGGCCACGAGGCCACCGTCGGCCGCCGGGACGCTGACCGCCGCCGACCGGCGGATCCCCGCCCGGATGCTGGCCGCCTACCGGAAGGCGGCGGACCGCGCCGCCGCCGAACAGCCCGGCTGTCATCTGCGCTGGCAGCTGCTCGCCGGCATCGGCCGCATCGAGTCCGGCCACGGCATCGGCCGCGCGATCACCGCCGAGGGCACCATCACCAGCCGCATCCTCGGCCCGGCGCTGGACGGACACGACGGCCGCGCCCTGCTCCGGGACACCGACGGCGGGCGGCTCGACGGCGACCGTCGCTACGACCGGGCCGTCGGGCCGATGCAGTTCATCCCCACCACCTGGGCGTGGGCGGGCCGCGACGGATCGGGCGACGGCCAGGCCGACCCGAACAACGCCGACGACGCGACCCTCTCCGCCGCCGGCTACCTCTGCCGCCACGACCGCGACCTCACCGACCCCGCCGCGCTGCGGGCCGCGATCTACAGCTACAACCCCTCGGCGAGCTACCTGCGCGCCGTCCTCGCCTGGACGGCCGGTTACACCACCACGTCGGTACTTCCCAGCGCGGATGCCGCACCGGGGACGACGCCCTCGGCCCGGCCCACCGCCACGCCCGGCGTCACGCCCGCCGCCACCTCCGCCCGGACGCCGACCAGCAGCCCGTCCAGGCCGACCGCGACGCCACCGTCCGCCACCGCCCGGACGACCGCCGCCGCCGCCGCACCAACCG
>NZ_JANEZT010000747.1 GCF_025403405.1 Frankia tisae
GCCGGTCCGGGCAGCGGTTTACAGGTCGGCGTAGAGCGGCTCGTCAGCGATGAGGATGCGCTCGAGCAGGCGCGGCGTCGACCCGTAGTTGCGAACCGCGTAATGCACAGCCGCCCGGTTGTCCCAGAACGCAACCGAACCCGGCCGCCAGGCGAAACGCACCTGATTCTCCGGCCTGCGATACTGGTCAATGACCGCAGTCAGCAACTCCCTGCTCTCCGCGCGGTCAAGCCCGACGATCGTCGGCCGCTGCGTGAAGTTCACCCACACGATCTTCTCCCCGGTCTCCCGGTGGATCCGGACGACCGGATGCGCCACCACCGGATAGTCATGCCCCGAAGCATGCAACGCAGCCCGGAAGTCGTGGGTGACATGGCGGCCCTCGAGCCGCTCCCTCACCTCCTCGGACAGGCCCTGGTACGCCAGCGCCGCATCCACCCAGATCGTGTCCCCACCCACCTCGGGCAACTGCACCGCCCGCAACACCGCACCCCACGTCGGAACAAGCCGCCAGCTCGTGTCGGTGTGGTACGGATCCCACACATCGTCGCCAACCTGCCGGACATGGACCTTCTCCTGCTTCGCGAAATCATCGGAGGAGATCCGATGAATCGCGGTAGTACGGGCATCGGCCTTCGCCGCCCCCGGATGCGTGTACAGGGGACCGAACTGCCCGGCGAAAGCCTCGTGCCCCTCCTGCGTCAGGTCCTGATCCCGGAAGAACACGACCTTGTACTTCAACACCGTCGCCCTGATCTCGTCACGCACCACGGACGACAACGGCCGGCTCAGATCGACACCGTCGATCTCCGCGCCGATGGTGGGCTGCAACGGCCGCACAGCCAACGACGATTGAACGGGTACCTCGACGACAGTAGTCACTGTCTGTCCCTTCGATCGGGGTGA
>NZ_JANEZT010000748.1 GCF_025403405.1 Frankia tisae
CCCCCGACCCGCCCGATCGACGCCTGGATCGCCAGCCCGGTGAGCAGACCGCACGTCACGCCCGCGCCCAGCACGGTCGCGAGCCGGTCCCGCGACCGGCTCCCGGCGGTAGCCCGGTTGACCATCGCCATCAGCACGATGCCCGCGACAATCGGCACCAGGGCGAGGACAAGCCAGCCGGGCCGCGGCAGCGCATTCGGGGGCAGCGCCGCCAGCACCGGCAGGTCGGGCAGGTCCGCGGGATGGACCATGTCGACCCGGACCAGGCCGGGCCCGGTCCGGAAACCGGGACCGAGGGCGTAGGACAGACCCCACAGCATCAGGTTGGGGACCAGCGCAAGCTGCGTGGCCGCGAGCCCGATCCCGCCGAGCACCCCGACATCGAGCGACCGCTCCGCCCCGGCCACCTCGGGCAACGTGGCGGCAAGCACCAGGGCGACGCCGAAGGCGGCGATGGCGATCAGCGATGCGAACGCACCCGCCCCGCACAGCATCGAACTCCGCAGCATTACGGGCAGCGTTCGCCAGGCGGTCCGCAGCCGGTGCCGGCCGGCGAGGGTGCCAAGCAGCGCAGCCGGCAGACCGAGTGCGACCGTACCCAGCGCCGCGGACAGCAGGGTCGGCCGGGCCGGCCCGGAGCTCACGACAAGTGCGACGAGCACGACGAACAGCGTCTGCGCACCGACAACGCCGAGGACGTCGGCCACCACCGTCCCCCAGGGGACGCCGATGGGCGCGCCGCGCTGGCTCCGGTTGCCGGTCCCGCCCACCGCGCCGGAGTCGGCGGGACCGGCCGTCCGGCTCGTCGCCCCCGTCTCCCGCTTGGACGGGTCACCGCCGCCCCCATCGGCGGCTGCCGCTCCATCCCTACGGTCCTGGTCGGACCCGTCC
>NZ_JANEZT010000749.1 GCF_025403405.1 Frankia tisae
GTTGATGACAGTCGCGGGCAGGAAAACTGCGAATAACCTCCAGCACCTGCCGACCGCTACCGGTTGGGACCGGGGACGCCGACGCGCGTGGAGCTGAGCGGTGTTCCGCGGAAGACCATGATCGCTATACCGTTGCTACGCCGCACCCGGTGGGCGGGCAGGGACAGGCGGCGCGAGCAGGGCGGCGAGTTCGTCCTCGGTGACCAGAGGCGGGCGGACGACGGCGCCGGTACGGACGTAGAGGAAGGCGGCGTCGACGGCGCTCGGGTCGACGCCGCGCAGCCGGGCCCAGGCCAGCCGGTAGACGGCGAGCTGGAGCTCGTCGGCAGGCGCCTGGCCGGTCTTCCAGTCGATCACCTCCCAGCGGCCGCGGCCGAGGTCGTAGACGGCATCGATGCGGCCGCGCACGATCCGACCGGCGAGGGGGAGCTCGAAGGGCTCCTCGATCGCGGCGGGCCGGCGTGAGCCGTACGGGGTCCGCAGGAACGCCTCCTGCAGCGAGCGCAGGTCATCGTCGGTGAGCTCGGCGTCCTGGGAGCCGGGCAGATCGTCGGCGTCGATCAGCGCCCGGTGGTCGAACAGTTCTTCCACCCAGGTGTGGAAGCGGCTGCCGCGGCGGGCCGCCGCGGCCGGCTGGCGCGGCAGCGGGCGGACGAGCTCCCGGGCGAACGCCGCCGGATCGGCCTGAAGCCGGACGATCTCGGACGCGGTGAGGTTCGCCGGCATCGGCACGTCGAGCTGTGGGACGCGGGCGGCCCGCTCCTCGGCGAGCAGCAGCTCCGCCTCCCGGTCCAGCTCGGCGAGCAGCGCCCGCTCGGCCGCAGCCAGCCCGGCCGGATCGGCCTGGGCCGCGGGGTCCACCCGAAACCCGGCCCCAGCCCCGGCC
>NZ_JANEZT010000074.1 GCF_025403405.1 Frankia tisae
ATCCCGCCCACCCGCGCGGCGCCGTCCGGCTGACCACCCCCCGCGGGCTCGACCCGGCCGGGGCGGGGCGGTTCGAGATCCTCCCGGCGCAGCGTGGTCACGGACAGCCGCCGCAACGCCCGGTCGGAACCCGTGAAGCCGGCGACGAAGTCGGTGGCCGGGCGGCCGAGGATCCGGGTGGGCGGGTCGACCTGCTCCAGGTGGCCACCCTGGCGGAACACCGCGATCCGGTCACCGAGCCGGATCGCCTCGTCCAGGTCGTGGGTGACGAACACCACGGTCTTGCGGATCTCCCGCTGCAACCGCAGGAACTCGGCCTGCAGCCGGTCCCGGGCGATCGGGTCGATCGCGGAGAAGGGTTCGTCCATGAGCAGCACCGGCGGGTCGGCGGCCAGCGCCCGGGCCACGCCGACCCGCTGCTGCTGCCCGCCGGACAGCTCGTGCGGGTAGCGCCTGCCCATCGTCGCCGGGTCGAGGCCGACGAGGTCGAGCATCGCGTCCACCCGGGCACGGATGCGGGCGCGGTCCCAGCCCAGCATCCGCGGCACGGTGCCGACGTTCGCACGCACCGTCAGGTGCGGGAACAGGCCGATCTGCTGGATGACGTAGCCGATGCGCCGACGCAGCCGCACCGGGTCGGTGCGGGCCACGTCCTCGCCGGCCACCAGGATCTGCCCGGACGTCGGCTCCACCAACCGATTGATCATCTTCATGGTCGTGGTCTTGCCGCAGCCGGACGGGCCCACCAGACACAGCAGCTCGCCCGCGGGCACGTCGAGGGACAGGCCCGCGACCGCGACCGTGCCATCCGGGTAACGCTTACCCACCCCGCGCAGCGAGATCATCGGGTCGGCGGAGGTCGTCGGTTCCGCGGTCATGGGCGTCGCGTCCTCCGTACCGGTTACCGTGCTTCGGTGGCCATCGTCGCGTCCGGGAGCTGTCTCGAACGAAACGCCTGGATCTGCGGAGATTACGTCGAGACCCGCTCGGACGAGTTGTCCGCGGCGCTGCGCGAACACATCGGCCTCACGCTGAGCGCGGTGGCGATCGGCCTGGTGATCGCGGTGCCACTGGTCCTGCTCGCCCGGCGCTGGCGGTTCGCCGTCGCCTGGATCAGCGGGCTGGCGAACATCCTGTACACGGTGCCGTCGCTGGCGTTCTTCGCGTTGCTGCTGCCCGTCACCGGCCTGTCCACGACCACGGTGCGGATCGGGCTGGTGGCGTACACGCTGGTCATCCTCTTCCGCGGGCTGCTCGCCGGGCTCGACGCCGTACCGGCCGACGTGCGCGACGCCGCCCGGGGCATGGGCTACGGCCCGCTACGGCTGTTGATCACTGTGGAGATCCCGCTCGCGCTGCCCGCGATCATGGCCGCGATCCGGGTCGCGACGGTCTCGACGATCGCGCTGGTCACCGTCGGTGCGACGATCGGGCACGGCGGCCTCGGTGATCTCATCTACGACGGCCTGACCAGCTCGTTCAAGTCGGAGGTGCTGACCGCCTCGGTGCTGTGCGTGGCGCTCGCCATCGTCGCCGACCTGCTGCTCGTCGGCCTGCAATGGCTGCTGACCCCGTGGCGCCACGGCCGCCGGGCCCGAGCCCGAGCCCGAGGGACCGCCGTATGAGCACCCTGAGCAGCGCCTTCGACTGGCTCACCACCGGCGCGAGCTGGCGCGGCGACGAGGGCATCGCCCACCGCCTCGGCGAGCACCTGCTGCTCACCGGCGCCTCGGTGGGCATCGCCTGCGCGCTCGCCCTGCCGGTCGGGATCGGCCTGGGGCACCTCGGCCGGGGCGGCACCCTGGCCATCAACATCTCCAACGTCGGGCGGGCGGTGCCGACGTTCGCCGTGCTCGTCCTGCTGGCGATCGGCCCGCTCGGCATCGGCGACACGACCACGGTCATCGCGCTGACCCTCTTCGCGATCGCCCCCCTGGTCACCAACAGCTACGTGGGGATGCGGGAAGTCGACGCGGGGGCGAAGGAGGCCGCCCGCGGCATGGGGATGTCCGGCGGCCAACTGCTGCGCCGGGTGGAGCTGCCGCTGGCACTACCGATGATCATGCTTGGCCTGCGCCTGGCCGCGGTGCAGGTCGTCGCGACGGCGACCATCGCCGCGCTGATCGGCGGGGGCGGGCTCGGCCGCTTCGTCGTCGACGGCCTGGCCAACAACCGCCGCCCCGAGGTCGTCGGCGGCGCGATCCTCGTCGCTGCGCTCGCGCTCCTCGTCGACGGCCTCCTGCTCATGCTGGCCCGCACGGTGTCGACCACCCGGGCCCCCAGACCCCGCTGACTCACCCGGAAGCCCGCGCGCCTGCCGTGAGATCGGCTTCTACCTGCGGGAGATTGGCAATCAGCAGCTCCGTCTGCCGGTCGGGCGGCTGCTCCGTGGAGCGACCAGGCATGCGTCGGCGACACCCGAGCGCACACGTCGGACCTGCAGGAACCGGGTAGGGAAGGCCTCCAGCGGCCGGGAACAGAGCGCCTCGGCCTGGGCGTCGAGATGCCGAAACAGTGCGAAACCTGCAATGTCGCTATGATCTGCCGGAATGTCTATACTACATTCGGGTGATGTGGAGAGCGACACGGAGGTGTGGACGCACCGCTGCTGGAGGTCACGTGCTGGAGGTTGTATGTCGGCGGTTCTCTTCAATGTCGCGATCGGGATTCTTACGAGCGTCTTAAGCGGAACCGGCGTCTGGGCGTGGCAGCGCCTGGCCAACGTACGCAGACTGGCCCGCGAGAGGAGGTTTCTCGGCATTTCCGCGAACAGGGAGTGCATTATTGTCATCGGCCACCAGATGCAAAACACAGCGGGGATACATCGCGCCGACGTCAATGCAGTTATCGAGGTCGGGGGCATGACGAACGACCTCGGTGGGAGATTTCGCGTACTCGCCCCGGACCAGTACCGCGAGTCGATCGGGAGCCAGGTCGAGTTTTGCGTCAACGGTCCGGATGCCAATGCCAGGACCAAGGGCCACATGGAAAACTATCTCCGGGGTGTGCATTTCAGGCCATACCGGCCGGGCCACCGAGACTCCATCGCGATCGTTGCCGGCGAAGAGGAGTTCATTCGGGAACGAGACCGGCAGGAATACGCAATTCTGGCCAGGATAAGGATCGATCGAGAATCACGTCCACTCTTCCTCCTAGCCGGGCAGACAGCGGTGACCAACCACGCCGCTGCATTTTTTCTGCGATCACGCATCCGCCAGATGGACAAAGAATACGGCTTTGATCGGAACTTCTGCCTGATCCTCTCGGTCGACCAGCCCATGATCTATGGCCATTCGGCGGTTCGACTGAAGAGTGACGTGACCGATGTCGCTTTTGCCGATCCGTCGGAATGATCGGGGCCCCCTCTCGCCCACGCACATTGATATTCAGTCGAAGCGGCCATGCCCCGGCGGATCTCCTCGCGGCGTTGGTCAAGGTAGGTCCTGACCGCCTCGGCGACGAAGTCCTTCTTCGACATGCCGAGGAAGTGCGCGGCCCGCGAGATCAGCTCATCCGTCGCCGGGTCGACCTTCGGCGGAGCCTGGCGACGGGATCCGACGGTTGTCATGACGCTCACCTCATCCGCCTGGAGCATCAGTAGTGGTACCTGCACTGGGCTATGCGGATCTCGTCATTGCCGATCTTGTAGACGAGTCGGTGCTCGTCGCTGATGCGCCGCGACCAGTAGCCCTGGAAGCCGTGTTCCAGGGGCTCGGGTTTGCCGATGCCGTCGTTCCCGTTGCGGGCGATGTCCTGGATCAGCGTGTTGATGCGCTTGAGCATCCTGCGGTCCTGGCTCTGCCACCACACGTAGTCCTGCCCGGCGTTCTCATCCCAGACGAGCTTCACTCGGCGAGGTCCCGCACGACACCCCCATCGCTCTCGAGCTGGTCGATGGCGGTCAGCAACCGGCGCGCGTTCTCCGGGCTACGAAGGAGGTACGCCGTCTCCTTGAGCGACTGGTAGTCCTCCAGAGAGACGATCACCACCGGCTCGTGGCCGGCACGGGTGATGATGATCTCCTCTCGGTCATCCGTCACTGCCGAGAGAACTTCCGCGTACCGCGCCCGCGACTCCGAGTACGTCATCGTCCTCACGAGACCCTCCCCGCCTGTACAGAAAATTGTACGTGCAAGATAGCGCACGCCTACGGGACGAGGAACCACACCTTGGCCTTGACCTCGACGGCGACGATCATGGTGTTCCGCGGAACCGCGCTCCGCACGGGCCCCGGCCCAGCTCGTCCACGGCTGGAGGCCGAGAATCGGGGCACAATCGCGGCGACGGTCCGGTGCGGTGAGGATGTCGACGTTGTCGCAAGCCTGGTCGATGGCGCCGGGAAGGTGGCCGACGGTTCCGTCGGGCTGGTGTCCGAGCCGGGCGAGGAGGCGCTCGTACCCGCGGATCGGTGATATCGCGCCGGTCAGGGCGCGGGTGAGGCGGTCGGCGGCGAGGACAGGTGAACCTCGAGCTTCTGTCAGCGACGTGCGGACAAAAGGCACAGCGGGCGGAGACGGCCCGCCACGTCCTGGCTCACCCGGTGCCAAGCCGCCACCGCCACCGGCAGCGCGCCACGCCTCGGCGAGCGCCGCTGCCGAGGCTTGCATGTCTTCCCGCAGTACAGACGCTGAACTGCGAGCGCTGTGTTCGATCTGTGTGGCGCGTCCCCCGTAGCCGCCCGAGTACTGCTCGACGATTTCACCACGGCCCGCCCGGTGGTCGTTGACCCGAACACGCCGCATCTGCGTCCTGAGGGTGGCGCGACTCGCTGCGTCCGCATGCACTGGGGCAACGAGTCCGAAGATCCCGCCTCGGGGCTCGAATCGTCTGCGTGACCGTTTGTCCACCTTGTCGCTGTTATTCGGGGCTGTTCCGGTTGCGGGATCGCCCCGCGACAGAGGAGCGTGTCCCGAACGTCCGGAATCGAACGTCCGGACGTTGTCGGACCGGGGTGCGAGGGTGTGGGGCAGCCAGGGGCCGCCGTCGCACGCACCCGACGATCAGGAAGAGCAGCCCAAGACGAACGATGGGGTCCTCGAACGTGACTGACGCAACAACACCGACCGATCCACGGCGCCGGAACGCCTCGCGGGATTGGCTGCATCACCGCACCATGGCGGGCCGCCGTCCCGCCGGGCGCCCGCGCCGCGTGCTCGCGGGCCTGGCCGCGCTGCTCGCCCTCGGACTGACGGCCGCCGCCTGCGGCTCCGACTCGGACGGCGGCGGCGGGGCCGGGGCCGGCACCGCCGGGGCCAGCGCGACGACCTCGGCCGGCGGCACTCTCACGGTCGCCGACGCCGGCTTCACCGAGAGCAAGATCCTCGCGGAGATGTACGCGGCGGTCCTGAAGAAGGCCGGCTACAAGGTCGACCGGACCTCGGTGCAGCAGACCGAGCTCGCGCAGTCGTCGCTGGAGAAGGGCACGGTCGACGCGATGCCGCAGTACGTCGCGACCTACGCCGACCTGCTCAACTCCAAGGTCCACGGTCCGGACGCGGCCTCGGTCTCCTCTCCGGACCTGCAGAAGTCGCTGGCCGCGCTGCGCCCGCTCGCCACCGGGCTCGGCCTGACGGTCCTCGACCCGGCCGACGCGGTCGACCAGAACGCCTTCGCCGTCAGCAAGACGTTCGCCACCCAGCACAACCTCAAGACCCTGTCCGACCTGGGCGCCAGCGGCCAGACGGTGAAGATCGCCGCCGGCCCCGAGTGCGAGACCCGACCGTTCTGCCAGCCCGGTCTGGAGAAGACCTACGGCATCAAGATCAGTGAGATCGTGAAGACCGGGGTCGACACGCCGCAGACGAAGGCCGCGGTCAAGGACGGCACGGCGCAGCTCGGCCTGGTCCTGACCACCGACGCCACCGTCACCGACTACGACCTCGTGGTCCTGACCGACGACAAGAAGCTCCAGAACGCGGACAACCTCGTGCCGATCGTCAACACGAAGTCGCTGACGCCGCAGGTCTCGACCGCCCTGAACGCCCTCGCGCCGGTGCTCACCACCGCGGACCTGGCCGAGCTGAACAAGAAGGTCGACGCGCAGCGGGAGAAGCCCGCCGACGTCGCCAAGGAATACCTCAAGAGCAAGGGTCTGCTCAGCTAGTCGCGCCCCGCGTACCCCGCCGCCGTCCCGCCGCCCGTGCGCCAGGATGGCGGCGGGACGCCTCCCCGCTGCACCCATGTTTCGTGCAGCGGGGCCGCAAGCTGGCCGGATCCGCGAGGATGGACTGGTGACCGGCAACCCGACCGCCCCGGCGGCCACCTCCAAGACCACTGGCACCGCGGCCGCCGCGGGCACCAGCACCACCGAGCAGCCGTATCGGGAGCTGGGGCTCACCGACGACGAGTACGCGCGGATCCTGGCCACCCTCGACCGCCGCCCCACCGACGCCGAGCTCGCGATGTACTCGGTGATGTGGAGCGAGCACTGCTCCTACAAGTCCTCCAAGGTGCACCTGCGGCAGTTCCGGGACACCCCGTCCACCGACCGGCTGCTCGTCGGCATGGGGGAAAACGCCGGCGTCGTCGCGGTCGGCGAGGGCCTCGCCGTCACCTTCAAGATCGAGTCTCATAACCATCCGAGCTTCGTGGAGCCCTACCAGGGGGCGGCCACCGGGGTCGGCGGCATCGTCCGCGACATCCTGACCATGGGTGCCCGGCCGATCGCCGTGCTCGACCCGCTGCGCTTCGGTGACGCCGACGCGCCCGACACGGCGCGGACGCTGCCAGGAATCGTGGCTGGCATCGGCGGCTACGGCAACTGCCTCGGCCTGCCCACGATCGGCGGGGAGGTCGTGTTCGACCCGACCTACGCCGGCAACCCGCTGGTCAACGCGCTCTGCGTCGGGGTGATGCCGGTCGGCCGGGTGCAGACCTCGGCGGCCACCGGGGTCGGCAACGCCGTGGTCCTGCTGGGCGCGAAGACCGGCCGGGACGGGATCGGCGGCGTGTCCGTGCTGGCATCGGCGACCTTCGACGAGGGCGGTGGGCCGGCCCGGCGGCCGTCCGTGCAGGTCGGGGACCCGTTCATGGAGAAGATCTTGATCGAGTCCTGCCTGGAGCTGTTCGACCGCGGGCTCGTCACCGGCATCCAGGACCTCGGCGGCGCCGGGCTGACGTGCGCGTTGACGGAGACGACCGCGGCGGGGCTCGCCACCGGCCAGCCCGGCGGCATGGACGTCGACCTGGACCTGGTACCGCTGCGCGAGCCGTCGATGGCCGCCCACGAGGTGCTGGCCAGCGAGTCCCAGGAACGGATGCTCGCGATCGTCACCCCCGAGGCGCTGCCCGAGGTCCTCGCGCTCGCCGAGCGCTGGGGGGTGCTGGCGACCAGGATCGGCACCGTCACCGACACCGGGCGGCTGATCGTGCGCTGGCACGGCGAGGTCGTCGTCGACGTGCCGCCCGGCTCGCTCGCCGACGAGGGCCCCGTCTACGAGCGCCCGCTGCGCCGCCCCGCCGACTTCGACCTGGTCCGGTCAGACGGCCCGACGGCGGCTCGGCTGGCCCGGCCGACCACCTCGGCACAGCTTCGGGAAACCCTGCTGCGGATGGTGGCCTCCCCCAACCTGTGCTCTCGGGCCTGGGTGACCGACCAGTACGACCGCTACGTGCAGGCCGCCACCGTGCTCGCCCAGCCGGAGGACGCCGGCGTGCTACGGCTGTCCGAGTCGACCGGGCTCGGCATCGCGCTGGCCACCGACGGCAACGGACGCTACGCCCGGCTCGACCCGTTCACCGGCGCGCAGCTCGCCCTCGCCGAGGCGTGCCGCAACGTCAGCGCCGCCGGGTCGGTGCCGATCGCCGTGACGAACTGCCTGAACTTCGGCTCCCCGGAGAACCCCGAGGTGATGTGGCAGTTCGCGCAGGCGTGCGCGGGCCTCGCCGAGGGCTGCCGGCAACTGGGCCTGCCGGTCACCGGTGGCAACGTGTCGTTCTACAACCAGACGGGCGCCATCCCGATCCACCCGACCCCGGTGATCGGAGTGCTGGGCCTGTTCGACGACGTCGCCCGGCGCACCCCGATCGGCTTCACCGACGAGGGGGACGCACTGATCCTGCTCGGCGAGACCGCCGACGAGTTCGGCGGCTCCGAGTGGGCCTGGGTGACGCACCGTCACCTCGGCGGTCAGCCGCCGGCGGTCGACTTCGCCCGGGAGAAGCTACTCGGGGAGATCCTCGTCGCCGGCTCCCGCGACGGCATGCTCACCGCCGCCCACGACCTGTCCGAGGGGGGGCTCGCGCAGGCCCTCGTCGAGTCGTGCCTGCGCGGCGGGCTCGGCGCGCGCATCGTCCTGGCTGCCGGAGCCGACCCGTTCGTCGAGCTGTTCAGCGAGTCGGCCGGGCGCGCCGTCGTCGCCGTGCCGCGCTCGCAGGAGCTGCGCTTCACCGACATGTGCACCGTCCGCGGCCTGCCCTGGCGGCGCATCGGCGTGGTCGACGGCGACGCGCTCGACGTGCAGGACGCGCTGCACGTCGGCCTCGACGAGCTGCGCGACGCCCACGAGGGCACCCTGCCCGCCCTGTTCGGCCGCACCACCTGAGCCGATCCGGGCGATGCCGGGCAGTCCAGGCGGTGCGGGCCTGCGGTCAGGAGTGGCCGTAGGGCTCGGGGTCGGCGGCGTCCGCGGCCTGCTCCCCCGGCTCGGTGTCAGCCACCGAGCCGGGGCTGTGGGCCGCGACGCCGATCAGCTCGACATCCGTCGGCTCCAGGTCGGAGGGGTCCTCGTCGAAGACGACCGACTCCGGGTGCGCCGACGGCGCCACCAGCGCCTCGGAGTGCGCGCCGCAGCCGTGATCGATGGCGGTGGCCCGGCCGTCGTCGGGGGCCAGCTCGTTGGCGCAGACACCGAACATCCGGCCGAGCGAGCCCGCGAGCCGAACATGGAAACCACAGGTCAGGCACGAGGCGGGGGCGACTTTGGCGATCGAGGCGTCCGGCCCGGCATCGCCGGCGTACCAGCGCTCGACTGCCTCCTCCCGCCCGGTGATGGACAGCACCCGGGCCCGGCCGAGGCCGAGCTCGAAGTAGTCGTCGGTGTCGACGAGCTCCTCGACGTCCTCCCTGCGCAGCGCGAGACGCGGATCGTCGATCGCCGTGGGCAGCAGGTCGCCGACGCCGACATCGCCCGGCCGCAGCCGCTCCGACCACGGCACCCACGCCGGCGCCAGCAGCGCCCCGTCCCCCGGCATCAGCACCACGTCGTCGACCGTTACCTTGCGCACCCGGGAGGCGCGGGTCACGACGACCGTCCAGACCCACCCCCGGTAGGCGGGCGAGGCGCAGGCGAATCGGTGCAGCACGATCCGGTCACCCTCGGCCTCGATGCCGAGGTGCTCGCCGACCTCGCTCTCGCTGTCCGCCTGCTCGACCGCGGCCGCGCGAGCCACGTCCACGGCGGCCGCGCACACCGCGTCGACCGCCGGCTCCCGCGACGCCCGGACCGCCCTGCCCCGCGCGGCCGACACCGCCGGATCCGCGGCCGACTCGGTGGCGAGGCTCACGTCGGGCGGCGGCGCCGCGGTGGGGGTGGCGGACGACGCCCGAGGGCGAGTCCGCGGGGTCGGCGCGTCGGCGTCCGTCGCCGGAACCGTTGTCACCGTTGTCACGTTTGGGACCTCCGCGCTGCCCTGGACCGTTGCATCGGCCGTGAGCTCCGAACCGGCCGCCTCCGCAGCGTCCGGTACCGAATCCGCACCGAGGGTAACGGATGAATCCGGCGGCTCGGTCGTGGTGGAACGGACCTCGAGAGCACCCACGCAACGTATTCTCACCCACGGGCACTCGCACCGCCCGACGTGGTCGTAGGAGCGCAGGCCAGGGACGAGGACACTTGGCATGGTGAACCAGGGCAGCACGGTCGCGAACAACCTGCGAAGGCTGCGGGCGAGCGTGCGCGGGGACGGCGCCGAGCGGACCGGGCTGTCCGCCCTCACCGAGCTGTCCTTCGTCAACGCCGCGGGCGACGCGTTGGTGACCGTCGCGCTGGCCGGGTCGCTGTTCTTCTCGGTCCCCTCCGGCGAGGCCCGGTCGAAGGTCGCCCTGTACCTGTTCATCACCATGGTGCCCTTCGCCCTGTTGGCGCCGGTGATCGGGCCGTTGCTCGACCGGGTCGCCCACGGCCGGCGCACCGCGCTCGCCGCCATCTGCCTGGGCCGCGGCCTGCTGGCCTGGCAGCTCGCCGGGGCGCTGCACGGGCTGGCCGTCTACCCGCTCGCCCTCGGCCTGCTCGTGCTCTCCCGCGGCTTCGGGGTGGCGCGCAGCGCGGTCATCCCCCGCGTCGCCCCGGCCGAGCTCACCCTCGTCAAGGTCAACTCGCGGATCTCGCTGGTCAACATCATCGCCGGCGCCATCGTGGCGCCGGTCGGGCTGGGCATCGCACACATCCCGTTCGTCGGCTATCCGTGGGTGCTGCGGATCTGCGCGATTGTCTACATGGCCGGCGTCCTGTTGGCCTTCAACCTCCCCAGGCACGTCGACTCGGCGGCCGGCGAGCTGCCGCTGCGCGCCCCGGTCGCGCCCGGCGCCGGCCGCCCCGGGCTCGGGGCGCGGCTGCGGGCGTTCCTCGGCGCACTGCCGGTGGCCCTACGCGCCACGGCAGTCCTGCGCGGCCTGGTCGGCTTTCTTACCTTTTATCTCGCCTTCCTGCTGCGGACCAACGGTGGTAACAACCTGTGGCTGGGCGGCCTGGCCGTGGCCGCGGGCGTCGGCAGCGGGCTCGGCGTGTTCATCGGCGGCCGGCTCGGCCGGCGGCGGCCGGAGGGCATCATCATGCTCGCCCTGGTGCTGGCGGCCGGCGGATGTCTCGGCGCCGCCGTCACCTACACCAGGTTCACCTCGCTCGTCGCGGCGCTGCTGGCCACCATGGCCGGTTCGATGGGCAAGCTGGCGCTCGACGCCGTCGTCCAGCGCGACATCCCGGAGGCGACGCGCAACTCCGCGTTCGCCCGCTCCGAGACCGCGCTCCAGCTCACCTGGGTCGCCGGTGGTGCTCTCGGGCTCATCGAGATGTCCGGGACGGTCGGCTTCGCGGTGGCCGCCGCCGTCGTCTGTGCCACGCTGTTCATCCAGGCCGGCGCGCTGCGCCGCTCGCGCCTGGCGGCTCGGGACCGGCTGGGCGGTGCCGACCTCCCGCCAGACGGCGCCGACCTCCCGCCAGACGGCCTCGACCAGCCCGGTCTGGGGCCTCCCGGGCCGGCGTACCCGGTCGGGGCCGGCGGGTACCCGCCGAGTGCCCCGCCCCAGGCACCACAGCCGGACCCGGCGATGGTGTCCGCGCCGGTGCCGTCCGTCGCGCCCTGGCGGGATGCGCCGGCACCCATCCCGGCCACGCTGGAGGACCCCACCCGCCCGGACGCGCCGCGGCAGCGCCGGGGGCTGGGCCGCCGGCGACGGGCCTGACCTCGCCGGCCTGACCAGACTCCAGAACCTGACCGACCCGTCGGCGCCGAGGTGACACCGCTCACGACGCCGCCTTCGCGGCACCCGCGAACCCCACGAGCCGGGACGCCGCGACTCCTGCGGCGATAACCTCCGAGCGTGCGCACGTCAACGCGGTCCCGTCGGGTGCCGTTCCCGCGGCTCGCCACGATCACCGCCGCGATCGCCGCGGTCGGTTTCGGGGCGGCCGGCTGCGACCGACCAACGCCGCTGGTGACAATGGAATCGGGCGGGGACTTCGTGAAGACGAACGCGGCCCAGTACCTGCGGGACGGCGCCGTCGTCGAGCGGTCGGTCTCCCCGCCGCGGCTGTCCGCCAGGCCCGGGAGCAGCCTCAACATCGACGTGCCGACCTCGGTCGCCGATCGCGGCTATTTTCTCTCGGTCAACAACGCGCGGATCACCGAGACGATCACTGATACCCACTACCGCTACCTGCTCCCGAACGTGCAGGCGACGGTGAACCTCGTGGTCTTCGCCGCGCCTACCGGCGCGAAGTCGACCACGGCATCGGGGAGCTGGCCGTTCGTAGTCTCGATCAGGCCCTGATCCTCGCCGCGCCGCCCGCCCCTGCTGGCGACCGGCCGGCGACCGGCCGGCGACCGTCGGGGCCGAGCAGGGGGACGTACCGTCCCGGGTGCCCCCGTTGACACCACCAGGGCCCCCGGCATGCGCACAGCGTGCCCTTGGCCGCCATCGGAACCACGCAGCGTCGCCCGTGATGCTATGGTCCGGCAACAAGTCCGATTTGCACCACATCGAAAATCCCGTGCCGTTACATCGCCGTCCGGCCCGGTGGCATTCGAGTAGATCGTCCGACAGTGCATGACGGCAGACGAGGACATTCCAGATCATGATCCGGACCTGGTCGTGAGCCGCACCCTGATCGTCACCGCGGTGACAGCCGAGGCAGACGCAGTGTGCGCAGGGCTGATGGGTAGCTGGTCGCGCGGCCGGACGAGGTTGCCGGCCGGGCCGGGCAACCTGGTGTCCCCTGACTGGGACCGCCAGCTGCTCACCACATCGACATTGGGCCCCTACGTCGGTCGTCGGCGTGGCCCGGTCACCGTCCTCGCGGCGGGCACCGGCGGTCCGGCCGCCGCCGCCGGCACCGCGACGGCCCTGGCGGTCGCGAGCGCCGCCGGGCAGCCGTTCGATCTCGTGGTGACCATGGGCGTCGCGGGCGGGTTCCGCGGCTGGGCGGAGATCGGCGACATCGTCGTCGCCGATCGGATGGTCGCGGCGGATCTGGGCGCCGAGTCCGGTCTCGACGAGGAGCCCCCGTCGGCGCCGGTCGGCCGGATCAGCGAGATGGACCGCAACCTCGGCTTCCACGCAGCCGGTGCGCCGACCCATCGCAGCCCCGACGGACGCGCCTCGACCGGGGGCGGGGCGTTTCTCACCCTGGACGACCTCGGACTCGGCTCGTCCACCGTGCGCCCCGACCCGGAGCTGGTGTCGCGGCTGCACACCGTGCTCGACGCCACCGGCCGGCGGATCGTCACAGGTACCGTGGTCAGCGTGTCGACCGTGACGGGCACCGAGCGCCGGGCCAGCACCCTCACCGAGCGGCTCGACCCGGTGGCCGAGGCGATGGAGGGTTACGCCGTCGCCCTGGCCGCGCGGTCCTTCGGCATCCCCGCCACTGAGATCCGCGCCATCAGTAACCCGGTCGGCCGCCGGGACCGCGCCGCCTGGAACCTGCCGGCCGCGCTGGCCAGCCTGCGCACGGCCGCTGCGGCACTGGTCGCGCACCCCGACGGCCTGGTCGCCGCCGAAGCGCTGCCCGTGGCCGGCGGCGCGGCGGCTTCGGCGGGCTCCGGCCCACAGCACGGCAGCAACGGCACGCACTGAGCTCGGGCGAATCGCGGGGCGCACACCGACGAGCGGGAGGACACCGGGATGAGCGAGCGCCGGACGGTCACGACACGCGGTGACCAGCCGCTGTCCCTGGCCATCTCCCCGTGTCCCAACGACACGTTCGCCTTCCATGCCCTGGCGCACGGCCTGGTGCCGGGCGCGCCCGCGGTGACGGTGACGTTCGCCGACATCGACGTGCTGAACACCCGGGCAGCCGAGCGGCGTGACGATCTGGTCAAGGTGTCCTACGGCGCCCTGCCGTGGCTGCTCGCCGATTACCAGCTGCTGACCTCCGGCGGCGCGCTGGGGCGCGGCTGCGGCCCGCTGGTGCTCACCGCCGGCCGCACCGACCTGCGTGGTGCGCGGGTCGCCATCCCCGGCACCCGAACTACCGCCTACCTGCTGTTCCGGCTGTGGGCCGCCGATCGTGGCGTGGCGAGCATCGACGTGGTGCCCTTCGAAAAGATCATGCCTGCGGTGCAGGAGGGTCGGTACGACGCGGGGCTGGTCATCCACGAGTCCCGGTTCACCTACCCGTCGTACGGGCTGACGGCACTCGCCGATCTCGGCGACTGGTGGGAGGAGCAGACCTCGCTGCCGATCCCGCTCGGCGCGATCCTCGCCCGCCGCGAGCTGGACGGCGCCGCGCTGTCCGCCGCGGTGCGGGCCAGCGTCGCCGCCGCGTTCGCCGAACCGTCGGCGAGCGCCGACTACGTCCTCGCCCACTCCCAGGAGATGGCACCGGACGTCGTCGACGCCCACATCGAGCTGTACGTCAACGAGTTCAGCCTCGACCTCGGCGACGAGGGGTTCACCGCCATCGAGACGCTGCTCGCCCGCGCCGCCGACGCGGAGCTCGTGCCGAGGCTCAGCCAGCCGCTGCGCTGATTGCGCCGCGGGCTCGCCGCCGGCCGCCCTCAAAACGGGCACTTGCTGATCGCCTGCTGTCCCGACTGCTGAATGAAGTGGCAGGATGGACTGCGTGAGCTCTGATCAGATCCCGGCCGTCAGCGTCGTCGACCTGCCCGCCGACCTGTCCGTGGACGGTGCCCCGCTGCTCGTGGACGTCCGGGAGCCCGACGAGTGGTCCGCCGGGCACATCGCCGACGCCCTGCATATCCCGATGGGTGAGCTCGTCACCCGGCTCGACGAGGTGCCCCGCGGGCACGATGTGGTGGTCGTGTGCCGCTCCGGCGGGCGCTCCGCCGCCGTCACGGGCTACCTCGCCCAGGGCGGTTGGCAGGTCCGCAACCTCACCGACGGGATGCTCGCCTGGCAGGCCCACGGCCGGCCCATGGTGAGCGAAAGCGGCACCTCGCCCCGAGTCCTCTAGGCCCCCGCCCCTCCTTCGCACCCGGCTGCCGCCCAGGCTCCGTCGGGGCCTGGGCGGCTCAGCCCGCGGTGCTCGCGCTGGGCTCGGCCGACGCGTCCTCGACCCGCACCACATAGTCCTCGATGACCGGGTTGGCCAGCAGCGTCGACGCCAGATGCTCGACCCGAGCCAGGATCGCGCCGTCCAACGCCACCCCGTCCGCCAGCTCCAACTCGAAGCGCTTGCCCTGGCGGACGCCGACGATCCCGCTCACTCCGAGGCGTGGCAGCGCGTTGACCACCGCCTGCCCCTGCGGGTCGAGGATCTCCGGCTTGAGCATCACATCCACCACAACCCTGGTCACACCCGCGGACACTACCGGCCCGGCGGCCTCATCGGGCGGCGATTGCCCCCATGCCGGCCCGCCGCCCGCGCCGGTGGCAACGCCGACGATTCGTCCGGCTGGTCCGTCGGGTTCGGCCTAAGCTCGGTTGATGCCGTCCTGGAAGGCCTCAGCCCCGGTGGTCGGTTTCGACCTCGATCTGACCCTGCTGGACGCCCGCGCCGGCATCCGCGCGACCTTCGCCGCCCTGTCCGGCGAGACCGGCGTGGCCGTCGACGCCGATCTGGTCGTCTCCCGGCTCGGACCGCCGCTGGAAGACGAGCTCGCCCACTGGTTCCCCGCCGCGGACGTGCCCGCGGTCGCCACCCGCTACCGGGAGTTGTCCGCGGTGCACGCGGTTCCCGCGTCGAGGCCGATGCCGGACGCGATCGCCGCGGTGGAGGCGGTGCGCCGGCTCGCCGGTCGCGTCGTCGTCGTCACCGCCAAGAGCACCGCGCTCGCCGAGGCGAGCCTGGAACGCATCGGCATCGCCGCCGACATCGTCGAGGGCGCGCTGTTCGCGCGGGCGAAGGGAGCCGCGCTGCGCACCCATCGGGTGGACGTCTTCGTCGGGGATCACCTGGGCGACATGATCGGCGCTCGGGAAGGTGGCGCGCTCGCGGTGGGCGTGGCCACGGGCCCCTGCTCGGCGGGCGAGCTGCACACCGCCGGCGCGGACGTCGTCCTGGCCCGGCTCGGCGAGTTCCCACCCTGGCTGCTGGGCGAGGCCACCCGCCGGAGTTGAGCCCCGGCTCAGCCGGCACCGAGGCGGTCAGCGGAATCGCCGGGCAGCACGGGTGCGGGGCGGTCGACCGGGAGATGTGGGTTCGTCCGATAGAGGTCCGGGTCGGCTTCCTCGGGAAGCCGGGAACGGACGGCCACGGCCACCCCGGTCAACGCCACCGCGAGACCGATGGTCAGCCCGCCGCCCGCCACGGCGTTCAACCACGTCGGCAGGTTCCTCACCCCGAAGAAAAACGGGATCACCGCGACCGCGGCGGCAGCAAGGCCGATCCCGAACACCACGCAGCCGGCCCGGACGAGCCGGTCCGCCCGGCCCGCCGCCGGACCGGCCGGGGGGCCCGCCCAATCTGGCGGCGTCGACATCGGCGGCACGCTCACCAGCCTACGGCGCGCGACATCTGAGGCGGGTCACGCGCGACTCCGGCGAGGACCGCCAGGGTGCCCGCTCGGGACGCCGCACCCCGCCGCTGGCGGGCTCAGACGACCGGCGCACCCTCGCCCTGCTGGTGCGCGCCCCGCTCGGCGTGCTCGCGGTAGTTTGCGGCCTCCTCGTCGGAAACCTCCAGGCCCTCGGCCGCCCGGTTCGCCTCGGGATCGTCCGGGCCGCCGTCCGCGCCGAGCACGGCCTCGTCCCGAGCCCGACTCCGCTCGGCCTCCTCGAAGTCCTCCGGGGTACGAAAGTCCTCGCGATCGGGATTCGCCATCGAAACGCCTCCTGCCATCGGGGGCCGGCCGTCCAGCCCGGACGGTCGTCCCAGGGTCAGGATCTGGCATGCCCGGGGTACACCCCGGATAACACCGGGGAGGCAACCGTCACTGGAGAGGTCCGACCGACAGCCGATCGCGACCGAAGACCCCGCGCGTGGTGCGGTCGGCGGATAGCCTGGGATTCCCTCAGCTTTCGCCGCGTTGTCCCTGTCGTTACACAGAACGAGGTCGCCCGTGCCCACCGGCAAAGTCAAGTGGTTCGACGTCGACAAGGGCTTCGGCTTTCTCAGCCGGGACGACGGCGGCGACGTCTTCGTCCACAAGGCCGCCCTACCGGCGGGGGTGGAACGGCTCAAGCCGGGCGACCGGGTGGAGTTCGGCGTCGCGGCCGGGCGGCGCGGGGACCAGGCACTGTCGGTCCAGCTGCTGGCCGCGCCGCCGTCGGTGGCGAAGGCGGCCGCGCAGGCCGCCCGGCACAGCCCCGATGAGCTGCACAGCATGGTCGAAGACATGATCAAGCTCTTGGACGACGTGCAACGCGATCTGCGCCGCGGCCGCTACCCTGACCGCCGGATCGCGCAGCGCGTGGCCAAGGTCGTGCACGCCGTCGCCAGTGAGCTGGAGGCGTAGGCGCCCGGGCTCCGGGGCGTCGATCGCCACCGCTACGCCGGCGGCAGGAAGCTCACCCGGCGGCCGCAACCGGTGCACACCGCTACCTGCGAGCCGGGTTCCTCGTCGGACGCGACGAGGTGGGTCAGCGGGATCGGCCCCTCACACCAGGGGCACAGCAGCCATGGTCCGTCGATGCCACCCGAGCCGCCGGTATCCATTCGCCCACGATGCCTTATCCCCCAGCGGGCGCGAGCCCCTATAGCAACACATTGTCGGCCAACCGACCCAAACGACTGGCCGGGAGCCCGCGCGTGCCGAAGACAGCACGCGGTGCGGCAGACTGCGAACGGAGACGACGCGACCCAGGACATGCCGGTGAGCCCCGACCGCCGCGTGGCACCGGACGGGGCCAACGGGTGGCGGGGCGAGTCCGGGCCGTGCGTGGGATCGGGAGCTGAGAGGCATTCGCGTGACAAGCAGTGGGCAGCGGTCGTGATCACATCCGTAGGGTGTTGACCGTGGTCGACGACGCCGCGGGCCCGAGCCCCCGCCGCACCGATCCGGGCGACCCGCTCAACCCCCACGAGCCGCGGTCCATCGGTCCGTATGCCCTCATCAGCCGCCTGGGCGTCGGCGGGATGGGAACTGTCTACCTGGCCCGCAACGCCGCCGGGCGCCGGGTCGCCGTCAAGGTGATCCGGCCCGACCTCGCGGCCGACGAGGAGTTCCGCCGCCGGTTCCGGGCCGAGGTCGAGGCGGCCCGGCGGGTTGCCCCCTTCTGCACCGCCGAGGTGCTCGACGCCGATCCGAACGCCCCGGCGCCCTACCTGGTCACCGAGTTCATCGACGGCGTCCGGTTGGATCAACAGGTCGACTCCGGTCCGCTGGCCTCCTCGACCCTGACCGGTCTGGCCGTCGGCGTGGCGACGGCCCTGACCGCCATCCACAGCGCGGGCCTCGTCCACCGCGACCTCAAACCGAGCAACGTGATGCTCTCGCTGTCCGGCCCACGCGTGATCGACTTCGGTATCGCGCAGGCGTTGGAGGGCGCAAAGGCCAAGCCGACGGCGTGGGGGTTCGGCTCAGCCGGCTGGATGGCGCCCGAGCAGGTCCACGGCCAGCCGATCGGACCCGAGGCGGACGTCTTCGCGTGGGGCATCCTCATCGCCTACGCCGGCACCGGCCGGCATCCCTTCGGCGACGGCTCGGACATCGACCTCGGAATGCGCATCGTGGGCTCCGCCCCGGACCTGCGCGGCCTGCGGGAGCCGCTGGTCGGGCTGGTCAGCGCCGCCTTGGCGAAGCATCCCGACGATCGGCCGAGCGCCCGGGAGCTGCTGCTGCGGCTCATCGCACAGCCGCCGGCCCGCGGTGGCCCCGCCCTTGGACCGGCGATCGGCCAGGTCGAGGAGCTGCTGAACCGCACCGGCGAGGTGCCCCGTCCGGCGCCGACGCGGGTGGGCCCGGCGACCTCGACTCCCGCCCGCCGCCCGCCCTGGGACGGCGCCGCCCCCGCAGCGAGGCCCGACGCGGCCGGACCACCGGGCCGTGCGTCCGCCGCGGACCGCTCCCCGGGCGCCCTGCCCGCGCCAGCCGGCCGGCCGCGGGGCGGGCCCTATCCACCGACCGCCGGGCCCCCGGGCGGTCGCGGGCCGGGAGCCGCACCCGGCGCACGCCCGTCCCCGGACGCCCGCGCGCCGGCCCAGCAAGACGGTCGCCAGCCGGACGGACGGACGCCGGACGGACGGCCCCGCGGGCCGGCACCGGGCACACCCGCGGGCAGGTGGGCCAGCCCCGGCGGCCAACGAGCCCCGGGCCAGGCGCCCGGACCCGGACCGATGTCGCAACCGGTGCGGATGGCGGACCCGAGCCGCATGCCACAGGCGAGCCGGATACCAGAGGCCGCGCGGGTCCCGGAGCCGGCACGGGCGCCGGGTCCGACACGGGCGCCAGGTCCGACACCGATGCCGGGCGCCACGGGCAACCCCTACCCGCCCTATCCGCAGTCCCCGTCCCGGCGCGGACCGGACCGTCGCCAGCTTGCATTGATCATCGGAATTGTCGTGGCGGCGCTGATCGCCATCGCCGTTGTGGTCAGCCTGCCGGGCCGCAACGGCGGCGGAGCGGATTCCGGCCGACCACCAGGCTCCACCGCGGCGCAGACGCTCGGTGCGTCGGGCGCCCCGAGTCCCACCGCAGGGTTCGGCGTTCCGGTGACGGACGGCTCGTTGGAGTTCGTCGTGGCCGGCATCGACTGCTCGAAGACCCAGATCGGTGACGGAATCCTCGCCCTGCGCACCGCCGGCAAGTTCTGCCAGGCTCAGGTGACGGTGCGCAACACCGGTGGCACTGCCGAGGCGCTGGACAACTCCTCCGAGCTGCTTTGGGATGACGACGGCAACCAGCACGAGGCAAACTTCTTGGCCCGATTCAAGCTGGGCGAGAACCTGTGGGACTCCATCGACCCGGGTGAGACCAAGCACGGCACCCTGGTCTTCGACGTCCCCCGCGACGCGCAACCGCGGGAACTCGAAGTCCACGAGAGTTCGCAGAGCGCCGGGGCCCGCATCCCGGTCCGCTGACGGCCGCCGTCAGCCGTCGCTCGGCGGCGGCTCCTCGGAGCCTGTCAGCACGACGAAGGCGGGCAGCGGCTCCGGCAGCTCGGCGTTGCGGGAATCCGGCCGGAAGCCGGCCAGGATGATGTCCAGGGACCGTCGCCAGGATCCCGGCGCGACTCGTTCGGTGAGGTCCATGACCAGCCGCAGTGAACGCATCAGGACCAGCAGGTCCGCCGGCACCACGTCGGTCCGGACCATGCCCGCCCGCTGGGCCGCGGCGAGCATCGCCGCCACCGGCGGCACGACCTCGGCGACCATGCGCTCCGCGGTGCGCCCGCTCCACAGCCGCCGGGCCAGGTAGGCCCCATGGCAGGGATCGGCTCCCAGCACTCGCAGCAGGTAGCAGTGCAGAGCGGTTGCGGGCGGCTCTGCCGCGGCCACCTCCACGGCCAGCTCTCGGAGGTCGTCGACGGTCGTCTGCAGAATCGCCTCGATGAGAGCGTCCTTGTTCGGAAAACGCCGGTAAAGGGTGCCCATGCCGACCCCGGCACGGCGGGCGATCTCCTCGACGCCGACGTCGTCTCCGCGCTCGACGAACAGCTCGTAGGCGGCGGCGAGAATGCGGACACGGTTCAGTTCGGCGTCGCGGCGTAAGGGCCGGGATGGCACAGCCGAAGATCGCGGCGACGCGGACGGGGCAGCCTCCACCTGCTACCTACAGGGATGGGACGGCATCGAGGCGGCGATCTCCACCAACAGTATGAGCATGGCAGCATACTGTAGGGGATTGACCGGATACGTTGCGATGTTTCCGGCGAAGACGCGCTCTTTCCGGCCGTACCGACCACCGTCGCACCACGATCACCCGCTAACGTGGCTGTCTGCCCGGACGGGCGTCAAGCGGGCCGAGGCTTCTCCCCGCGGGGTGTCGAGGTGGGGCGGGGTGTCGAGGTGGGGAGTCAGGTGCGGACAAGCGGTGCGGGTG
>NZ_JANEZT010000750.1 GCF_025403405.1 Frankia tisae
CCCCCGGACACGCCGAGCCCACAACCTGGCATCACCACCCAGCCGGAGCAGACGCCCGTTGAACTTCCCGCCGGGAGCACAATGACGCAGCTGCACTCCCCGCGCCGGCCGGCCTGACAACCGGGTGTGAAAGTCAGCCCGCCTGACGACGGGGACGTGGACGGGGACGGGGCGCCCCGCCGGCTGCCGGAGCACGGGCCGGCATCGGCGACAGCCTCACCGCCGGGAGGCGCCGTCCAGCCGGGTCGCGCCAGCCGACGGCCGCCGGAAGCCGCAGTCCACGCAGGCGGGGTCGCGCGCCACCGACAGCGTGCGGACGTCCAGATCCCACAGATCGGCGACGAGCAGCCGGCCGACAGCCGGCTCGCCGAATCCGGAGATGAGCTTGATGACTTCCATCGCCGCGAGGCACCCGACCGTTCCCGCGACCGCTCCGAAGACGGGAAACCCCAGGGGGTCCCAGTCGGGGTCGCCCTCGGCGAAGACGCACCGTAGACACGGACCGTCCCCGGCGACGGTGAGCAGCTGGATCTCGGTGGCGTTCATCGCCGCGACGACCAGGGGCACCTCCGCATCCAGGCACATCCGGTTGATCTGGAAACGTTCGGGGAAGTTGTGGCGGGCATCGATCACGACGTCGGCAGCGGCCACCAGCTCGGGGAGCATCGGGTCGAACAGGCCGCGGTCCCAGGTCTCCACCACGACGTCCGGGTAGTGCAAACCCAGGGTTTCCGCGGCGATCACGACTCGGGACTCGCCGATACGGTCGGGGCGCATCAGGGTCTGGCGGTTCAGATCGGGCTTCTCCAACGGGCCCGGATGGACCAGCACCAGTCGCCCGACGCCGGCGGCGGCGAGATAGGTGGTGGCGGCTCCGCCCACCCC
>NZ_JANEZT010000751.1 GCF_025403405.1 Frankia tisae
ATCCAGGGCAACGTCCCCGCCGACGGCGGCATCCACGCCCTCGGCCGCGCCTTCCAGGTCACCGCCAACCACCTCACCCAGACCCGCCGCCTCGCCGCCGACGTCGCCGCCGGCCGCCGCCCGGCCCCCGACCTCGTCCTGTGGCCCGAAAACTCCTCCGACCTCGACCCCCTGCGAGCCCCCGCCGTCGCAGGCGCCCTACGCGACGCCGCCCGCACCGCCGGCGCACCCCTGCTCGTCGGCGCCGTCCTCGACGGCCCCGGCCCCCACCACGTCCGCAACGCCGGCATGATCTGGACCGCCGACGGCTTCACCGGCCAGATGTACGTCAAACAACACCCCGTCCCCTTCGCCGAATACCTCCCCGGCCGCGCCCTGCTCACCCGCCTGATCGGCCGCTTCGCCGACGACATGCCCAGCGACTTCGTCCCCGGCCATACCCCCGGCGCCCTCCACGCCGCCGGCACCACCATCGGCGACGTCATCTGCTTCGAAGTCGCCTACGACGGCCTCGTCCGCGACACCGTCAACCACGGCGCCGAAATCCTCGTCATCCAAACCAACAACGCCTCCTTCGGCCGCAACGGCGAAAGCCAACAGCAACTCGCCATGTCCCGACTACGCGCCGTCGAACACGGCCGCGCCACCGTCCAGGTCTCCACCAGCGGCGAAAGCGCCCTCATCGCCCCCGACGGCCGCCTACTCGCCAAGACCGGCCTGTACGAACCCGGCATCCTCACCGCCGCCCTGCCCCGACGCACCAGCCAAACCCTGGCCGACCGTGCCGGAATCCTCCCCGAGGCGGTGCTGCTCGCCCTCGGCGTGGGCGCCATGATGACGGGAGTGATCCGCCGCCGAACCCGCCCCACCACCGGCGAAGAC
>NZ_JANEZT010000752.1 GCF_025403405.1 Frankia tisae
AGATGTGTATGAGAGACAGGCGCCACGCCGCCGTCACGTCCGCGGCCGTGCTCGGCGCCGTGGCGCCGCGATCCTCCGACACGCTCATCCGGCGAGCCACCCTCCGTCGACGTTGATCAGTTGCCCGGTGATGTACGCCGACGCCTCGGCGAGCAGGAAGACGACGGCGCCGGCGAGGTCCGCGGGCTCGCCGAGGCGGCCCATGGGGATGCGTCCGGCGACCCAGGCGGCGCGCTCGGCGTCGGCGAACAGGTCCTCGGTCAGCGCGGTGCGGATGTAGCCGGGGGCGACGCAGTTGACCCGGGCGCCGCTGGAGGCCCACTCCACCGCGAGCGCGCGCACGACGCCGAGGACGCCGGCCTTGCTGGCGGCGTACGCGGCGACGTTGCGCAGCCCGATCGAGCTCGCCAGCGATCCGATGAACACGTGGCTGCCGTGCTCACCCCGGGCGACCTGGGCTCGGTGCACCGCGGTGCTCAGGAAGAACGGCGCGCTCAGGTTGACCGTCAGGATGCGCGCCCAGGCGTCGGCGGGGAAGTCCGTGGCCGGCGCCCGGTGCTGGATCCCGGCGGCGTGGACGACGCCGTGCAGCGGCCCGGCCAGCCGCTGCGCGGCGGCGACGAGGTCGTCGGCGGTCTCGGGTGCGGCGAGGTCCCAGGGCAGCACGCGGACGCGGCCCGGGTCGGCCAGCGCCGCCGTCGCGGCGAGCTCGCCCGGCGTGCGGGCCACCGCGACAACCGTGGCACCGGCCCCCGCCACGCCCAGCGCCATGGCCCGCACGCCGGGCGAGCTCGCCGCGAC
>NZ_JANEZT010000753.1 GCF_025403405.1 Frankia tisae
GCGGGCGGGGCCGGGCCCGGGTGTTGCGCGATCTGGCCGCCGACTATGCGATCACCTCGCTGTCGGCGGGTGATCCGGCGGCCGTCGCGGCGGCGGCGTGGCAGTCCGTCGACGCCCAGCAGCGTGTCGACGTCGACGGGCAGAGCGACGTCGTGGTCGTGGGGTTGCCCCCGTTCGGGGCGTATCAGGGTGGGGCGCCGGCAGATCCGGTGCTCGCCGCGCACGGTGCGCTCGCTGAGGTGTTCGCCCGCCATCGGGGGCGGCCCGTTGTCCGGGAGAACGGAGCGATGATCGTCTACCATCCGGTGGCGGCGCGGTTCTCCCAGCTGCATCAGCCGTCGTATGTGGACTTCTACGAGGAGGTGCTGGCCGAGTCGAGTGATCCGGCGACGGTCGAGGCGAAGTTCGAACGGCAGTACGCCACCGATCCCTGGTATGCGTCGCTGTACCGGACGTCGCTGGCGCATCACGGGGTGCATCCGTTCCACCGCTGGTATGAGACGGCGCCGGCGCGGGCGCATCTGGCCGAGGTGGTCTTCGTCGGGGGCGATCGGGCGGTGTGTGCGCGGCTGGGCTATCGGGCGGCGTCGACGCTGGCGGATGCGTTGGAGATCGTGTCGGGGTCGGTGGGGCGTGATCCGTCGATCACGTACCTGCACAGTCCGCCGCAGCTGATCACCGAGGTGCGGTGAGACGGCGGCGCGGTGCGCCGGTGGCGGGGTGTGTCGGTGGCCGGGGTCGCACCGGGACGGGTCGGTCACCGGTGCGGTGGATGGGACCGGTAGGACGAGGGTGTTCGGGACGGATGGGTGATCGGGATGGGTAGGCCGCGACGGGGTGTGGGGCTGCGCGAGGC
>NZ_JANEZT010000754.1 GCF_025403405.1 Frankia tisae
CCCCACCACCGGCGAAGACCACCCCGGCATCACCCCGCAGGCACCACGACCCCGCGAGACGACACCCACAGTGACGCCCGCCGGGCCAGCCTGACGGACATGGCCCCCGATCAGGAAAGGAACCGCGTGGATCTCCACCGCGTTGTCGTCTGCGTCCCCACCTACAACGAGCGGGACAACCTCCCCGACACCGCCCGCCGCCTACGCGCGGCGAACCCGACGGTCGACCTGCTCGTCATCGACGACGCCAGCCCCGACGGCACCGGGAAGATCGCCGACGAACTCGCCGACAACGACGACCACATCCACGTCCTACACCGCGACAGCAAATCCGGCCTCGGCACCGCCTACGTCGCCGGCTTCACCTGGGCCCTCGAACACGGCTACACCGTCATCGTCGAAATGGACGCCGACGGCTCCCACCAACCCGAACAGCTACCCCGCCTGCTCGCCGCCCTCGCCCACGCCGACCTCGTCATCGGCTCCCGCTGGATACCCGGGGGAGAGGTCAGCAACTGGCCCCGCACCCGGCTACTACTCTCCCGCGGCGGCAACCTCTACGTCCGCGCCGCCCTCGGCATGCCACTACGCGACGCCACCGCCGGCTACCGTGCCTACCGCGCCGACGTCCTACGCGACCGCGACCTGACCGGCGTCTCCTCCCAGGGCTACTGCTTCCAGGTCGACCTCGCCTGGCAGGCCTGGCGCGCCGGCTTCCGCGTCACCGAAGTACCCATTACCTTCATCGAACGCGAACGCGGCACCTCGAAGATGAGCAACACCATCGTCGCCGAAGCCTTCTGGCGCGTCGCCTGGTGGGCCGCCACCACCCGCCGCCGCCGCCCCACCC
>NZ_JANEZT010000755.1 GCF_025403405.1 Frankia tisae
GGTGACTGTCAGCAGGGCGACGGGGGTGGTGCGGGCGGTCAGTGTGCGGCGGTGTTGCCCAGCGCTGACTGGGTGGGGCATTTCTGGAGCACTGTTCGCATTGCCTGGGCCTCCGCCGCTACCACCCACAGGTGGTAGCGGGACTTCAGCCCCACCTGGCGGGCGACGTACGGGCACTGCTCGCCGGGGCTGGGTGGCAGCCATTCGGACGCATCCTGGTCGCTCTTGCGCTGGTTCGTCGGGCCGTCCACGGCGAGCAGGTTCTCCGGGTCGTTCGCGAACTGCAGGCGCTGGGCGGCGGTCCAGTCCAGTGCGCCGGTCCGCCAGGCGTCGGCCAGCGCGACGACATGGTCGATCTGCACGGCCGAGGCGTTGCGGGAACGATCGAAGCGGATGATCCGGGTCGTGTACGGATCGGTGAGCTCGCCGGTGAGCACCGTGCAGCCGTCGGATCGCCGCACGGTGGTGCTGTGCAGGTCACGGCGCAGGACGTCGTTGCGGGTGTCGCAGCCGTTGTGGTCGACGTCCGACCAGGCGGCGCCGAACTTGTCGCGCTGGTACTTCGGCGAGTTGTCCTCGGCGCGGACCGGCAGTTTGCCGAGCAGCGCGAGCGCCGAGCCCGCGGCTCCCCGGGAGCCGGCGCCCGCCGCGCCTGGCTGCCCGTCGGCAGCCGCGGACGGATTCGCCGTGCCGGTCTGGTCGCCGAGGTCGTCGCAGGCGACCAGCGCCGTGGCCAGCGCGAGCAGCAGCGCCAGCCCGACGTACCTGATCCGCCGAACCGATCCGGTCTGCCCGCCCCGGCGGCACCCGACCGCACCCGCACCG
>NZ_JANEZT010000756.1 GCF_025403405.1 Frankia tisae
CCGCCGGCCCGGCACGTTGCGCGGGCGCCTCGCCGCCCCCGGCCCGGCAGGTCGCGCGGGCGCCTCGCCGCTTCCGGCCCGGCTCCGGTCAGCGGCCGACCTCGTGGCGGACCTGGATGGGAGTGCGTATCTCCACCGCATCCGGGACGATCCCGCGGCTCTGCAGATGCCGCCCCGACAGCGCCCAGCCGGCCGGGACCGCCGACGTGTCCGACTGACCCGCGCGATCCGAGCCGGCATGATCCGAGCCGACGTGATCCGAGCCGGTGGACCGATCGAGGGACCAGACGTCAGCGCGGAACCACACGTCGTGCCACCGGGCGTCCTCGTCGGCCCGCAACTGGACGAAGCGGCGGCCCAGGACCTGACAGGCGACCTGCCCAGCGGTACCCGGGCTGTGCTCGAAACCGCCGGAGGGCTCCGTCCGGTCGGCCACCCACCGGATGCCGTCCGGGCTGACCTGCACCAGGTACGCGAAGGTAACCGACGGGCGGTCCACCTGGGCCTCGGCGGACGGGCCGAGGCCGGAGGCAGACAGTGCGTCGTCATTCACGCCCACCATGATGTCACGCAGCGACGGCACCAATTACACGACGGGTGACACTTCGCGGACAAGCGGAACGGGACGTGCCTGTCCAGGCAACCGTGCTGGTCGGGGGCGCACGGGTGACCCGGAGGGTGTTCTCGGAGATGCCGCCGCAGGACCGGCAGCGAGGTGCGGCAAGGCGGTAGGGCCGCAGGCGGTTCTCCACGATGGGGACGGGAAGGGCAGCGGTGTGCCAC
>NZ_JANEZT010000757.1 GCF_025403405.1 Frankia tisae
CTCGTAGACGGCCCAGCCTTGGGCGGCCCCGCAGCCTCGGCGGGTGCACGTCTCGGGATGGCGCCGACGCTGGGACGGCGGTGGGCCGATCGTCACCATCCGGGCCCGGGTCCGGGTCCGGGCGCGGTGTGGCCAGGCCCGGGCCCGGCGGCGGATCTGC
This sequence comes from Frankia tisae, assembly GCF_025403405.1. GTDB lineage: Bacteria > Actinomycetota > Actinomycetes > Frankiales > Frankiaceae > Frankia > Frankia tisai. The sequence goes on from NZ_JANEZT010000757.1 coordinate 161, forward strand.
CCGTCGCGGCGACGGTGACCGAGCCGAGTGCTGCGGAGACGCCCCGCGCGGGCCGTCCCCGCAGCAGCGCCATGTCCATCACGATGTCGCAGCCGAGCACCGGGTTGTACCAGACGAACCGGTAGCGCCCCTTCGAGCGCCGGCGAGCCGGCCGTGCCCGCCCGGACGCCCAGGCCGCGGTAGGCCGCGCCGGCCAGACCGCGAGTACCTCCCGGCGACCCAGCCGGATGACGTCGGCGCGGGCGATATCCGGCCAGACGCGGTCGTAGCGCTGCCCGCTGACCTCGGCGCGCAGGCTGTGGCGGCCGATCGTCAGCTTCGGTGGCCGTAGGCCGAAGCGGAGACGCCACCAGCCCGGGAACAGCGCGCCGACGCCGATCACGGCGCAGATACTCCCGCCTATGATGTCGTCGGAGAGATCGCTGGAGCTCATGTCCTTATAGGTGAACAGAAGATCGATGAAGGCGATCAGCGCCGCGGCCAACAGGACAGCCCCGATGCCGACCAGCAGCGAGCCGAACAGCAGGAACCTCCACCGCTTACCCGGGAAGACGGCGCCGTCGAACGAGGGACGGGGGGTGTGGGGCAGCGGGCGGTTGACGGCCCCGGCGTCCCAGGCC
>NZ_JANEZT010000758.1 GCF_025403405.1 Frankia tisae
CGCTGGCCAGACCGCACTGGCGACGGTCGGGACGGTGCCACAGGTGCAGCCCCTCCAGCGCCCGCCGGGCGGTCCACACCGGGAGCTGATGGCTGACCAGCACGACGTGCCGCCCGGGGTGGACGTCGCGCCACTCGGCGGCGGCGGCGAGCATCCGCTCGGCGATCTCAGTGTACGGCTCGCCCCATGATGGCCGGAACGGGTTGGCCAGCAGCCGCCACAGGTGCGGGTAGCGCAGGACCGCCGGGCCCGCCTCGAACGGCTTGCCCTCGAAGGCGTTGCGGCTCTCGATCAGCCTCGGGTCGACCTCGATGGGCAGGCCGTGGGCAGCGGCGATGGGAGTGGCCGTCTGCTGGGCGCGGTCCAGGGGGCTCGCGACCACGGCGGCGACGTCCATCCCGGCGAGGAACTCGGCGGTCACCTTGGCCTGGCGGTGGCCGGTCTCGGACAGCCCGTATCCGGGCAGTCGGCCGTAGAGGACCTTCTCCGGGTTGAAGACCTCCCCGTGGCGGACCAGATGCACTCTTGTCAGCGGCCCCCGCTCGGCGCCGCTGCGCGGTCCCGATCCGGTGGCTCGCGGCTGGTCCGACGAGGTGCTCACCAGCTCGTCGCCCACCGGCTCCTGCGCCGGGCCCGTCATGACCGGCGTCCGCTGGTCGCGGGCACGGGCGTTGGATCGGGCACGGCGGCGGCGAGCAGGGCGTCGACGTGCCCGTGGTAGCAGCCGGCGAACTTGATGATCGTGGACCGGCCGGTGAAGCCCCGGGCCAGCCGCACGG
>NZ_JANEZT010000759.1 GCF_025403405.1 Frankia tisae
GGGAAGGACTGTGGAACGCGAGACCAACGGCAGCCACCGGAAGCCCGCCATCGGCCTGGTGCCCGCCGCCGCCGCGGCGCGGCCTGTCCTGCTGTGGCGCGGGCTGCTCCTCGTGGGCCTGGTGCTCATCGTCGGCAGCGGATTCCGCCTCGCGGAACCGGCACTCGACGCCGTCCGCGGCGGTTCCGGGACGGAGGCGGTGGCCGAGCTGCCCGACATCCCGCCGCCACCACCGGCCCCTGCGGGTCCCACGACCGGTCTGCCGCTCACGCTGGTCGAGCAGCCGGTGGTGGTCATCAACGATCCCGTCCGGCTGCGCATCCGGCGGATTGGGGTCGACGCGCCGATCACCCACCTCGGCCTGGCCCCGGACGGCTCGATCGCGGTGCCGAAGGCCTGGGGCGACGTGGGCTGGTTCGACCGCGGCCCCGCACCGGGCGGCGTCGGCCCGTCGGTCCTCGTCGGCCACTACGACTCCACCACGGGGCCGGCGGTCTTCTACCGCCTGCCCCAGCTCGTCCCCGGCGACCGGGTCGAGGTCGCCGGGCGGACCGGAGCCGCCCAGGCGTTCATCGTCGACCGGACCGAGGACGTGTCCAAGGCGGCGTTCCCGAGCCAACGGGTCTACGGGCCGGTGACCCGCCCGGAGCTGCGGCTGATCACCTGCGGCGGCGCCTTCGACCACAAGACCAAGCACTACCTCAACAACATCGTGGTCTACGCCCACGCGGACACCTTCGCCGGCCCGCCCCCCGGTGCGGCTGCCGTCCTGCCC
>NZ_JANEZT010000075.1 GCF_025403405.1 Frankia tisae
GATTCGCCGCCGTCCGGGGGACGCCGCACCGACGCCACCAGGGACACCGGCGTCGCGGGCCCCCCTCCGGTGGCCGGCCGGCCCGTCCGTTGGCCGGTCGCGGTCTCCCCCGGGCCGCCGCCCACCAGCCGACTCGCCGGGTTGCCCCCCGCCGTACCGCTGCGGGCCACCGGGACCGCTGCGGCCACCCCGCCCGCAACCCGGCGGCGCCCGCCAGCCTCCGGGCGCGCCCGCGCGGAGGCGGACAACGCCCGGGTGAGCAGGGCGTGGGCACCGTCCGGGCGCAGACGCCTCGCCGGGCTCTTGGCCAGCAGTCCCATGATCGCGGGAACCAGCGGCCCGGCTCGGGTGAAATCGGGCGGGTCGGCGTGCACCACCGCGCCGACGGTCAGCGGCACGTTCTCCCGCTGGAACGGGGAGACGCCTTCGACCGCGAGATACAGGGTGGCGCCGAGCGCGAACAGGTCGCCGGACAGAGTCGCCGCACCGCCGAGCAGCCGCTCGGGGGCCATGTAGGCGGGAGTTCCCCCGCTGCCGAGACCACCGGTGAGCGTCGGGTCGGAGACGTGCGTGGCGATGCCGAAGTCGGTGAGCAGCACCCGGCCGTCGTGGGCCAACAGGATGTTGGACGGCTTGACGTCGCGGTGCAGCACGCCGAGCCGCTTGCCGGCGACGAGAGCGTCGAGGACGGCGAGGCCCACCTGGGCGGCGTGCTCCGCCGACAGCGGCCCGCGCTGTTCGACGGTGGCGGCGAGGGTGGCGGCGGGCACGTAATCCATCACGATCCACGGCAGGCCGTCCTGCTCGACGGCGTCGTGGACGGTCACGACGTGCGGATTGCCCCGCAGCCGGGCGGCGTTGCGGGCCTCCCGCATCGCCGTGTCGACCTGGCCGGCCCGCTCGGCGTCGTCGAGGTCGGCCGGGAACCGGATCTCCTTGACCGCGACGTCGACCCGCAGCACCTCGTCGTACGCCCGCCAGACGGTGCCCATCCCGCCGGCGCCCAGCCATTCGGCCAGCCGGTAGCGCTCCGCGACCAGCCGACCGGCGCCGACATCATCCACAGTCACAGCGCATCATCCTCGGCGGTGGGCCCGGCAGGACCCCCGCCCCGCAGGGCCCGACCGAGCCCCTCCCGCGCGCAGAAGCCTAGGGGGCGCCCCGCAGCTTGGCGAGCGCTTCCGCGAGGATCGCCTCGCCGTCCTTCTCGTTACGCCGCTCCCGGACGTAGGCGAGATGGGTCTTGTACGGCTCGGTCCGCGGCGGGGCCGGGGTGTTGTCCCGGTCCCGCCCCGCCGGAAAGCCACAGCTCGGACAGTCCCACGTGTCGGGGATGGCCGCGTCCGCAGCGAACGACGGTCTCGTCTCGTGCGCGTTGGCGCACCAGAAGGAGATGCGCTGGCGGGGCGCGGTTTCGCCCCGCTCCGCCTCTCCCATCGGTCCAGCCCCGACCCGGCTCCCCCGGATGGCGTTGCCACCTGCCACGGCCCGCGTGCTCCTTCGTCTCGTCCCATGGGTGGTAGCCCGGAATCCGCTGCGGTGGAACCGCGGTGTGCTCCACCGCGGGAACCGACAGCCGGTTCCGCAAGCATGACGTTCCCGACTACTCCCCCCGGTTGTCCCTCCGGGTACGTCCTGGGGGGAGTGTAGGCCGCCAGGGCCCAACGTGGATGCACCGACCACCCCGACCCGGCCATGCACAGCCTGGACGATCATGGACGGGTCGGGTGTCATCCGGATCCGAGCGACACCGCGGACGGATCGGCCGTGCCGATCGAGGGGACGATCTCGAACGTCGTGACGCCCGCGCTGTGGAACACCGGGGTGTGCACGACCGCCAGCGGGATCACCGCGGCGCTGCCGACGACCGTCTGCTCCAGCGCCCCCCAGGAGGCCGCCGCGGTCGTCTCCGTCGTGGCCCGCAGAGCGTCCTCGAGCTGACGTGTGGCGTTCGGGTCGCGGTAACCGCCGTCGGCGGGGCGCGGGCCGAGCCACTGGTCGTCCAGCAGCGGCTGGAAGACCGTGCGCCCGGCGTCGCCGAACCATGCCGGCGTGATCGTGGACAGCGCCAGGTCCCAGAACTGGTCGGCGGGATGGACCGCCGCCGTGGCGAACCTGGCACCGGTGCGGATCCGGACGTCGAGGCGGACCCCGGCGCGGGCGAACGACGTCCGCAGCGCCTCGGCGACCGCCGCGTCGGTGGCGCTGTCCGTGGTGAGCACCGACAGCGCCGTGACGGGACCGCCGGGGGTCTGGCTGAGCGCCTCCCTGCAGCGGGCCGGATCGCCCAGGCCCGCGGGGCTCGGGAAGGGGTCGGCGTCGTGGTAACCCGTCATCGGCTCCTGCATCAGCCCACCCGTGGCGGCGGCGAACTCGGGGCCGCCGAGCGCCGCGGCCAGGCTCACCCGGTCGATGCAGTAGGGCAGCGCCTGGCGGATGACCGGCTCGCGCAGGGCGGCCGCGGACGGCCCGTCGAGGCCGACCGTCAGCGCCAGAGTGGAACCCACCGGGTCGACGACGAGACGCGGGTCCTGGGCCTTCGCGAGCTCCGCGGCCCGTCCGATCGGCAGCTCGCCGTCCAGCGACACATCCGCGTCGCCGCGCTCGAGCTGCTGCTGCATCGCCTCGGGGGACAGCCCGTCGGTGATCGTGATGTGGTCGGGCAGCGCCCGGCGGATACCGTCCGAGGAGGCGCTCCACGACGGGTTGCGGGCCAGCCGGTAGCCCGCGGTGGCATCGTCGTCGGGGGCGATGGTGAACCGGTAGGGCCCGTCGGAGACCAGGTTGTGCAGGTACTCGGGCGAGTCGGGCGGGTAGGCCAGCGCCTCCAGCGGCACCGGCGACGCAGCGGGCAGAGCCAGCACGTCGACGAAGTCGTTCACCGGGGCGAGCAGATGGAACGCGACGGTGTCATCGCCGACGATCTCCACCCCCTCGACGGTGTTGCTTTCGACGAAGGCGGCGGCGTCCCCGACCGGGATCGCCGCGAGCTCGGTGCAGAACTCGCGGAAGCCGACAACCGTCGCGGCGAAGTAGCCGCGCAGCGGCGAGGGGTCCGGCGGCACGCACAGCCGCTTGATGCCGCGGGCGACGTCGTTGGCCGTGATCCGCCGCTGATTCGGGGTGTCCCAGCGGGCCGCCGAGCGCAGCCGGACGGTGTAGACCAGACCGTTCTCGGTGACGATCGGCGCCCCGGTGGCCAGGTCGGGCCGCGGGACCGTCGACCTCGCGGGATCAGCGTCGGTCGGGTAGCTGTAGAGCTGGCGGGTGACAAGCCGGGCGACGGCCCGTTCACCGGGCTGGTCGGCCCAGCCAGGGTCCCCGCTGGGCATCGTCTGGGTGACGATGCGCAGGGTGCCCCCGGGCTTGGCCGCCGGTGGGGTCGTGGCGGCGACCGTCGGGGTGGGGCTGGGGGCGGCGAGGCGGCCGGAGTCGCCGGAACCGCCGCTGCAGGCCGCGGCGACGACGGTGAGAACGGCGGCAAGCGCCGCGAGTCGAAACGCCGCCGGCCTGCGGGGACGGCGGCGGGCACGCGGGGCGTTCAATTCTTCAGCAGCAGACCGAGACCGATGATGCAGACGAACCAGACGGTTCCGACCAGGACGGTCAGCCGGTCGAGGTTCTTCTCCACGACGGAGGAACCACCGAGCGACGAGGACACGCCTCCGCCGAACAGGGTGGACAGACCGCCGCCCTTGGCCCGGTGCAACAAGACGAGCAGGATCATCAGAATACTCGCGATGATCAAGGCGATCGACAGACCGACCGTCATTCAGACCAGCTCCTGCTCCTCGGGGAGGCGGCAGGACGCCCGCGCCCGACTCGCCGCCGCGACAGTGGAGGCTCCACGGCCCTGCACACCTCCTGCACCCTTCAGCGACGTGCATGAATCCGGCAACCGTCAGGGGTCAAGCGGTATCGGCACGTCGCCAGGCAACAATATCCGCTCGTGCCAGCGAGACCCCCGTGGAAACCGGCACCGCGAGGGCCGGTGGGTGGCCGGGGTATACGGCGGGCAGCGGCGTACAGACCGGCCCCGTCTGACCATCTTTCGACGGTCCCGCCAAGATACCGCACCCCGACACGCCGGCCGCGGTGACGCACCTGGTCCGCGTCGGGCGATGCGCGGACAGGCCCGGCGGCGGGGCCGGAGATGGCAAGAGCCCGGTCAGGGTCACACCCGACCGGGCTCTCCGTTCGGGCTGTCTCAGACGGGCGGGCCGCTGCGCACGATGCCGACGAACTCCTCGGCGACGAGGCTGGCCCCGCCGACGAGCCCGCCGTCGACGTCGGGCATGGTGAACAGCTCGCCGGCGTTCGCCGCCTTCACCGAACCGCCGTAGAGCACGCGAATGCCCGCGGCCACCTCGTCGCCGTAGAGCCGGGCGAGCTGCCCGCGCACGGCGGCGCACATGTCCTGGGCGTCCTGGGCGGACGCCGTGCGGCCGGTGCCGATCGCCCACACCGGCTCGTAGGCGATGACGATCGTCGCGGCCTGCTCGGCGGTGATCCCGGCGAGGGACCCGGCGAGCTGGCCCAGCACGTGCTCGACGTGGGTGCCGGCCGCGCGGATCTCCTCGACTTCGCCGACGCACAGGATCGGCGTGATCCCGGCGGCGTAGGCCGCCTTCGCCTTCGCGGCGACCTGGGCGTCGTCCTCGTGGTGGTCGGCGCGGCGCTCGGAATGGCCGACGACGACGTAGGAGCAGCCGAGCTTGGCCAGCAGCGGCCCGCTGATGTCACCGGTGTGCGCGCCCGAGCCGTGCGGGGAGAGGTCCTGCCCGCCGTAGCCCAGGGCGAGCTTGTCGCCGTCGACCAGCGTCTGGACGCTGCGCAGGTCGGTGAACGGCGGGAGGACGACGACCTCGACGGTCTCGAGCTCCGCGGGCTTGAGATCGAAGGCGATCTTCTGCACCAGCGCGATGGCCTCGAGGTGGTTGAGGTTCATCTTCCAGTTGCCGGCCACCAGCGTGCGCCGCCCGGTGCCCTTGTCCTTGCTCACGCGGTTCTTACCCTTCTCGGTACCCCGAACGGATCGTCCCCGGCCCAGCGGCGCCATCACCGGCCACCGGTCTCAGCCATCGAGACGGTCTCAGACATCGAGCGCCGCGAGGCCGGGCAGCGTCTTGCCCTCGAGGTACTCCAGGCTCGCTCCACCGCCGGTGGAGATGTGGCTGAAGGCGTCCTCGGGGATGCCGAGCGTGCGCACGGCGGCGGCGGAGTCCCCGCCGCCCACCACGGAGAAGCCGTCCCCGGCGGCGATCGCCTCGGCGACCCCACGGGTGCCGGCGGCGAACGGCGCGAGCTCGAACACGCCCATCGGACCGTTCCAGAACACGGTGGCGGCGCCGGCGAGCCGCCCGGCGAACAGTGCCGTGGACTCCGGGCCGATGTCCAGGCCGAGCCAGCCGTCCGCGATGCCGTCGGCGGCGACGACCGCCGTCTGGGCGTCGGCGGCAAAGCGGTCGGCGACGACGATGTCGGTCGGCAGCACGATCCGGTCCCCGCCCTCGGCGAGCAGCGCCTTGCAGGTGTCGATCATCTCGGACTCGAGCAGGGAGCCCCCGACGCCGTACCCGAGTGCCGCCAGGAAGGTGAAGCACATGCCGCCGCCGACGAGCAGCGCGTCGACCTTGGGCAGCAGGGCGCGGATGACCCCGAGCTTGTCCGACACCTTCGAGCCACCGAGGACCACCGCATAAGGGCGGGCGGGGTCGGCGCTGAGGCGGCGCAGCACGTCGAGCTCGGTGAGCACCAGCCGGCCGGCGGCGTGCGGTAGCCGCTTGGGCACGTCGACGACGCTGGCGTGGGCCCGGTGGACCGCACCGAAGGCGTCGCCGACGTAGAACTCGGCCAGGGCGGACAGCGCGTCCGCGAACGACGCCCGGGTCACGGCGTCCTTGCTGGTCTCCCCCGGCGTGAAGCGCAGGTTCTCCAGCAGCGCCACCTCGCCGTCGCCGAGACCCGCGACGACCTCGTGCGCGCGGGCGCCCGCGATGTCACCGGTGCCGTCGCCGGCGAAGGCCACCGGCCGGCCGAGCAGTTCACTCAGCCGGGCCGCAACCGGCTCCAGCGAGTACTTGGGGTCGGGCTCGCCCTTGGGGCGGCCCAGATGGGAGGTCACGATCACCCGCGCGCCGCGGTCCAGCAACGCGGCGATCGTCGGGACACTGGCTCGGACCCGGCCGTCGTCGGTGATGCGCGGGGTGTCGCCCGAACGGTCCAGCGGCACGTTCAGGTCACTGCGGACCAGGACGCGGTGCCCGGCGACCTGCAGGTCGTCGATCGTCCTCACTCTTGGTTACTCCATTGGGCTCGAGACCGGGGATGGGAGACGGGGCGATGCGGCAACCACGACGGCCGGGACCGCGGACAGCGGCCCCGGCCGGAACGGCGCCTGGTGCTACAACCGCGCTAGAGGCGGGCGCCGACCAGGGCGGTCAGGTCGACCAGCCGGTTGGAGTAGCCCCACTCGTTGTCGTACCAGCCGATGACCTTGACCTGGTTGCCGGCGGACATCGTCAGCAGCGAGTCGAAGGTGCAGGACGCCGGGGTGTTCACGATGTCGGAGGAGACGATCGGGTCCTCGGTGTAGACCAGGTAGCCCTTGAGCGGGCCCTCGGCCGCCGCCCTGAACGCCGCGTTGACCTCCTCCTTGGTGGCCGGCTTGTTCAGCGTGGCGACCAGGTCGGTGACAGAACCGTCGAGCACCGGCACCCGCATGGCCAGGCCGTCGAGCTTGCCCTTGAGGTGCGGCAGGACCAGCGCGGTGGCCTTGGCGGCACCGGTGGTCGTCGGGATGATGTTCTGTGCCGCCGCCCGGGCCCGGCGCAGGTCCTCGTGCGGGAAGTCCAGGATGACCTGGTCGTTGGTGTAGGCGTGGATGGTGGTCATGAGGCCCTGGCTGATGCCGAACGCCTCGTCGAGGACCTTGGCCATCGGCGCCACGCAGTTCGTGGTGCAGGAGGCGTTGGACAGGATGTGGTGCTTCGCCGGGTCGTAGGCGTCGTCGTTCACGCCCACGACGATGGTGATGTCCTCGTCCTTCGCCGGGGCCGAGATGATGACCTTCTTGGCACCCGCCTTGATGTGCTTGCCCGCGTCGGCGGCCTTGGTGAACCGGCCGGTGGACTCGATGACGATGTCCACGCCCAGCTCGCCCCACGGCAGCGCGGCCGGGTCACGCTCGGCGAGGACCTTGATCAGGGTATCGCCGACCCGGATGCCCTCCTCGACGACGCTGACCGGAGCGGCCAGCGTGCCCAGGGTGGTGTCGTACTTGAGAAGGTGCGCGAGGGTCTTGTTGTCGGTCAGGTCGTTGACGGCGACGATCTCGAGGTCGTTCCGCTTGCTCGCTGCAAGCGCCCGCCAGAAGTTACGGCCGATCCGCCCGAAGCCGTTGACACCCACCCGCGTAGCCACGTCCAGAACTCCCCTACCGTCTTGTCTCGTCGTTTCCACAGTCATGACGCCGCTTGCGTCAGGACCGAAGTTCGGTATCTCGTTGTCGAGGCAGGAGCCTAACGAGTTCGCACATCATCGGCGGTAATCCGAACCGTGCGGTGTTGGTCTCCTCACACGAGGCCGCGCACCCGTCGGGGACCTGCTCCCACCCGGTCATGACGATGCTCCGCATCCGGAGGTTCCCGCCGCTCCCCGCCCGACCCCCCGGGCCAGGCACGTCCCGCGATTGCCTGCCACACCATCCGAGCCGCCCCACCGTTCGGGCACCCCCGCGGCGCGAGGCCTGCACCGTCCCCTGTGTGCGATCCCGATGGTGCTACCCCCCGATTATTCCACGGACGATCGGGCATCGTCGGGCCGACCTCGGCACGCACCGCCACCAACGGGCGCCTATATCAGGAATAGCGATGATCTAACTAGCGAAATGCCCAGAATCGACCAGATGACGCATTGGCAGCACTCAGGCGTTCTCCAGCAGATCCGGTGACACGCTTGCCTCGGTGTTGGGGATGCCGAGAGAGTTCGCCCGCTTGTCCGCAAGCGCCAGCAACCGCCGGATCCGCCCGGCGACGGCATCCTTGGTCAGCGGCGGGTCGGCGAGCGCGCCCAGCTCCTCCAGCGACGCCTGGGCGTGCTCCAGACGCAGCCGGCCCGCGGCGAGCAGGTGCTCGGGCGCATCGTCGCCGAGGATACGCATCGCCGCCTGCACCCGTGCCCCGGCCGCGACCGCGGCGCGGGCCGACCGGCGCAGGTTGGCGTCGTCGAAGTTCGCCAGGCGGTTCGCCGTCGCCCGGACCTCGCGGCGCATCCGCCGCTCCTCCCAGGCCATCAGGCTGTCGTGCGCACCGATCTTGGTCAGCAGCGCGCCGATGGCGTCCCCGTCCCGGATGACCACCCGGTCGACCCCACGCACGTCGCGGCTCTTGGCCTGCACACCGAGCCGCCGCGCCGCCCCGACCAGCGCCAGCGCCGCCTCCGGACCGGGCGAGGTCACCTCCAGCGAGCAGGACCGGCCCGGTTCCGTCAGCGACCCGTGGGCGAGGAACGCGCCCCGCCAGGCCGCGGCCGCGTCGCAGGCCGAGCCCGTGACGACCTGTGGCGGCAGCCCGCGCACGGGCCGGCCACGCTGGTCGAGCAGCCCCGTCGAGCGGGCAAGCTGCTCACCGTCGCGTTCGACCCGCACGATGTACCGCACCGACCGGCGCAGCCCGCCGGCGGCGAGCACCGCCACCGTGGACGGAAAGCCGAAGACCTCGGCGACCTCCCGGCGCAACCGGCGCGCGGTCGCGCCCGTATCGAGCTCCGCCTCCACCACGATGCGGCCCCCGACGATGTGCAGCCCCCCACCGAAACGCAGCAGGGCTGCCATCTCGGCCCGCCGGCAACAGGGCTTCGCGACCCGTAGCCGACTCAGTTCATCCTTGACGGTGGCCGTCATCGCCGCCACACCGATCACTCCTTGGCTTCACCGAACGGGGTCCGGCGAACGGTGTCGCCGGACGATGGGTATTTCGTGAGCGGCCGCCGGCTGCCCCCCGCGGACGACGCCCGCGGAGCCGACGGGGCAGGGGGTGTGGACGGTCCGGTGCGGACGGCCGGCGACGCCGCCGTCGCCGACCTGCCCCCGGGTGCCGCGGCCTGCTCGACCGTCCCGACCCGCTCAACCGTCCCGACGCGCTCGACCGTCCCGACGCGCTCGACCTGCTCGCCCCTCCCGGCCTGCTCGACCGTCCCGACCCGCTCGACCATCCCGAATACTGCGCGGAAGGCTGCGGCGAGGCGGGCTGGGTCGTGCACGGGTGCGCCGGGCACCCGCACCGGCGCCAGATACAGCCGGGCGCCGAGATCCGCCGCGGCCCGCGCGAGCGGGTCGGGCTCGGGCACGGCGCTCGGATCGGCGATCACGACGTCCAGATGCAGGCTGGGCACATGCCGGCGCAGGGCGTCGAGGTGGGCCTGCGGGGTGTACCCGGCGGTCTCCCCCGGCTGGGCGGCCAGATTGAGGACCATCAGCGTGCGCGCCCGCGTGGTAGTGATCGCCCGCCGCATCCCGGGCACCAGCAGGTGCGGCAGCATGCTCGTGTAGAGCGAACCCGGGCCGAGGACGAGCCAGTCGGCCGCGTGGGCCGCCGCCACCGCCTCCGCGCAGGCCGCCGGTTCCGCCGGCGCCAGCCGCACGCCGGCCACCCGCCCCGACGTGGTGGCCACCGCGGCCTGCCCGCGTACCTCGGTCACCGCCCCAGGTGCGGCCGGGTCCAGCCCGATGACGTCGGCGACGATGTCGATCCCCGCCGTGGACAGCGGCAGCACCCGGCCCCTCGCCCCGAGCAGGCCGGCGGCGAGGTCGAGCGCGGCCACCGGGGAGCCGGTGCGCTCGGCCAGCCCGATCAGCACCAGGTTCCCCACCGCGTGCCCGGCCAGCGGTCCGGAACCGGCGAACCGGTGCTGGAAGAGTTCCGCCCAGGTCGCGGGCGGGCCGTCCGGGCCGGCGAGCGCGGCCAGCGCCATCCGCAGGTCGCCCATGGGCAGCGCGCCGAACTCCGCGCGCAGCCGCCCCGACGAGCCGCCGTCGTCGCCGACGGTCACCACCGCGGTGAGCGCCGAGGTGAGCTGGCGCAGCGCGGCCAACGAGGCGGCGAGCCCGTGGCCACCGCCGAAGGCGACGACCGCCGGCTGCCGCCCGGCGTCGGTGGCCTGCGCGGCCCGGGGCTCACGGCCGGGACCGGGTGGGTCGACGGACTCCGCCACGTTCACTCCCGTCCCAGATCGCGGTGCACGACCCGGACGCCGACGCCGTCGGCGGCCAGTCGCGCGCCGAGCTGCTCGGCCATCGCCACGCTGCGGTGCTTGCCGCCGGTGCAACCGACGGCGAGGGTCAGGTAACGCTTGCCCTCACGCGCGTAGCCCTCCCCGACCAGGCGCAGCAGAGCCGCGTACTGGTCGAGGAACTCCTGCGCCCCGGGTTGGGCGAGGACGTAGCTGCGCACCTGCGGATCCCGCCCGGTGTAGGGGCGCAGCTCCTCCACCCAGTGCGGGTTGGGCAGAAACCGGCAGTCGGCGACGAGGTCGGCGTCCAGCGGCAGCCCGTACTTGTACCCGAACGACACCACGGTCGCGTTGAGCCGGTTCGCATCCGGCTGCCCGAACGCCGCGTCGATCTTCGACCGCAGCTCGTGGACGTTCAGATCCGTGGTGTCGAGGACGAGGTCGGCCTCGCCGCGCAGCTCGGCGAGCAGCGCCCGTTCCCGGCCGATGCCGTCGACGACCCGCTCTTCGCCCTGCAACGGATGTGGCCGGCGGACGTGGTCGAACCGCCGGATGAGCGCGTCGTCACTGGCCTCGAGGAAGAGCATCCGCGGATGCATACCGCGGGCGTCCAGCGCCGCGATCGCGGCCCGCAGGTCGGAGAAGAACGCCCGGCCGCGGACGTCCACGACCACGGCGATCCGGCTGACCGCGCCCCCGGAGCGGTGGCCGAGCTCCGCCATGGTGGCCAGCAGCGCGGGTGGCAGGTTGTCGACGACGAACCAGCCGAGGTCCTCCAGGCACTTGGCCGCGGTGCTACGGCCCGCGCCGGACAGGCCCGTGATGATGGCGAGGTCGAGGGTCGGGGTGGTCATGACGCCCTTCCCGAGTCGGCATGGTGCACGTGGCGCACCGTAGCGGCGGGATCGGCCGCCGCGAGCGCCGGTGCGGTCCGCGCCGGGTCAGGGTCCGCCGGGGCCGAAGGTAGCGCCTCGTCGAGGATCTCACCGGTGCGGGGGTCGACGGCGGGCGCGGGCGCGGCGGCGGTCCCCGGCGCGGACCGGCCGAGCGCCGCGAGGATGGCCGCGGCGGTACGCGGCCCGATGCCGGGAACCTCGGCGATCTGCTCGGCACTCGCCGCCCGCACCTTCGCCACGGAGCCGAACTGCCGCAGCAGCGCCCTGCGCCGGGTTTCCCCGAGGCCCGGCACGTCGTCGAGCGCGGAGGCCACCATCGCGGCGGATCGTTTCTGGCGGTGGTAGCTGATGGCGAAGCGGTGCGCCTCGTCCCGGACCCGCTGCAACAGGTACAGCGCCTCGGAGGTGCGAGGCAGAATCACCGGCTCCGCCGAATCGGGCAGCCAGACCTCCTCCAGCCGCTTCGCGAGCCCGCACAACGCCACCCCGCCGGGCCCGATGTCGATGCCCAGCTCGTCGAGGGCACGGGCGGCCGCGGCGACCTGCGGCGGGCCACCGTCGACGACGACGAGATTCGGCGGGTAGGCGAACCTGCGCGGGCGGCCGGTGGGACCGTCCACCGCGGGGTCGGCCGCGGGGTCGGCGATGTCGGCGAGCTCCCCGGTGCGGGCTCGCTCGGCGAGGTAGCGGGAGAACCGCCGGTGGATGGTCTCGTACATGCTGGCGACGTCGTCCTGCCCGGCGTCCGCCCGCCCGTGCTCGTGGCCGGCGCCGCCCGCGCCGCCGCGGATGGAGAACCGACGGTACTCCGACTTGCGCGCCAACCCGTCCTCGAAGACGACCATGCTCGCGACCACGTTGGTGCCCTGGATGTTCGACACGTCGTAGCACTCGATGCGCAGCGGCGCGTCCGGCAGCTCCAGGGCCTCCTGCAGCTCGGCGAGCGCCCGGCTGCGGGCGGTCAGATCGCTGGCCCGCTTCATGCGATGCAACGCCAGCGCCTGGCGGGCGTTGCGCTCCACGGTCTCCATGAGGGTGCGCTTGTCGCCCCGGCGGGGCACCCGGACCTCGACCCGCCCCCCGCGGGCGGCGCCGAGCAGCTCGGCCACGGCGTCCGCGTCCGCGGGCAGAGTGGGCACGAGGATCTCGCGCGGGATGCCCGCGCCCTGCGGGTCGGTGCGTGGTGAACGGGCCGGCGGCGTGGGGCCTCCCGCCCGGCCCGAGGTCTCCCGCCCGGCCGGCGGCTCGCCGCCATCGCCGGGGGCGGCCTCGCCGGCGGCCCCGTCCCGCGCGGCGACGGTGCCCGCGGCGGTGAGCGACGTGCCCTCCAGGTACTCCTGGGTGAGGAACTGCTCGACGAGGTCGGCCGTGGTCACCTCGTCAAGCCTGTCGACCACCCAGCCGCGTTGCCCGCGCACCCGCCCGCCGCGGACGTAGAAGATCGCGACCGCGGCCTCCAGCTCGTCCTCGGCGAAGGCGATCACGTCGGCGTCGGTGCCGTCGGGCAGGACGACGGCCTGCTTCTCGATGGCACGCCGCAGGGCGCCGGCGTCGTCGCGCAGCCGCGCGGCCCGCTCGTACTCCTGGGCCGAGGCCGCCTGCTGCATCTGCTGCTCGAGGCGGCGCAGGTAGCGGCCGGTCTGCCCGGACATGAAGTCACAGAAGTCGTCGACGATCTCCCGGTGGGTCTCGGCGTCCACCCGGCCGACGCAGGGCGCCGAGCAGCGGTCGATGTAGCCGAGCAGGCACGGCCGGCCGACCTGCCCGGCCCGCTTGAACACCCCCGCCGAGCAGGTGCGCGCCGGGAAGACGCGCAGCAGCAGGTCCAGGGTCTCCCGGATCGCCCAGGCGTGGGCGTACGGACCGAAGTACCGCACGCCCTTGCGCTTCGGTCCCCGCATGACCTGCAGACGCGGGTACTCCTCGTGGAGGGTCACCGCGAGACTCGGGTAGCTCTTGTCGTCGCGGTAGCGGACGTTGAAGCGCGGATCGAACTCCTTGATCCACGTGTACTCGAGCTGGAGGGCTTCGACCTCCGTGGCGACCACGGTCCAGTCGACGGCGTCGGCCGCCTGGACCATGTGCTGGGTACGCGGGTGGAGCGTGTGCAGATCGGCGAAGTAGTTGGCCAGCCGGGCCCGAAGGTTCTTGGCCTTGCCCACGTAGAGCACACGGCCGTGCTCGTCGCGGAAGCGGTAGACACCGGGGGTCTCGGGGATCGAGCCCGGCGCGGGCCGGTAGGACGCCGGATCAGCCATGAACCGAGCCTACGGCGACCATCATCCCGCACGAGCAGCGCCTGCACGTAACCATTTCATCACGCATAGCGTACGGCCTCATCGGCGGGCTCCCTCAAGGCGGGGCAGGTGGGTGACAGGAGGCGACAGAATCTCCAGCCGACGGTGATTAATGCGGGACTTTCCGTTGTTTCGGGTGCCCCCGCTGGCGCCCGGCGCGGGGGGCTGCGACCCTCGACACATCGGGCAAGCGAACCGAGGGAGCCAGCACGTGCTTGGTGAGGACGTCACGGCGGAGTTCCTCGTGGACGACGCGGCCAGCCGTGGGCGGGTGACGGTGTTCCAGATCTGCTGGCGCGCGTGCGATCCGTTGGCCGTGTCCATGACCCTGGTGTCCAGGCCGGAGCACCCTGCGCTGCCTCAGGGCAGCTGGGTGGCGCCCCGCGACGCGCTGCGCGCCGGCCTGGAGACGGCGACCGGCGACGGCGACGTGCGGATCGGCCCGGACCCCGCGCAGGGCGGCGTCCGGCTGGACCTCGTCGACGGGAAGCGCCACTCCGTCGTGGTCCTCGCGACGTCGTCGCTGCGCAGTTTCCTGGACCGCACCGAACGGCTGGTGCCGACCGGCCAGGAGCACACCGAGCAGGAGTTGGACACCGTCCTGGCGAACCTGTTCCAGAACTGACCTCGAGCGACTTCCAGAACTGACCTCGCGCTTGCCCTACGGCCCGCCGGGCCGTAGGCGCGACCCTCAGCGGGCCGCCGCCTGTGCAAGCCGGCGCGGCCGGCCGCCTCCCCCGCCGCCGGCTTCGGCCGTCTCCCCGCCGATGGCCGGGACCCGGCCGCCGAGGATCTCCCGTAGGAAGACCGCGGTGTGACTTTCCTCGACGGCGGCAACGGCCTCGGGCGAACCCTGGGCGACGACCCGCCCGCCGCCGGTGCCGCCCTCCGGGCCCATGTCGATGATCCAGTCCGCCGTTTTGATCACGTCGAGGTTGTGCTCGATGACGATGACCGTGTTGCCGGCGTCGACGAGCCGGCCGAGCACGCCGAGCAGTTTGCGGATGTCCTCGAAGTGCAGCCCGGTCGTCGGCTCGTCGAGGACGTAGACGGTCCGTCCGGTGGAGCGCCGTTGCAGCTCGGAGGCGAGCTTGACCCGCTGCGCCTCACCGCCGGACAGCGTCGGCGCGGACTGGCCGAGGCGGACGTAGCCGAGCCCGACGTCGTTGAGCGTGCGCAGGTGACGTGCGATCGCCGGCACCGCGGCGAAGAACTCGGCCGCCTCCTCGATCGGCATGTCGAGAATCTCGGCGATGTTGCGGCTCTTGTAGTGCACCTCGAGGGTCTCCCGGTTGTACCGGGCGCCGTGGCAGACCTCGCACGGCACGTACACGTCCGGCAGGAAGTTCATCTCGATCTTGATCGTGCCGTCGCCGGAGCACGCCTCGCACCGGCCGCCCTTGACGTTGAACGAGAACCGGCCCGGCAGGTACCCGCGGACCTTCGCCTCGGTGGTCTCCGCGAACAGCCGGCGGATGTGGTCGAAGACACCGGTGTAGGTGGCCGGGTTGGACCGCGGGGTGCGGCCGATCGGCGACTGGTCGACCCGGACCGCCTTGTCGAGATGATCGAGGCCGCTGACCGTCCGATGCCGGCCGGGTACCTCGCGGGCGCCGTTGAGCTTGTTCGCCAGCACGGCGGCGAGGATGTCGTTGACGAGGGTGGACTTACCCGACCCGGACACCCCGGTGACGGCCACGAAGCAGCCCAGCGGGAACGAGACCGTGACGTCGCGGAGGTTGTGTTCGCGGGCGGCGTGCACGGTCAGCGCCCGGCCCTTCGTCGGCACCCGGCGGATGTCGGGCACCGGGATCTGGCGCCGCCCGGAGAGGTAGGCGCCGGTGATCGACTCCTCGGAGGCGAGCAGCTCCGCCACCGGCCCGGAGACGACGACCCGCCCGCCGTGCTCACCCGCACCGGGGCCGATGTCGACCACCCAGTCGGAGGCTCGGATGGTGTCCTCGTCGTGCTCGACGACGATGAGCGTGTTGCCGAGGTCACGCAGCCGCACCAGGGTCTGGATGAGCCGGCGGTTGTCCCGCTGGTGCAGCCCGATCGACGGCTCGTCGAGCACGTAGAGCACCCCGACGAGGCCGGAGCCGATCTGGGTGGCCAGCCGGATGCGCTGTGCCTCCCCGCCGGCCAGGGTGCCGGCGGCACGGTCGAGGGAGAGGTAGTCGAGCCCGACGTCGAGCAGGAACGTCAGCCGCGCGTCGACCTCCTTGAGCACCCGCCCGGCGATCGCCTGCTCCCGCTCGCTGAGTTCCAGCCCACTCAGGAACCCGGCGCACTCGCCGATCGCCATGCCCGCGACCTCGGCGATGGACCGGCCGCCGACCGTCACCGCCAGTGACTCGGGCTTGAGCCGGGCACCGCGGCAGGACGGGCAGGGCACGTCACGCATGTAGCCCTCGTACCGCTCCCGGCTGCTGTCCGACTCGGCCTCCCGGTGGCGGCGGCCGATGAAGCCGATGACCCCCTCGAACGAGGTGTAGTACGAGCGCTTGCGGCCGTAGCGGTTGGTGTAGCCGACGTGGATCTCGGTCTCGCCGCTGCCGTGCAGCACTGCCTTGCGGGCCCGCTCCGGCAGCCCCTCCCAGGGGGTGTCCATCCGGAAGCTGAGGTCCTCGGCGAGGGCGCTGAGCAGCCGCTCGAAGTACTCCTTGTTGTGCCCGCCGGCCCACGGCGCCACGGCTCCCTGAGCCAGGGAGAGCGTCGGATCGGGCACGACAAGCTCCGGGTCGACCTCCTTGCGGGTGCCGATGCCGCTGCAGTCGGGGCAGGCGCCGTAGGGCGAGTTGAACGAGAACGAACGTGGTTCGAGCTCCTCGAAGGACAGGTCGTCATAGAGGCAGGCGAGGTGCTCGGAGTACATCCGCTCACGCTCGGGGTCGTCGGCGGGCCGGTCGACGAAGTCGACGAGGACCAGGCCGCCGCCCAGGCGCAGCGCCGTCTCCACCGAGTCGGTCAGGCGCCGCTTGGCCGACTCCTTGGCCGCCAGCCGGTCGACCACGACCTCGATCGTGTGCTTGCGCTGCTTCTCCAGCTTCGGCACGTCGGTGAGCGCCACGACGTCGCCGTCGACGCGGGCCCGGGCGAACCCGGAGCTCTGCAGCTCGGCGAACAGGTCGAGGTACTCGCCCTTGCGCCCGCGGACCACCGGCGCGAGGACCTGGAAGCGGGTGCCCTCGGGCAGCTCCAGCAGCCGGTCGACGATCTGCTGCGGGGTCTGCCGGGAGATCGGCCGCCCGCATTTCGGACAGTGCGGCCGGCCGGCGCGCGCGAACAGCAGCCGCAGGTAATCGTAGACCTCGGTGATGGTGCCGACGGTGGAGCGGGGGTTGCGCGAGGTCGACTTCTGGTCGATGGAGACCGCCGGCGACAGCCCCTCGATGAAGTCCACGTCGGGCTTGTCCATCTGGCCGAGGAACTGGCGGGCGTAGGCCGACAGCGACTCCACGTAGCGCCGCTGCCCCTCGGCGAAGATGGTGTCGAACGCGAGGCTGGACTTGCCGGACCCCGACATGCCGGTGAAGACGATCAGCCCGTCGCGGGGCAGGTCGAGATCGACGTCGCGGAGGTTGTGCTCACGGGCACCGCGCACGACAAGACGGTCGGCCATCGTCGATCCCTCATGATCTTCCGGAAAATCGGACCTGGGCGAGTGTGGCCATGCTACGGATGGGGACCGACAGTTTTTCCATGGCCGGTCGCCGACGCCGTCCGGCGGGCACCCGCCCCCGAGTCGGCGGCACGGCCGACACCTGACGAAAGGTAACGACCTGCCTGGAACGGGTGTTCCGTACCCGGCGTGGTCTCACGCCGGGCCGCGGCGTCGGTGACCCACGGAGCGCCGACAAGCACCTCAGGCGGACGCGACGCCCGACCAGACCCAGCCGCCTGCCCGGAGAGGGAACCACCCATGAGCAACGCCCACGGCGACGAGGCCAACGCGACCACCACCAGCGGCTACACCGGGAAGGTCACCGTCGGCGGCCCGGCGGACACCCGGGCCCTGCCCGGCCTGACGGTGACCAAGGTCGCGGTCGGCCCAGCGGACAACAACGCCTACCTGCTGCGCTGCCCCGTCACCGGGGAGCAGCTTCTCATCGACGCCGCGAACGAGGCCGACACGCTGCTGCGACTGGTCGGCGACGCGGGCCTCGCCACGATCGTCACCAGCCACCGGCACGGCGACCACGTGCAGGCACTCGCCGACGTGGTGGCCGCCACCGGCGCGACCACCGTCGCCCACGCCGAGGACGCCCCGAAGATCCCGGTGCCGACCGCCCGGGTTGTCCACGACGGTGATGAGATCACCGTCGGCCGGGCGACCCTGCGGGCGATCCACCTGGTCGGCCACACCCCCGGCTCCATCGCGCTGCTTTACGATGCCGACCCCGCTGCCCCGCACCTGTTCACCGGCGACTGCCTGTTCCCCGGCGGTCCTGGCCGGACAACAAATCCGGATGAGTTCCGAAGCCTGATCGACGGCCTCGAAGAGAAGGTGTTCGGCCCCCTGCCCGACACGACGTGGATCTACCCGGGCCACGGCTTCGACTCGACCATAGGCGCCGAGCGGCCTCATCTCGCCGAGTGGCGGGCCCGCGGCTGGTGACGTCAGGCACGGTCCCGCCGGTCCCACCTCCGGTAGCGGGCGGTCAGCCGCGCTGCCGCCGCTGGAACTCGTCCAACTCGATCTGGTAGAGGCGCCTCAAGATGTCTGGAATCTGCTCGAAGCCCTCGATCTTGATCAGATGTGATGCGATGGCCAGAACGCCACCGGCAAGGGCGTAGAGGGCGGCGTCGGTGCCTTCGAGACTGTTCGGGTCTACCTTCGCGAAGACCTCGCGGCTTCGGCTGAAGAGTCCGGAGGTGGTGAGTCCTTCGATCGTCCCATCGAATTTGATTGGCATGCCGAGCACGCTCCCCCGCTCGGGTGGCGCGGGTCTGACGGTTGGTGCGGGATGGCGTGATGCGGTGCCGGATGTCCCGCGGTGTCCGATCTTGAATGCCGGGCCGGGGTGGTTGGCCGGACGATGCCTGTAGGGCTTCCTCGTGCAGATGTGTAGCCCACAGCGGACGAATGCCCGTCTCACCCGGCTCGGCCGTCTCACCGCCGGCCGGCCGGCGCGGCGGCCCCGTGCTGGGCCACCCCCGAAAGACCCGGAACCCGCAGGTTGGTCCGCCCTAAGCGTCGGTTACCCCGCTGTCTGCCGACTTGGGTCGCAGGTCGGTGCGGGTGCCCTTCCCTGGCCGGTTGTCGAGCCAGGTGGTGATCGTGGCGCGGCGCCAGCGGGGCCGGTCGGGGAAGGTGAGGTCGTCGGGTTCGGGCATGCGGTGGGTGGCGCGGAGCGCGCGGAGGCTGTTCCGTTTGATCGGCGTTCCGCGCTGTTCGGTGAGGGTGACGATGTCGGCGTAGCCGAGTAGGTCGTCGGGGTTGTCAGCCATCCGAACATGGTAGCGGCCCGCTACGTTGTTGAACTGTTGTCCCCCACCCATGTACCTAGTAGCGCATCGCTACTAGGTTAGGTCCTGTCGGAACACCGGACCGCCAGGGGGCAGAAGATGACCATCACCGCGGACACCGCCACCAGCACCAGCCGCCCCGTCGAGGTCCCCCCGGCCGCCGACCACACCATCTCGATCGACACCGCCGCCGACGTCCTCGAAGTCCAGCCCGCCACCATCCGTCGGTATGTGCATGCCGGCCGCCTGGCCCGCCTCGCCGGCGGCATCAGCGCCGACTCGGTCGCCGCGTACATCGCGACCCGCGAGGACAACATCGCGAAGACCCGGTTCCGCCCGGCCGCCGCCTACGGACCCGACGGGCACATCGCCGCCGCCGCAGCCCTCTACCACCGCGCCGCCGCAATGGCCCGGCAGGCCGAAGCGTGGAAGAAGCTCGCGAAGGCGACCCTCGACCACGTGGCGGACGGCGTGTACGGCGGGTGGGAAGTCGCACGGAAGCCGACCACGAAGACCGTCAAGGACGGGAAGGCGATCGAGGCCCGGTTCGCCCAGCTCGGCGAGGACGTCCCGATGAAGCCAGTCGCCCCGTCCCTGATCGTCACCCGCGCCGCCTGATCTGCAGCGTCGTCAACCGGACATACCTGCGGACACTGCGCGACCGTCGACGCTAGGATCCCCTCCGACTTGGGGGGTTCACGATGAAACAGGGCGTTCTCGACGAAGACGGGCAGGTCCGCTGCCCAAAGTGCGGGTCAGTGTCGTTCAGGGCGAAACGGAGTTTCAAGGCCAAGGCCGGGATCGGTATCGCCGGGGTAGCTACCCTCGGCGTCGGCGGTGCCGCCGGGGCGCTCGCCGCGCCGAAGCGGATCAAATGCCTGGCCTGTGGCACCTTGTTCAAAGCGCGGGCGCAGCCGGTGCGGCGGCCGGCGGCGACTTCGACGCCAAGACCTGCGGCGCAGAGGCCGCGACCGGAGCGATCCCCGGTTCTGCCGCGGGAACCGAAAAGACTTCTCCAGCTTCCACCGCCGTCGAC
This sequence comes from Frankia tisae, assembly GCF_025403405.1. Classification (GTDB taxonomy): domain Bacteria; phylum Actinomycetota; class Actinomycetes; order Frankiales; family Frankiaceae; genus Frankia; species Frankia tisai. Next base: position 19,929 of record NZ_JANEZT010000075.1, read on the forward strand.
TGATCCGGATGAGCCGCGGGGCACGCTGCTGCTGACCACCGCGTTGCGGTGGCCGTCGACGACGAAGGTGGTCCTTGAGGTTCGGCCTGATCTGACGGTGGATGAGGCGAAGGCGCTGATTCGGGCGACGAGACGCCGTTCGCCGCAGCCGCTGCTTGTGGACCGGCCGATGTCCGAACTGGTCGCGATTCGGAAGGCGCTCCGGAAGGCGGGGCCGCTGAGCAGGATCGTGCCTGTGGAAGCGGAGGGGGAAGTGTCGGCGTGAGCTGCTAGCCGTACAGGGCGAACCCAGGACGGCTGGACCCCTCACCGCAACGCCGTACCGCCGTGCGAAACCCCGCACCGGAACTCCCGCCGCGGCGCCGAACAGCACATCCCGCATCCACCAGGCCCTGTCTCTTATACACACT
>NZ_JANEZT010000760.1 GCF_025403405.1 Frankia tisae
CCCCGCCCCCGTTCCCGTCTGCGGGCGGTGCGTACGCCTACCTCCGGTCCGATGCCGCGTCGGCCGCCACGTCCCGCCCGGCGGACGCCTACAGCGTCAGCGGGCCGGGCACGATCGAGGTCCACCGGGTCGGCGCCGGGCATTACACGATCGACCTGACCGGGCCGGCGTTCGCGAAGAACGGTAACAACCTGCAGGTCAACGCGATCGGCGACAGCCCTGTGGGCTGTAACGCCCTCGGTCGCGCGGTGAAGAAGGACCGGCAGTCGGTATTCGTCGGCTGCGCGCGGGGGTCCGCCTGGACCGACAGCCCGTTCGTGCTGCTCTACACCAGCGGCCGTGCGCTGATCCCGACCGGCGCGGCCAGCTTCGGTCACGCGTTCACCGGCATCATCCGCCCGGGAGAGCCGATCCAGCAGGTCCCGCCGGGCCCGGCGGTGAACGCCTGGGCCTGGTACTCGGCGAACAGCTCAGGGGCGACGAACCGGATCAGCCGGGTCGGCGTCGGCCGCTACCAGGTGAGCTTCCCCGGGGTTTCGCGGCGGACCCCGAGTTCGTTCCAGGTGACCCCGTACGGCGAGCCCACCGCCCGCTGCGCCGCGGACGAACTCCCGGTGGCCGCGATCGGCGGCACCGCACCCGCGGACGTCACGGTGGCCGTGCGCTGCGTCGACGCCGCAGGGCGCCCCGCCGACAGCTACGCCAGCGTCGCCTACGTCAGCGCCTCCGCCCTCTCCGCCTCTACCGCCCCCCTGACCCTGTCTCTTATA
>NZ_JANEZT010000761.1 GCF_025403405.1 Frankia tisae
TCCACCGCCCGGTACACATTCTCGCCGCCGTTACGCTCGATCTCCCTCGAAATCACCGAGTGATGCCTGCCGAGCGCCTTCGCGATGAACCGCGCCGAACGATTCTTGCCCAACTCGCGGGAAATAACCTCCCGCTCCTCGATCGTCAACTTCTCCCGCCGACCCATCCACCATCCAGCCCCTCGACGCCAACACGATCATCCTATCGAGGCGTCGCTACGACCATTTGACCCCGCCCTCCGTAACATATCGAGTCAGCGCGGCGGCGAGTCCGGCACCGGAACACACGGATGGAAAATCGCGCTCAACACGCTCTCCAGCCTCTTCCCCGGACGCCTACCTTGCTGATAATGTGAACGCGTAGGCCAAGCTATTCACCTCTGGCTTACACGGAAATCGTGACAGGCTCGCGCGAGCGCGTCGGACAGCAACCGACCCAGTCCGCTGACACGGACCGTCTCGGTGAGCAGCACGCTGCCCGCCGCCGACACGACATCCCGTCCGGCGGCGTCGACGCGGACAGACGAGCCGCGCAGCTTCGGGTCGACGAGCAGGGCCAGGTAGGTGCCGTCGGCCAGCACGTCCACGACCAGCAGGCCCAGGCCGGTCGGTGCCCGCCACAGCAGCGCCGCCCCTCGGAACCTGTCAACCTGTTCGAGACAAGGTCTTGTAGAAATTACTGAGGGGATGGTTCCGTCGGGGTGTCTGGTTGGGTCGGGACCTGCGCGGGTTGGTTGATCCAGGCGGGTGCCGGTGATGGCGG
>NZ_JANEZT010000762.1 GCF_025403405.1 Frankia tisae
GGGGCCGCGCAGGCCCTCCAGCCGGGCGACGCGCCAGGACCAGGCGACGGTGATCGCCACCGCGGTCGCGGTCACGGTCATGCCGGTGACCCCGCGGATCGCCACGAACACGGCGGTGGACTGCGATACCAGCAGCCAGAAGGTGAAGGCGGCGTTGCCGAGGTTCACCACGGCCCAGAACAGGGTCAGGCCGAGGAAGAGCCGGCGCACCCCGGTCCGCTCGGTGACACCGGGTGGCAGCGGACAGAAGTCGCCGGCCAGCCGGTGGACCAGCGGCCGGGGTGTCAACGCCGACAGCAGGAAGATCAGGCCGATCACGGCGGCGACGATCACCGGTTGCAGGAAGTAGATGAACGCATTGCCATTGATGATCACGATGACCGTGCGGACGGTGAGCCCGACCGAGGACAGGATCAGCATGGCGGGAATGCGCTGCCTACGCACGACGCGGCGGCCCAGGGCGATGTAGCCCCAGGCCACGGCGATCAGCGCGGCGAGGGTGAGACCACCCAGATGCAGAAAGATCAGGAAGAGTGCCGCGGGGATGACAGTCGCTTCGACCAGATGTGGCACCGCGTGTTTCGCGATACTTCTGGGGCGGGGCAGCTGTACGGCGGCTGTGTCGCTCACGGGCGCGGAACCCGGCGGGTCCACGGATGGACGCGGGGGTGGACTCGCAAGCGCCGGCTCGCGGTCGAGTGAACCGTCGGCAGAGACATGAGCTCCTTGGGGGAAACATCCCCGG
>NZ_JANEZT010000763.1 GCF_025403405.1 Frankia tisae
GTCGACCGCTGGGTCGTGCAGGTCAGTGCCGAGCTCCGCCTGGCGATGGCAGGCGTCGACGTGGCCGCGCTGCTCGATCTCACCCGGGAGGTCGCCCACGGGGTCGCGCGCCCGGCGGCACCGCTCACCGCGTTCCTGGTCGGCTTCGCGGCCGGTCGCGAAGCCGCCGCCGACGGCACCGACGAGGCGGTGGCGGTGCGCGCGGCGACGGAGGCCGTGCTCGGTCTGCTCGCCCGCCGGGCGGGCGGGACCGCTCAGCCCATCCGGCCGGGGCCCGCCTCGTCGAGGTAGCCGCGCATGTCGATCGCCATGGTGCGCACCGCGTCCTGGTCGGGCTCCTCGTACTGCTCGCCGTTGCTTGCCGCCCGGGCGTAGCCGAAGGTCAGCCGCGGGAGCACCTGCGTCGGCGTGTCGAGGTCATCGGCCCACTCGGGCTCGTCGCCGCTGAAGGCCGCCGGGCCGGAGGGCAGGTCGCCTGCGCCGGGCGCGGCCGTCACGATGGCCCAGTCGATCACGCCGAGCACGATGATCGCTGCCAACGCGGGCACGGCCGCGATCGGGTTCCACGCCGTCAGCCCCACCAGGGCGAACACCGCGACCACTGTCAGCCCGCCGACGAGGTGGCGTCGAGTGGGGCGAAGCGCGGGAACCTTCCGACCACGCCGATAGTGCGCCATACCGACAGTGTGCCCCACGGTCGGCGTGTCCCCGTGTGGTCGGTCGATACCCGCAGGGTGTGGGGT
>NZ_JANEZT010000764.1 GCF_025403405.1 Frankia tisae
ACCCACACCCGCTCCCGACCGTACCGGCTGTCCCACCGGGACCAGGCAACGGACCAGAAACAGCTCCCTCGCCCCACGCCGACGTGCGTACGCTCCGGATCGTGGAAGATCTCGACCGTCGAATCGTGCAGATGCTGTGCCGAGATGGGCGCATGAGCTTCACCGACCTCGGCCGGGCCACCGGCCTGTCGGTCTCCGCCGTCCATCAGCGCGTCCGACGCCTGGAACAACGCGGAGTGATCACGTCCTACACGGCGCTGATCGACCCCTCCCAGGTGGGTCTACCCCTGACCGCCTTCGTCTCGATCACCCCGATCGACCCGAGCCAACCCGACGACGCCGCCGACCGGCTCGCCCACATCGTCGAAATCGAGGCCTGCCACAGCGTCGCCGGCGAGGAAAGCTACCTGCTCAAGGTCCGCGTCGCCAGCCCCGGCGACCTGGAGGTCCTGCTCCAGCGCATCCGCGCCGCGGCGAACGTGTCCACCCGCACCATGGTCGTGCTCTCCACCCCCTACGAGGGCCGACCCCCCGCCCTTTAGCCAAGCCGGCGGCGACCATCGGAGTCAGCCGGTGAGCGCCGCACCACTGGCCGCGTCGAACAGGTGCAGCCGCGCCGGGTCGAACCACAACGCCACCCGCGCCCCGCGGACCACCGGGCTCGCCGCGCCCAGCCGCGCCACAACCTGCTCCCCGACGCCGGGAACACTGCTCGCCCCGGCCT
>NZ_JANEZT010000765.1 GCF_025403405.1 Frankia tisae
GGCCGATCGGCGGGCGGGCGGGAAGCTGCCGGTTCACGTGACTGCCTATCTGACGATGGCGTTGTGCCTGTTCCCGGACGATGACTACACCGAGGTCGCCACGAAGGTGACCGGTTCGTTGGACCGGTTCGGCTGCTGGGACGCGGCCTGGTCGCCACCGACCGCCGGCGGGATCACCCAGGCCCGCAGACGGCTGGGCCGTGAGCTGCTGGCGGAGGTGTTCGAGGGCGTCGCCGAACCGGTGGCCCCACAGGGTTCGCGGGGGTCGTGGCTGCACGGGCGGCGGCTGCTGGCGGTCGACGGGGTCGACGTGGATCTGCCCGACACCCCACAGAACGTCGCCGAGTTCGGCCACGCTGGTTCGAGTGAGAAAGCGGTCGGCGTTCCCGAAGGCGCGGGTGGTGACGCTGTCGGAGTGCGGCACGCATGCGTTCCTGGCCGCCGAGGTCGCGCCGTGGACGACCTCGGAGAAGGCGCTGGCGAACCGGCTCTACCAGCGGCTGCGTCCCGACGAGCTGCTCACCGCCGACCGGCTGTTCTACGGCTTCGACGCCTGGGCACTGGCCGCCGCCACAGGCCCTACCTGTCAAGATGGTGCGAGACAGGCGATGTCTGTCAACCAGTGACGAGGGCGGGTAGGGAGCGCGAGCCAGATGGACACGGGGCTGACAGCAGCTCGCCGGCCGGTCGACGATGGTCCGGTG
>NZ_JANEZT010000766.1 GCF_025403405.1 Frankia tisae
GTTCTACCGTCTCCGCCGGCCGCGTCGCCCCCAACCGCCGCACCCGCCGCCTCGGCCCCAACAGCCACCACCGCCGCAGCCGGCTCGGCGATACCGGCCGGCTCGGCCACGTCCGCCACGTCGGCGGCCCTGGCCGCTTCCGGCCGCTACGCGGAGGCCGGCACGGTCAACAGCCTGCTGCGGGCCTGGTGTGCCCAGGCCCGAGCCGGCTCGCGAGTGTTGCTGACCCGTGCCACCACCGGGAACGCCGACGCCTGGGCAACGATGGATGCCTTCACCACCGAGCAGTCCGATCGGCTGACACCCATCCTCGCCGCCCTGCCAGCCGGCACGTCCGAAGCCGCACGGGCGACCCTTGACCTCATCGACGAGTTCCGCCGCGCTCTCGGCCTCCGCTTCCCACGAGCGACGGCCCCCGCCGCGACACAGCCCGCGAGCACCACACCCACGGCGGTGCCGACCAGTGCCCCGAAGGAGGCCCCACCGTCCGCCGAGCCGAGTGCGCCGACGTTCCCGGACGACGCCGAGTCGACCACCCCGCCGACGCCAGCCAGCAGGGTCGTCGGCACCCCCGATGAGGACGCGAGTCGCGGTAGGACCGAGGGAAGCCGGGCGGCCGAATCGGCCGAGCCGGCGGCGCCCGCCGCGCAGGGACAGCCGGGCGCGCCGAGCGCCGCGGCCCCGGCCAGGCAAGC
>NZ_JANEZT010000767.1 GCF_025403405.1 Frankia tisae
GAGTACGGGGAGATATCACCGGATCGGACGAATCGTCGGAATGGCTACCGGATGCGGGAGTGGGACACCCGGGCGGGAACGATTGATCTGGCGATTCCGAAGCTGCGGTCCGGGTCGTACTTCCCGGAATGGCTGCTGACGCGCCGGCGGCGGGCGGAGCAGGCGTTGATCTCGGTGGTCGCGACGTCGTATCTGCTCGGTGTTTCCACGAGAAGAGTCGACAAGCTCGTGGAGCAGCTCGGGGTGGCGCATATTTCGAAGTCGCAGGTGTCGGAGTTGGCGAAGCATCTCGACGGCCAGGTCGAGGCGTTCCGGTCGAGGCCGCTCGACGCCGGCCCGTACCGGTTCGTGCAGGCCGATGCGTTGACGATGAAGGTCCGTGAGGACGGCCGGGTCGTCAACGTCCACTGCCTGCTCGCGGTCGGGGTCAACGGCGACGGGCACCGGGAGATCCTCGGCCTGGACGTCGTGTCCAGCGAGGACGGGGCCGGCTGGCTGGCGTTCTTCCGCGGCCTGGTCGCCCGCGGCCTGTCCGGCGTCCGGCTCGTGACCTCCGACGCCCACCGGGGTCTGGTCGCGGCGATCGGGTCGACGCTGCCGGGCGCCTCCTGGCAGCGATGCCGGACGCATTACCTGCGCGACTTGTTGACGTTCACACCGAAGTCGTCGCAGCCGTGGGTGGCAACATTGGT
>NZ_JANEZT010000768.1 GCF_025403405.1 Frankia tisae
TCTGTTCGAACTCGCCGAACACGCCCTCGACCGGCTCGCAGGAAAACCAGACATCGTCCGCGGATTTTTCCACACCCCGGAACTCTCCTACATCGAAGCAGTTTAGATACTTAGAATTTCGTTAGTAGTGGGGTTCCGTAGCCGCCGTAATGGACGGATTCAAATGAGACGGTGCGTTGCTGTGGGGCGACGTTGGGGAAGTTGGCTACAGCCAGGTTTGCGCGCGCCACTCCTTCGAGAATGGCGGTTCGGGAAGACTCTACCGAGAGACCTCCTGAAACAAAGCGCATTCTGCGTCCCTCGGTCAACGAGATCACGATGCCGTCCATTTTCCGCGTGACGCCAAGTAGCTCGGCCAACGCTCCGCGTGCAAGTATCTGGCTGCCGCGCCTATCGAGAAGAAACCAGCCTGCAGAGGTTATGGAAAAGTATGGCGACAAGTTCATGCGCGAGAAAGGTAGGCCATAGCCGATGGCTCGACCAGATTTCATCGTCATGATTAGATGCTGACCGAGGGAAGGGTCGCGCTTCAGCGCTTCGTGTACAACGGGGGCGACGGTCGGTAAACATTCAGGTGCCTTGTAGATCTTGCTGTGTGTAGGTGACGTCGAGATGGGTCTGGATGTTGTGCGACTCGGCGGGAGTGTGGGCGTGTGTCCTGGCAGCGGGTGTGATGACCTCGACGGGTG
>NZ_JANEZT010000769.1 GCF_025403405.1 Frankia tisae
CGCATACGACGACAACCCCTCGACCAGCGCACCGGCCCCCCCCTGCCCGGGGCCCTGCACAATCCCGACGGCGACGAGCAGATCGGCCTCGGCCACCGCCCGGGCGATCGCCACCGGCTCCCCGGCGTCACTGACACCGACCTCGACGAGGTTCGCGGCGTCCTCGGCGTCATGGCAGGCCAGCTGCGTCGGCCAGAACGAGCGGAACACCCGCTCCCCGACGATCCCCGCCACCTCGGCGGCGCCGAGACGCCGGTGCAGCCCGTTGGCCACCACCAGCGTCACCTCGTCGACACCGGCCGCCGCCGCCACGGTCAGCACCTGCTCGAGGATCCGCCCCCGCACGTCGACGCGGCGCATCCGCGGCTGCGGGGTGCGCAGATCGTCCACGCTGATCGTCAGGCGCATCCCCGGGCGCAGCAACGCCGCCAGCGGCGCACTGCCCACCGGGTCGCTCAGCGCCGCGGCGATCGCCGCGTCGACGTCACCGACCCCCGGCCGCGGCTGCGGCGGATACACCACCCGCGTGCCCAGCGGAAACCGTTCCAGCAGCACCCCGGCGCCGGAATGGACCAGCAGCGGGGGAGTCTGCTCGTCGACTTCGAGCACGAACCCCGGTCTCACTGTCGCGATCCTCTCCACGTCCGACCCGTTGAGCCACACCCTGCGTGCGCCC
>NZ_JANEZT010000076.1 GCF_025403405.1 Frankia tisae
ACCCTGGACCCCCGAAGCCGTCGCCCGCGTCCTCACCAACCCCGCCTACACCGGAGCCACCGTCTGGGGCCGCACCACCGGACGCCGACCGGTACCCCCCGACGAATGGATCATCTGCCCCTACGCCCACCAGCCGATCATCGACGGACGAACCTTCTTCCACGCCCAGCTCATCGCCCGGCCCGGCACCGGCTTTATCAGCCCCAACCTGCCGGCCTGGGAGTTCCTCGGTCCTGAAGGCCCTTCCGTGGGCACCCAGCAGATCTCTGCATCCGACCGCCCGGCGGTCTACAGGGATAAGGACGACGATGCCTCCCAGTGAGTGCCCGGCTGAAGATCTGGATGGGAATAACCGCGAGCATTCGGCTCCGCCCTCGGCCGAGTCCGGACCCGGATTCAGTCCTGGCCGGTCCTCAGTCCGGCAAATTCCAGAGAGCCCGGACCCGGCCTCTGCCTTCATCTGCGCCAGGACGTGTTCGGACCCAGACCAATTTTCCTGCCTCCCAGGGCAGCACCCGATTCCCGCCGGCATTACCATTTCTGATCCCGGACCAGATATCGTCTCATGCTCGCTCGGAAGTAGCTGCTCACCTCGCCGTGCCGCATTATCATCCGCATCTCATTCAACGAGCGGAACCGATGAAGCACCCCGCACCCTTGAAGTAGTCATACCCAGCCACCCGCCCGTCCTTACCCCGGGGCTGGCTGCCGTCCTGCTTCGACTACTCGCTCGCCACACGGCCGTGCAGCCCGCCTCCGACAGTACGAACCATGAAGCTCAACCACCGGACAGCGAAGAAGGAACCAAAAGAAGGGCCTCCTGAATTGATTAGGATCGCGTTCTACGGCCGGGTGTCCACCGAGGACCAGCAGGACCCCGAGTCCTCCCGCGCCTGGCAACTCGCCCGCGCTCACGCCCTCACCGACGCCCACGGGGAGATCGTCACCGAGTACTTCGATATCGGCCACTCACGCTCGATCCCGTGGAAGCGCCGCACGCAGGCCGCTCTTCTCCTCACCGCACTGCGCGAGCCCGGCCGCGGCTTCGACGCGGTGGTGATCGGGGAGCCGCACCGGGCGTTCTACGGCAACCAGTACAGCCTCGTGCACCCCGTCTTCGAGCACTACGGCGTCGTCCTGTGGGTGCCCGAGGTCGGCGGCCCTATCGATCCCGCATCCGAAGCCCACGATCTGATCATGTCTGTGTTCGGAGGCATGTCGAAAGGAGAACGGAACCGGATCAAGATCCGGGTGCGAACTGCAATGGCAGCCCAGGCCAAGACCGAAGGACGCTTCCTCGGCGGACGGCCGCCCTACGGCTACCACATCGCCGACGCCGGCCCCCACCCGAACCCGGCCAAGGCCGCCGACGGCAAACGCCTCCACGTCTTGGAACCCGACCCGGTCACCAGCCCGGTCGTGGCCAGGATCTTCCGTGAATACGCTGCGGGCAAGGGCCTCTACGCGATCGCCGAAGGACTCACCGGCGACGGCGTCCTCAGCCCGTCAGCCCACGACCCGGCTCGTAACCCCCATCGCACCGGCATCGCCTGGTCCAAACCGGCGCTACGCGCCATCCTGACCAACCCCCGCTACACCGGCCGGCAAGTCTGGAACCGCCAGCGCAAAGACGAGGTCCTCCTCGACGTCGAGGACGTCGCCCTCGGCTACGAGACTCGGATGCGGTGGAACGACCCGGACGTCTGGATCTACTCGGCGGGCGTCGTGCACCAGGCCCTCGTCGACGACGACACCTTCGCCCAGGTCCAGGCCCGCTACGCGGCAAAAAAGCTGGACCCCAGTGGCCCGCGCGAACCCAAGCGCACCCGGCACCCCTACCAGCTACGCGGCCGGATGCGATGCGGGATCTGCCAGCGGCGGATGCAGGGCAGCTGGAACAACGGCAAGGCCCACTACCGCTGCGTCTACCCCGACCAGTACGCCTTGGCCAACCACGTGAAGCATCCCCGCAGCGTCTACGTCCGCGAGGAACTCATCGTCCCCCACCTCGACCGTTGGCTCGCCCGCGCCTTCACACCACCCCAACTCCCCGATACCATCGCCGCCCTCACCGCCGCTCAGAACGACGGCACCGACCTCGGTCGCGACGCCGATCTCGCCCAGGCCCGGCGGACCATCATCGACTGCGACGCCAAGCTCGAGCGCTACCGGCTCGCTCTCGAAGCCGGCACCGACCCCACCCTCGTCGCCCGCTGGACCGCCAAGGTCAACACCGAACGTGCCGCTACCCAAGCCCGCCTACGCACCACCACCGGCCGCAGACGCATGACCGCGCTGGAGATCAGCGACATGGTCGCCGCCGCCGGCGACATCGTGGCCGTCATCGCCGACACCGACGCATCCGACAAGGCAGAGATCTACACTCAACTCGGACTCGAACTTACCTATGAGCCGGGAGACAACAGAGTGATCGCCGAGGCCAAGCCTCTGCCGATCATGTACGAAGGAGAGTGTCCGAGGGGCGACTCGAACCATTACCCCACCGCCGGTCACCCTCTCCGATGACCTCGTTCTCGCAGGTCAGCCGGGGTGCGACCGATGAGCATCCCAACCGGCGAGCACACGACGGATTCTACCGAAAGCCGAACAATGCCGGGTGCGCCTCGGCGGACGGAAGAGCCGGGGGCCGCGGCCCGCGGGGTGACCGTGATCATGGGCGGCGTTGTCGGCCTGAGCTTCCTGTTCGCGTTCGGAAACGTGTGGCTGCTGGCATTGCGGCTCGGGGTACCCGCCTACGTCGCCCCGCTGGTCGCGCCGTCGGTCGACCTGTCAGTAGTCGGCCTGCTCCTCGGAATCCGATACCTGTCCGCACACGGCGCCCGACCTGAGCAGCTGCGTCCAGCTCGGCGGCTTCTGGTGTTCGCCAGCATGGTCACCCTGGCATTGAACGTCTCCGAACCGATCATCAGCGGCGAGTACGGCAAAGCCGCGTTCGACAGCGTCGGCTGCTGGCTCCTCATCGGCTGGGCCCACGTCGGCCCCGGACTCCTCCAAGCCATGCACGAACTCGGACAGGCCGAGCCGGACACGATGGCAGAACAGCCCGGTGCGGCGGACGCGACGGAACTCCAGGAAGCCGCCGGCCTGGCCAACGGGAGCCTCTGGGAGCCGGCTATGGCGCCGGGACCGGCGAGAGTGCCCTCGAAGCCCGCGGTCGTAGAAGTGGAACGGCCGCACTGCGACCGTGAAGGGGCCGCTGGCAGGCTGCTATCTGTTCCTGCGCAGGGCGGGACCGACCGGAATCCTCGCGCGGTCACCGACGGGCTGTTGCTGCAGCGGGCACGGCAGGAGGACACCCTCTACTGGGAAGAACACCATCGGCCGATCTCCGCCGAGGCTCTACGGCAGCGACTGAAAGTCGGCTCAAAGCGGGCACGGAGTCTCGTGGGGCAGCTACGAGCCGACACGCACCGGACACTGGAAGAACACGCGGCCGAGGCCGAACTCCCGGCAGCCGACCATGGGCCACTCGATCCGGCAGGCGCAGTTCTGGAGGCAGCCGAAACCGTCGACCACGTGCGGGAGGCGAACCGACTCGGGTCGGGTCCATTGGCCGAAGCCAGCTGACCGCCACAGTCGCCGGCGTACCAGCCGCCTGGACCGGTTCGGTCGCTCCCGCTGCACCTGGTCACCCTCGCGCCGACCAGGTCACGCTCGCCCAACGGCTCGACGACGACGGCCAGCACACCGTCGCGACTATCGACAGACATGTTCGGCCTGCCCGCGCTCGACGGCTTACGCCCACGTCGACCCCGCCAGTGTCGGCCGGCCCGGGGGCGGAGTGAGCGTGTTCCTGCGCCTCGTGGGCGCTGGGCGCTGGGAACCGCCTGCGACCACAGCGGGCGGGTTGCCCCCAGTCCTCACCGAGAGACGGGCCGCGGTACTCACGCTGCCGTGTTCACATCGAGGGCACCGCCCCGTTGTCGGTGCTGGGAGGTACCTGGACCACGGTGACGACGGTGGGCAGCTGGGGATCTTGTTCGATATCCAGCATGGCCGTGACCTGTTCAGAAAGCTGCAGGGCGCTACTGGCCACAGCGATGATCATTTCCGTCCGGATCAGATAGCGACCGAATCGCCGTGTCCAGCCCTCGTTCCGATCCTGTTCGTCGCTCAGTCGTCCCAGGAGATCCGCCCGGCGCCGAAGCGCGCCGATCGTGCGATCGAACGCGGCCTGGATCGCGGCGATACCTCGGATCGAGTAGTCGTCCAGCGCATGGGTCATCTCCGTAAGAAGGTCGAGCAGGAAGACGCGCAGATCCCCGTCGATGTTCAGTGCGACGAGGTCAGCGGTCTACGCAGACGCACCCGTCCGGCCGGAGGCTCGGCAGGCTGCCAGCTTCCCGGTTAACGCAGGCGGATCACGGTACCGGCGCCTCGGGAGGTTTGTACCAGCCGAAGTGATCTTTGAAGGTGCAAGATGGAGACATGTCCGACGGGGGTGTGGCCGCGGGCGCCCCGATGGGCGGGGACGCGGAGTGGGGTTTCTTCGTGGCCTGTGCGCCGGTGGATCGGGATTGGGGTGCCTGGGTTGCCTGGACGTTGGAAGCCGCGGGATTCGATGCCTGGTTCGGGGCGTGGGACACGCTTCCGGGCGCTAACCGGGTCAGCCGAGTTCAACTAGGGATCTCGCGGTCGGCCCGGGTGCTGGTCGTGCTGTCTGATCGTCCTGGTTCTGATGGCGGTCAGGGTGAGTGGCACTCGTTCTGGGAGGACGATCCGGCTGGGCGGCAGCGCAAAGTTCTGGTGGTCCGGGTCGCCGAGCTCCTCGCGCCGCCGCTGCTCCGTGGGCTGGCGCCGATCGACCTGTTCGGGCTGTCGGAGGTCGAGGCGAGAATGAAGCTGACGTCGGAGGCGGCCGTCGCTGTCCGTGGTCTTCGGACGAAGCCGGCCGAGGCACCGTCCTTTCCATCTGGTGATTCGACGGCACGACGGCCGCCGTTCCCGGCGGAGGCGGCGCGGACGCCTGCTTCGGTGGATGGCGCGCTGGCCAGCGCGCTCGCGGCGACGGCGGACCGGCACGCTCGGTTGATCGAGTCTCGGTTGCCGAAGGCGGCCGGCCCGGCACGTCCGTTCGTCGAGCGGCTGGTCGGCTCGCTGACCGCGGCCGACGGGCCGACAGCGCTGGTCGTGCATGGCCGTGCGGGTTCCGGGAAGTCCACCGTGACGGCGGAAGCGGTACGGCAGCTTCGGGAGCTGGGCTGGGCCGCGGCTGTCGTACGAATGGACATAGTGGGCGACGCAGTGCGGACCGCTGACGCGCTTGGCCGGGCGTGTGACCTGCTGGGCTCACCAGTGGCCCTGGCGGCGGAGTTCGCGGCGGGTGCGCCTGCCGTGGTGCTGGTGGATCAGTTGGACGCGGTGAGCGAGTACAGCGGACGGATGGCGGACTCGTTCGAGGCCGTGGACGACCTTCTCAGGCAGGCCGAGTCCGCTCCCAACGTCAGGATCGTGCTCGCGGTGCGCACCGTCGATCTTGAAGAAGATCCGCGGATGCGTAACGTCCTGGCGGACAGCAGGCGGGTGGCGAAGGTCGAGTTGGGCGACCTCGAGCCGGCCGAGGTGCTGGCGGTGCTCAGCCGGCTCGGCGTCGACGCGGCGGCGCTCGATGCCGCGATGCTGGAACTCCTGCGGGTGCCGCTGCATTTGGCGGTGTACTGCGGCCTGTCCGCGTCGTCGCGCCATCGGACGTACGCGACACTGGCGGAGTTGTACGCGAGGTACATAGGTGACTTCCGTCAGCGGATCACCAAGAAGATCGGGACGCTGGACTGGGAGCGGATCGTCGCTGCGGTGGCGGCCGCGATGAACGACCGTGAGAGCTTGGTCGTCCCGGCTCCGGTGGTTGAAAGCCAGTTTCCGCCAGAGCAGATCCGCGCGTTGGAGTCCGAAGGCGTGCTCCTACGACAGGGCTCCCAGGTTGGGTTCTTCCACGAGACCTTCTTTGACTTCGTGTTTGCCAGCGGGTTCGTCGCGGCGGGCCGGGACCTGCACGACTTCCTCGGCGCGGACCGGCAGGCGCTGTTTCGCCGTGCCCAGACGCGCCAGGTGCTGGAGTACCTCGCCGAAACCGACAGGACGGCCTTCCTCACCTCCGCGCGGCGGCTGCTCACCAGCGACCGGATCCGTTCGCACCTGCTCGACGTCGTCATCGCGGTCCTGCGACGTCTGCCAGCGACCGCCCAGGATTGGGCCGTCATCGAGCCGCTCGCGTTCGACACGGGCCGCCGTTCGGCGCAACTCGCGGGTCTGCTCGCGGAGCCGGCCTGGTTCGACGCCGCCGACGAGGCGCTGCGATGGGAAGCCCTGCTGGACGGTCCAGCAACCCAGGATTTGGCGGCCCGTGCGGTGATCGCGGCGGCCCGGCACCGGCCCGACCGGGTCGCCGAACTGGTAGCTCCTCGCCTTGGCAGAGCCCAGCCGTGGCAGAACGTGCTTCTGCCTTTCGCGACCGGTTCCGGGTCCGCCGGCCTGGCGGATCTGGTCGTCAGATTGATCGAACGAGGGGACCTTGACGGCCTTTACGGCAAGGCCGCCAACGGTTTCGACTTCTGGCTGCAACTCAACGGTGCCGCGAGCCGCGCCCCGGCCGACACGGCGAAACCGGCCGGGGCGTGGCTACGCCGCGCCGTCCTGCGCGCCCGAGCGGACGGCAGCGACGACCCGTTCGAATCCGGGCACCTTCTGCGCCGCTCGCCGTCTGGCCCCGGGGTGATTGGAAAGATCGCGGCCGATGCGCCTGACGCCTTCGTTCAAGAGATCTACCCGATCGTCGTCGACGTCGTTGCCCGCGCCGCCCGGCCGGCCCCCGAAGGGCGACTGCGCCGCTGGACCCGGGGCCGGATCCCAGGCGTGCCCAACGTCGACGGCGCGCTGGTCGATGGTGCCGCCGAGGCCCTACGCCAACTCACAGGTGATCAGCCAGCCTTGGCCGCTGAGCGGGCGAGAGAACTGGCGGCGAGCGACGTCTTCGAGCTTCGTCAGCTCGCGTGCCGGGTCTGGGCCGCGCTGCCTGATTTCAGCGATGAAGCGGTCGACTGGCTGCTGTCCGACGACCAGAACCTGCACCTTTACGAACCCTCCCACGAACTCGTCGAGGCGGCTTCTCAGCACTGCGACGACACGCATCTGCGGGCACTGGTCCTGCGGTTGCTCGACTACGACCACGAGGACGAGGCAACCGGACCCCGGCGAGGACAGACGCAGTACTGGCTGCTCACCGCCGTCGACCCAGCACGCCGCAGCCCGGTCGCCGAGCAACGCCTCGCCGAACTCGCCCCGGCCTTCGCTCAACCGCTCGCACCCTTCGAGGACTCCCACAGCGGCACCGTCGAGCCTCCAATTTCCGCTGACGAGGCGGCGCTGCTGTCCGACAACGACTGGGCCCTGAAGATCCGCGAGTACCCGCACGACACGGTCGACTGGTCACGCCGACCGCCAGTCAGCGGAGCGCCAGGGCTCGCGAGCCGGCTACGAGACCGCGCCATCGTCGAGCCCGAACGCTTCGCCGCGCTGGCCCTCACGCTCGGCCCCGAAGTCGCACCCTTCTACCTGTCCAGCGTGGTCAGTACGGTCGCCGACAAGGTGCCCGCGGACCTGTTCACCAACCTCTGCGTCCACATTCGCGCGGTGGCTGGGCTCGAGGCCGGCGCAGAGGTGTGCCGCGCGATCGGCCGGTCCGCCGCCGCCGAGCCGGCCCTCCTCACGCTCGTTGAGAACTTCCTCGACGACACCGACCCCGCGCCCGACGCCGAAGTCAGGACGGCGAGGACCCAGGAAGACGAGTGCACGGCTGCGTTCCACCGTGACGCGACCCGAGCAGCCGCAGGCGAGGTCATCGCCCAAGTCCTGCACACCGCACCCGAGCACACCCCTCGCCTCCTGCCAGCGATATGGCGGCTCGCGGCCGATCCCGCGCCCGCGGTCCGCGACGCCGCCGCGCTGACGGCCCGCGTACTGCTCGGCATCGAAGCCGATACAGCGCTACAGATCGCCGTCATTGTTCTCGACGCGGCCACAGGCGAGGAAGCACAGACCGTGCGGCTTCTTGGCGCCGCGTTCGAACGGGAGCCGGAGCGCTTCGCGAGCTACCTGCTGCAAGCGATGACCGGATCTGAACCGGTCGCGGAGTACGCGGGCGCCGTCTGGGCCCACCACTCCCTGCGAGGCCCGCTTCCCGCCCCGCTTCCGCGGACCATCAGGGAACTGTCAGACACTGCGCAGCAAGGAGCAGCCGAGCAGTTCGCCGCGCAGCCCGTTGAGGCCACGGACCAACTCGTGGCACTGTTCGATGACCCGGACGAACGGGTCCGGCGCAGAGCCTCGATCACCTTCGAACGCCTCGACCAGATGCCAGCTACAACCGCCACCCGTCTGGTTGCCGCGTTCACCACCAGCACCGCCTTCGCCGAGAACCTGGACACGCTGTTCCGCGCCCTCCAACGCAGCAACCGGCTCCTGCCCGAGACCGCGCTCGACGCCTGCCAGCACGCTATCGCGATGACGGGCAACGACCTCGGCGACATCAGAACCGCAGCGGCGGGCGCCGCAATCGACATCATCGGCCTCGTTCTACGCCTCTACCGCCAAGCCGACGAGCCACTCCGCCGCCGCTGCCTCGGCCTCATCGACGACCTCTCCGACGCAGGCGCGCTCGACCTACAGAACGCACTCGCTGCTGTGCGGTAGCCAGGGCCACTCGGGCCGAGGTTGAACGCATTCGTGCCCCCAAGGACGTGGCCGATGTGCCATGAGCGACCAATGTCACCCACAGCGCCGGCCAGAGGTTCCGGGCGCGGACACGATCGGCTGGCATCTGGCTCACCATCATGCGGTCACCCTGTCGCGGACGACGATCCACCGGATTCTCACCCGCGCCGGGCTGTCACACCTGAGCCAGCGAAACGGCCACGGTCGTCCCATATCCGTTTCCAGGCCGAGGCGCCGAACGAGTGCTAACAGTCGATCATGTTCTCGCTTTCGAGAATTCTGTTCCAAGTTCACTGGTCAGATGAGGTCTGCATGCCAGCGTTGGGTTCGGCTTAGGTGCTGGTATCCGACCCACTCCTGGGCGATGCGGCGTCCCTGGACGAGGAGGTTGGTGGCGATTTCGCGGTGCTCTCCCGGGAGCCAGTTGGACAGCTCGGCAGCGCGGTCCTCGCTCACGGCCATGTCGCCGGCTCGCCAGCTCCGCCCGACGGTGAACAGCTCGGCGTAGAGGTGCGTTGCAGGGCGGACTGGAGGAAGTCCGGTCGCTTGTGCTGTGCGCTTGGCCGAGACGGGGATCCGCAGCCCGGAGGAGTCGACGTCTCCGAAGTAGCGGATCCGGCGGATCTCGCGGCTCTCGGTGATCGACCGAACGGAGGAAACGAAGCTCCCGCCCAAACCCCAGGCCACGTGCCCGACGTTGTGGCTGGCCGGCAGTGCTTTCACGACCGACCACCACGTCGCGCTGTTCTCGACCACGAGCAACAGGTCGCCGTCGCCGACGCGCTTCAGGTGGTTCTCGTTCAGCTCTTCCAGTACCTGCTTGCTGAGCAACGGCGGAGGTGTCGCCGTGGCGTGCAGCAGGTCGAGCAGTCGCTCCTGGTCACTGAACAGCGGTCCCTTGCGCACGTCGTCCAGTGCCTTCTCCGGTGAGGGGAAGGTTTCCTCGTCACCGGAGGCGCTGAAGATCTCCAGAGCGCGCTCGCGCAACGGAACGAGGGTCGTGCGATCGGGGTTGCTCAGCAACCAGGTGTTGATCGCCAGGTAACAGGCGCGTTGTCGAGACCCTGCCATCGGCCAGGAGCCCTCGAGGTCATACAGCAGCCTGTGCCAGCGAGGCATCGCGGGAACGGCTTTCGTGGTAGGTGCGGCCGTGGGAATCAGTTTGATCTTCAGGGGAAGCGTGACGATCTCCCGGTCGGTGGCCTTCACCGGGGCGATCCGCTCGCGCTCGATCAGTACAGCGAGGCTGTCGCGGATCATGACCGCGATACCGCTGTCTTCTTCCCTGCGCTGGTAGACGGTGTTGAAACAACGGCGGACATCGTCGATCGGCACCTCCCTGCGCGTAGTGCCCGCCCAGTTTCGTTTGGTGGCCCAGGACACGAGTTCCTGGTAGAGCTTGTCCGCGAGCTGCTCAATCCGTCTCGTCACGCCGCCGCCTCGGGAGAACCGTCCTGATGGAGGTCAGAACACCGGTGTCGTCCGGTGGAGCGAGACCCTGGAGGTGCGGCATAATTCGCTCGTGCACCGACAGGTACTTCCTGCCTGCGCGCACAGCGGAGTCGTTGCGCAAGCGGACGATCAGCGGGAAACCGCCGAGCGCTTCCTCCTCGTACAACCCTGTGGTGTAGACGAGCTGGACGCCGAGGGCCGTGGCGACGCCGAGCTGCAGGTCGAGCAGATATGTCGCCGAGGCCCGACCGATGGGGTTGTCGAGGAACAGCACACCCGAGTGGTGGTGACGAGCCTTGCCCTGGTCGTTCGCGCGTAGCGCGGCGAGCGTGCAGTAAAGGATGATCGCGGCAGTGAGGTGCTGGCCGCCGGAGAACACGTCGCGCACCTCGGAGATACCGACGCGCTCGGTCCGTAGCACCGCGTCCGGCTTCAGCATTGTCACCTTGAAACCCTTGGGCACTGCTGCTCGCACGGACCGCAGCACCACCGCCAAGCCGTCGACCTTCCCCGAAGACTTGTACCGTTCGACCGCGTCGTCGAGAACCTGGGCGAGCTGGTGGGTGAGCAGGTCTCCCTCAACCGGCTTGCCGCCGATGCGGAGGAACTCCATGCCGGTCCAGCTTCCGAGTCCGGCGGGCAGCTTGGACAACCGCTGAGCAGTGAGCAGCTTCAGGAATGCTCCGTCCACGATGGCCGTCAGCCGTTCGAGAATGGCGTTGCGGTGGCGGTCAATCTGTTCCAGATCGTCGGTCAGTGACCTCAGACGAGGGCGGAGTTGCTTCATCCACTCCTCGGCGTGGTCGCCGAGAGCCGATGACGCCACTCCGCGGATCTGGACGCGAATCGGGATCACCATAGCCTCGAACCTGCTGTCCGCGGCACACAGTTCGAGCTGCTCGGCTCGCGAGTTCAGCAGGTGCTGCGCGTCCTGCGCGGTTCTGTGCGCCCTGGCTGCGGTGCGCCGAAGCTCGGCATACCTCTCACGCGCTGCCTCGACGTCGCCGCCGAATGGCTCGACGTCAGCGAGGTATGCACCAGGTTGGTCGTCCGCGGCGGCGTGGTGGGTCTCGGCGATCATCTTGAACGAGTCGGCGAGAGCCCCGGCCGCTGCCAGCTTGTCGCGTGCCTGATAGAGGTCTGCGAGCAGTTTTTCATGCACTGCGGCCGCCTGTTCAGCCACCTCGGCGGCCTCGGCGGTGAGCTGGTCGCCGTGCGGTACGTCTCGTGGTTGCCGCACCAGGTCCAGCGGAACGGGCGGCTTCGGCGACTGTTCCAGCCGGACCTTGCAGGCAGTGTGCCCCTCGGATGCGGCCCGAAGCACTTGATCGGCCGACAGCAGGCGGGAGTCGGCCAGCGTGGCCGCGGTCGCTCTGGACGCTACGTCCGCGCCCTCCGTGGAGTTGAGGAGGTGCCGTGCTGCCTCACGCACGTCGAGCGGTTCCTGCTCCCACACCAGGCGGGCTTCAGTGGCCTTGGCTTCGGCCTGACGCAGGTCCTTGAGCTGATCGTCACCGACTGCGGCTTGGTCATAGACGCGTTGTGCATGCTGAAGTCCCTTGCGCAGTACAGCGACCGGTTGATCGGGCACCGGATCCTCGCGGTTGGCCGCCGTATCCCCGGGAAGTTCGTTGATCTCCTCATGCGTCCGCGCGGCCAGAGCTCGCAGGGAGTCGGCCCGGCGCTGACCGGTTTCAATGTCCTCGCGCAGCCTGGTGAGGAGCAGTGAGAACGTCCCGGCCCGTCTTTCCTCACCATCTGCCCGGCTTCGTGCCAGTCCGGCGTCTTGGCGCCAGACCGCGGCTTCGCGGACCTTGTCCGCCAATTCGGCCAGACGGCGAGCGCGTTCCTTGGTCGTGTCGAGTGCTTGACGCATCTCGACGAGGCGGACCCTCAGCTCGTCTCGTACCTTGATCGCGCTGCCGAGTACCTCCACCCTGTGCGCGACGGACTTCTCCGCCTCTCGCAAAGCCGTCTCGGCTGAGGTGACCGCATCCGCGAGCGCGGCCAGCGTACCCACGGGGTACTCGCCGCGCCATGTGACCAGCCTCGCGGCGAGGGCTTGATCGGTGGCGTAAGCGGCATCCAGTTCGGACAGTTGGGCCGTTCGTACCGCGTGCTCCTGAGTGATACGAGCGCATTCCTCTTTCGCGGCGCTGCGGTCGTACAACGCCGGACTGGGTGGTGCGACGAAACCTGCCGCTGGACGCAGCGAGAGGTCGAACTTGACGTCTACGTCCACATCGAACGAGTGGGGGGTGGCTACCACGACAGTCCCTGTAGGGTGATACTCGCGTTCGGCGATCACCTCACGGGCTCGGTCCAGATGCTCGGGTTTGTTGACTAGCACACCTCCCGCCAGGTGGGGCAGCTGGCGTACAAGCGCTGCGCGGACCGCCTCATCTGACCGGTCCGCCAGGTAGTCCCACCCGGTCCCGCACGCGATTCCGTCCGACTCCAGCAGATTTCGGATGTGTGTGACTTCATGATGGGGTGGAAGAAGGGCATCGGGATCGTCCGCCCACAGCAACCGAGCCGGTTCGTCGGCGGCGTCCGCGACCCTCAGTGCCGTGCGCCTCCGGTCGAAGTCGGCTTGTGCCTTGACGAGCTGATCGAGCAGTGTCTCGGCGTCATACTCGAGCATGACGTCGTCGGTGTCGAGGAGCTCGACCAGACGCGGCTCGCCGGCCAATGCAGCGGCGGCAACGTCCGCGCGTCGCAGCGATGCCTGCGCGTTGTCGTGGCAGCTGCGTGCGTCGGTCTCGACCTGACGGGCCTCCGCCAGTTCCGTCCTGGCGGTCTCCACTTCGTTGCCAAGGCCTTCCAGGCGGCGGCCAGCCTCCTCCACGGCCGCGGAGTCCACCCGCATCTGGTCGGCGACCGCGACCGCGTCCTGGGCGAGCGACGCGGCCGAACCGGCCAGCCCGTCGCGGACAGCGGTCCGGACCTCCTCGTCCACCTTGGACGCGCGCTGATCCAGCTGCGTCGCGAGCAGTGTGGCTTCGAGGCTGCCTTCCACGGCTGATCGCCAGGACTTCTCGGTGGCCTCCACCGATTTTCGCAAGCCCGCGAGAGCCGCGTCCTCCTGCTGGGACTGATCAAGTGCGGCATCCACGGTGACGATGAGCGCTCGCGCCACGGCACGCGCCTTCTCGTTGCGCGCACGTAGCGCAACTTGTGCGGCGTCCTGCCTCTCGGCGACTACCTTTCGCAGCGTGGCGACGCCTTCGGCAGCCGCTTCATGATCGAGGAGCTTTCGGGTGGCTGCCCACCCCTGAACTACTCGATGAGCGGAGGTATGTGCCGTGGCCGCGTCTTCCTGCGCCGAGAGTGAGGCTGTTACTCGAAGCTCGGCTGTGCGGTATGCCAAGGCCCGCTGGACGTCTTTGGCCCCGCCGAGGGCGCGTTCCGCAGTTGCCGTCGCCTCGGTGAGGTCAGCGATGTGCTGTTGCCGTTGCTCCAGCAGCCCGGTTTCGTGCATCACCCGCGCGACCAGTCTCGTGACGAAGCCGGCTAGCTCGTCCGCCGCGGCGGCGGCATCGCGCTGGGCTCGTGTAGTGGCGACTCGTTGCTCGTGCAGCGGGCCGAGGTGCCCAAGCACCTCCTCGACGAAGGTACGTTCCTTCTCTAGGTCACCGCGCTTGGCCAGCTTCTCGGCGTGTCCCGTAATGGACGCGGCGAGGTCCTCGTGGTCTCCGGCCGGCAGCACCGCCTTGAGCAGGAAGTCGACGAATGCCTCGTCGGTGGCGAAGGTGAATGCGTCGGCCGCTTCTCCTTCGCCGGCGTTCATGGCTCGCTGGTAACGGAACAGCTCGGAGTCGAGCCCGAGGTCGCCGAGCTGCTCCGTCCACTTCCAGTGCCTGTCCGCCCAGTTCAGCTCCAGCGTCGGATCTGTCTCCGCGAGGTCGTCGAGTCGTGATCGGAACTCGTGCGCGACCAGGTTGGCGCCGTTCTCCGCGAACGGCAGCGTGGCGATGCCGACGGTGTTGTTTGGACGCAGGCTATACCAGAGGTCGACGAGACCGCTTTCTCCTGTCTGAGGGCTGCGTCTGCGCCAGTCCGACACCTTGCCTGTGAGCAGCCGGCGCCCCGTGCTGGTGTGCATCCACTCCAGCACGACATGGGCCACATCGTCACGGCCTACGAAGTTCTCCAGCACCTTGGAGTTGGACGTGCCGACTACCTGACGTCGGCCTGGCAGCATGACCGAGAAGATCAGCTTGATCAGTACGGATTTCCCGCCGCCATTCTCCAGAAAGAGGATCGAAGCCGGAGAGGGGCGCCGGATCTCTGGGCGGCCGAGCACCAGCTGCTGGCCGCGGACTGGCGGACCAACGTCGGACAGGTCGATCGTGACGTCTTCGTAGCGAGCCCCCGCAGGGCCCACCGAATACAGTCGGACCTTCGACAGTTCGTACATGCGGAGCGTGTTCCTCGACTCAGTTCGCCGGTGCGGCGGGGGTGACGTGCGCAGGCTCGAGGGCTATCCGTGGCACCACGCCGAGTTCGAGTAGCTCGCGGAACGCCGCTTGTGAGGCGAGCTGTCGGACGTGGATCTGGTAACGACTGGTGGGGCGGAAGGTCTCGTCCGACTCCTCGCCAACGGCCTGCACGAGACCGCGCTCAGCGAGCCACCTGAGGGCGCGCCGCACCATGCCCCGTGTGCTGTCACTGTTGTTCCGATTGTCTTTCGTGGACGCGACCTCGTGGCGGTTCGCATAGGCGCGCCAGGCTTGTTCGAGCTCGGGCGCCTCCGCGGAAGTATCGGTGTTGCCCGTTTCGGTCATCGTCCGGTCTTTCAGCACCCGGCACGTCTCCCGCACCACCAGATCGACCGCCTCGACCGATACGCGTCCTACGTACTGGTCGTTGGCCAAGTCGTCGGGCCGGGGAAAGGCCAGTGCCGCGATGGCGAGGTGTGCGATGCCGTGCAGCACCTTCTCGGTGTCCCTGCGCTCACGCAGCTTCGCCTGACGTGCGTAGTCGTCCATCTTGATCTCGAAAGGGGAACCGGGCTGTGCCGCCAGAACGATCCCGCTGACTGCGGTCACGTCCAGCACGGCGAGCCCCAGGCCCATGGCGATCGCGTCGACCGCCGCGGCGAACACGTCGTCACATCTGTACCGGTCAACCAGGGTGCGGTAGACGGCGTCCCGGCCGGGGACCTGCCTACCCCGCAACCCCATCGAGACCAGCTGGGCAGCCTGCTCGGCGTCGGTGATGTCGAGTTTGTTCACGCGGACTCCTCGTGCACAGTGTTCTGTTCCTCTGCGGGCACCACGACCTCCGCGGTGGTGAGCAGCAGGTCATCGCCTGTCGCTCCGTCTGGCGACTCAATGAGGCGGTTCGCAGGAACCGCGACCAGCATGCGGGACTTGCCTTTGAGCACCGCCGTGCTGATCGCGGGGTTGTAGGCGTTGGCGGCGCGCAACGCGACGAGCGCGGGCAGCTCGTCGTCGAAGTCCGCGGCCTCCTGCAGCAGCGAGCCGAGTGTGCGGACCTGACCGGGCAGATCCAGCAGAGCGTCCGCCTGAGCCTTGTGCACGTCCGTGAACCTCCTGTCGTCCTGTGCCTCATCCAGCTCTGGAACGACTACCGGACCTGCGGTCCGGTCGCGATCGACGTTCGGGCGCAGCAGCATGGAGACGAGGGAGGGCAATGCCGGCGCATCTGGGCTCTGCGCCCCCGAAGCCGCTCGGAAGAACTGCTCCAGTGGGGCCACCGCGTCGACGATCGGCAGTGCGAGTACCGGCTTGAGAAGCTGCCCGTGCAGATCCAGCGCTGCTCGCTGTGGCGAGCCGGAGAAACGCTGTCTGTCCTGCTCCTCGCGGAACACCGAGCGCGCGGACTGGATGCGGTTCTGCAACTGGGTGTGCCGGCGGATGCAGTCCGCCACGATGGTCACCAGCTCGGCCGCTCTGCGCTTGTGGTCCGGATCGTCGGACTCGTCGCGTGCCTGGGTTATGTGGCGCAGGATCGCGTGCTCGACCTTGAAGCGGTCCTCGATGTGAGTGAGTGCCTTGTCCAGCATCTCCGGCAGTTCCTGCTCCCAGTCCACCACGCGGATGTCGCGGCGGGTGGCATCGAGCTTGTGCCGGAGCATCTCCCCGTACTGGACCGTGCGGTAGCGAGCCTGTTCGGCGGCGACGCGTGCGTCCGCGAGCTGTCCGCGGATGATCAGGTTCTCCAGCTTCACCTCAGCCGCCACCTGCGCGGACTCGACGTCGGTGTCGAGCGCACCCACGAGGACGTTGATCGCCTCGTCGGTCGTCCGCAGGTAGATCTCGCCGCGGTTTCCGGCAACCTCGCGCACGAGCTTGAAGTCGAAGGTGAGGCGCCGATAGTCGCCGTCGGCACCGATCTCGCCGTAGACGTGGTGAAAGACCCGGTCGACCGTACCGACGTTGATCAGCTTCTCCAGCACCCACCGCGCGACACGGCGGTGCTCCTCGACGCTGCGGCCGGGTGCCTGGGCGGAGATGAACGGGGTCACCCGTTCCTGCACGGCGTCATGTGCCGCGCCGGTGTCGAAGTCCATCGCGATGGTGACCTGGTCGATCGTGTGCATCGCGACCTCCGCCATCTGGTACACCGTTGCGTCGACCCAGTCCAGCTTCGCCTTGTGGTAGTCCAGTTCGTGCAGGGGCGCGGTGCAGGCGAGGGCTTTGAGCCTTCGGGTCAGTCCGAGGTCGGCGCTGGCGGTCAGACCGGCGCTCCGCCCTGGAAGCTGCGCAGGTTCACATGTGGGAGGAGCGGGTGCTGGTGGTGCAGGAGGCAGTTCCGCGACCGGAGCGGGCAGGCCGAGAGCGGCACGACACCGGGCCGCCAAGTCAGAAGCCTCGTCGAATCCCTCGTCTGCGGCGAGCTCACACCACTCCAGTGCCTCCTCGAAGCGCTTTGCGCGGGTCAGCGCGCCGGCCAGCAGGAGCACGGAGTCTCCGACACCCTGTTCTGCGGCCACGGCGAACCGCGCGATGGCCTCATCATGCTCTCCGCGGTTTTCTGCCTCCCGCCCTTCGGCCAGCGCGAGCTTGGCGTACCGGAGCAGGTCGAGCTCGGCGCGAGCTTCGGTGTCGGCCCCGGACAACTCTGGCCTTCGCTGGTGCCCGGCTTCGACCGCGTTCATCCAGCGCCGTGCGGCGAGGTCGTCGTCGGGCGGTAGCCCCTGCGCCCGCCAGGTGTCTGAGGGCATCTTGTCGAGGTTCCGTCAACCATGATTGGTGCAAGCGGGTGAGCGGGAACCTCGACGATAAGAATACCGGTCCCCCCTTCCTCATCCTCCGGATCAGGCAGGAGGGTAACGCCGGGTTGCACCGGCGGATCGCACCGGTGCAGCGCCGCGGAGTCGACCCGCTCGGCAAACCCGGCAAGCTCGACTGGCACCACTTCGATGGCAATGCCGGCATCGTTTTCCTCGACACCGATAATAACAAGCACGCCGCCGTCGAGTGCGAGAGACGCCAGATGCTCAGCCATCTTACGCTTCGCGCTGTCGGTCGGCTCGTAGGTCCGCTTCAGCTCGATGTAGTGTTTCTCAGATGTGCGACGGGCATAGATATCCGACAGGCCGCTGGCGTAGGTAGGCCGCGTCCATACGGGTCTGCTCATAACCCGCCATCTTCGCATCGCCGATGAGCCCATCGTCTACCGGGTGTCGTCGACGCAGATGGTACGGCATAAAGGAGGGCAGGCCAGTCCTGCTGGAAGCAGCCTTAGAGGGTGTCTCACGTGGCCAAGTGGATCTTCTTGCATGATCTGAGCTGTGAGCGACCGCCTGGCCCTGCGGCTGGTACCGGACGAGCTCTGGGAGCTCGTCGAGCCTCTGTTGCCCTCCTTCACGCCGCGTCCGCAGGGCGGGGGCACGGCTCCGGTGGAGGAGCGGGCGGTGTTCACCGCGGTGGTGTACGTGCTGACGTCGGGGTATGCGTGGCGGCATCTCCCGCCGTCGTTCGGGGTGTCGGCGCCCACGGCGCATCGCCGGTTCCAGGTCTGGACCCGGGCAGGGTTATGGCCTCGGATACACCGGGCGGTGCTGGACCGGCACGGCGCCGCTGGGACCGTGGACTGGACCTCGGCGATCGTGGACTCCGCGAGCGTCCGGGGAAAAGGGGGGCTCGCTGACCGGTCCGAGCCCGGTGGACCGGGGCAAGGCCGGCTCGAAACTGCACGTGCTCACCGATGCCGCCGGTCTCCCGCTGGTCGTCGGTGTCTCCGGTGCCAACCTGCATGACGGCCACGCCCTGATCCCGCTGGTCACGGGGATCCCCGTGGTTCGTTCCCGGCGCGGCCCGCGACGCCGCAAGCCGGACAAGCTGCGCGCGGACAAGGCCTACGACAGCGAAGACCTGCGTCGTTTCCTACGCGACCGCGGGATCGCGCACCGGATCGCCCGCAAGGGCATCGAGTCCAGCGAGAAGCTCGGCCGCCACCGGTGGAAGGTCGAAAGGACGATGGCCTGGCTCGGCGGCTACCGCCGCATCACCATCCGCTACGAACGCAACAGCCATAACTTTCTCGGGTTCCTCACCCTGGCAGCGGCGCTTACCTGCTGGAAGAAACTAGCCACGTGAGACACGCTCTTAGGGTCACAGGGGTAGCGACACCCGGTTGACCTGGATTGGCTTCGACACACTGGCTGTTCGCCTCGGCCAGCCGCGCTTGAGCGGCGTTCGCCTCCGGTTTGTGGATGAGTCTTCCAGCGATGTCTCGTCCGCGGGCACGAGCCTCGCGGCCGTCGTCGGGCGGGAGGTCAGATGGCGTAGTTCCCACGGCGACGGGCCGGCGAGAAGACAGCTGTGGGCCGGGAGAAGCGGGGAGGGCTCCGGATCGAGAAGCAGCCGCAGCCACCAGTCGATCGCAGCCCCCTGCGTGCCCCCGGCCACCTCGCCCGCAGGAAACAGCCGAGCAGTCCCGGCCTAGGCGCGGTAGGAGGCCTGGACCGGCCGATGATGCGGGAACGTCTCGCGAAGCCAGACAGTGACCGGACTGGTCGGGTCTCGAAGTTCTGCCACCAGCGATGACATTCACCACCACCTCCAGCAACAGTATGACAGCGAGATACAACGGGATTCTGGGGAATGGTCTCGCCATGTGGCTCTGCCGACTGTTTTTCGGGCTGGTAGCCGCACCGCGGGCCACATCCTTGCTGCTCGCATCCTCGCAGTCAGACAGCACATGCCGCGCCGACGACGAGCAGCGCACGCCGCTGCCCGACCTGTGCGCAGTAGCGGCGCGAGCCGTGATCCGGCGATGCCACCGCGCTACGGCCGCGCCAGGGACAGTCCGTTCACTCGCGCGGGCAGCCTGGAACTCGTCGAGGACGACGACCACGAGCAGCGGAACCGTCTGATCGCAGAGCCGCTGAACAGCACCACGTCGTCAAACAGCGACCACAACCCAGGATACGCACAGAGACAGCGCCATCCTGCTCAGATGCCGAGCCGAAGGAGCGTTCCGGCGGAGGCGGCGTACCTTCGCGGATACATCGCACGTCGATCGCGAAGCCGAGGTAGGACGCAGCGTCGATGGCCATCCTGATGGCGCCTGTGAGCCCGCGGATCAGTAGCCCGCGGACCGGCGCCCCGGCCGGTACCGGTCAGTCCGGGCGATGCTAGCTAGAGGCCGTACCCAGCTCGTCCAGAGCAGCGACATCCACGGAGCGAGCCTGGCCGTCGGCGCACCTGACGGCCAAGACCCGGGCCACCAACAGATCCCACTCGAAGCTGGTCAACCCGACGTCGAACGGCCGGATGCCAGCAGGGGGATAGCCCTCAAAAGTGCAGGTAGAGCGCATGTGGGGTAATGGTTCATATCGGACGGGCGAATTGAACCCCACACCCTATATGCCCAGGTCAGAGACTATGTTGATCTCGTTAGGTTGTGTCCGAGGGGGGACTCGAACCATTACCCCACCGCCGGTCACCCTGTCCGGTGACCTCATTCTCGCAGGTCACCCGGTATGACCGAGGACGGATGTCGGTACCACCCACGCGACGGCCACGCGTTCCGACGACCGGCGGCGTGAGCTGCCATGGGGGTCGATCACTGGGCGGATTCAAGCGGTCATAGCGACGCATGCTTCGCCAGCAAATCGTTGAAGACTTCGACCGGCTTCGCCCAGCCCAACGTCTGCCGCGGCCTTCCGTTCAGCTGTTCGGCCACCTTATCAAGCTCG
>NZ_JANEZT010000770.1 GCF_025403405.1 Frankia tisae
GGCAAAGATCCTCCGCATCGTAGGCCCGGACCGACACCAGGGTGTTGGCGCGAAGGATCGGTGCGACGACATCTGCCGCGGCGAAACTCCGACAAGATTGCGCGTGCAGGAAGATCGGGCTCGGGGCCCAGTAGATGCCGCGCGGACGCCCGAAATCGTAGGACCCGAGCAGCATCGGCTCTCCCGGCTCGGCGCAGCACAGGCATTGCCGACAGGGAAACCCGCTGTCGCTCGTCGCCGTGACCGACCGGACCGGATTGTCGAAGTCGTCGCGCCCGGTTTGGCGGAAGCGATCCGCGATGACGGCATCGATCGGTACGCAGCGGTATCGGGTCATGGGGTGCTCCCTCTCCCGGAAACCATGCGGGCTCCGGAGGGAGAAAGCGTCCCGCTCCTTGCTGCCGTTGTCGGCTCGCCTGGGGCGACCGGAACCGCGCGCCACCACGCGAACCTGACACTTCGCTGCGGAATGTAAGCCCGAACGAGCTACGCAAAAAACGCAAGGTTTCACCGAGTGTTCCGGTTCTATATGCTCGGCGACCATCCTCTTTTTGGAACAATTTCATGTCTTACCCTCGGACGGCTGCAGTCGCGGCGTGCGCCTTCATATCTCATTGTAGCCAATCACACGCTCAATGGAGTCCTGCAGGCGGATTATTGAATGTTTCGGTAA
>NZ_JANEZT010000771.1 GCF_025403405.1 Frankia tisae
GGGACTACCCGAGCGCCCGGCCCGCCGCCGGGGTCGCCCGCCCGGGCCAGGCGGGTGGCCCGGCCGGACCACCACCACCGCCTCGCACGGGCCACCTGCGCCGAAGTGGTAGCGCGGGCGGCGGCGGTCCACGTCGCCGCCGCCCGCGCGGGACACCACGGCCGACCCGCGCCGTTGCGGGCGGCCGTGGTGAGTTCGGGTGGCCTTCGGCCGGTCAGGCCGCCGCGGCCAGCGGGAGCACGGCCCGGGGGAAGCGGTGGATCAACCGGGTCGTGAGCGGACCGCCGTCGAGCATGTCGAGCAGCGCGCCGAGCCGGCGGGGGTCCAGCCGGCCCGACCGGTGCAGGCCTCGCAGCCGCAGCAGACCCGGCAGGTGCGCCTCGATGGCGCGCTGGTCGGGTCGGGGGGCGCCGTCGAGCCAGGCGTCGAACTGCCCGCCGGTCATGATCTCCCACACGATCGTGTCGGCCACGGCGCCGGTGCCGTCGGTGATCGTCACCAGGTGGGGCACCCGGACCAGGTCGTGCAAACCCGCGAGGTCCGGCCGCAGCCCGGCGGTCACCACGTTGGTGGCGAGCCGGGGATCGAGACCGGGTACCGGGCGCCGCAGCACGTTGCGCAGGTGGGAGGCGAAGGCCAGCGCCAGCGCGCTGCGCCCGGGCGGGCTTGGGT
>NZ_JANEZT010000772.1 GCF_025403405.1 Frankia tisae
GTGGGGTGGGGACGCTGTGCGTTCATGATTGTGTTACGGGTCCTTCCTCGGCGGGAACGTCTCGGCTGGCCAGAACGTTGTCGAGGGGTAGTTGCACACGTCTCGACGCTCGGAGGAGTTATATGGGCGAGCGCATCCTGCGGGGAAGCCGTCTCGGTGCAGTGTCCTACGAGACTGACCGCAGCACCGAGCTTGCCCCACGGCAGTCGGCGTCGTACGACTGCCCCAACGGCCACCAGTTCACGATGCCCTTCGCGGCGGAGGCGGAGGTGCCGTCGGTGTGGGAGTGCAAGGTCTGTGGTGGGGCGTCGGTGATCGTCGATGGTGAGCGGCCTGAGCCGAAGAAGTCGAAGCCGCCGCGGACGCACTGGGACATGTTGATGGAGCGCCGGACCACCGATGATTTGGAGGAGGTCCTGGCGGAGCGATTGGCGGTGTTGCGCGGCACCGGTGAAGGGCGGCGTACCGCCTAAGGGCTGTGCGTCCGCGGCTTTTCGGGTGGTCCGCGGTTTTAGGGTCGGGCACGGGTTTGTGCGTGCCCGACCCTTTGGCATGCCCGGGGTGGCTGTGACGGGTGGCGGGTCGTCAGGAGCTGTGGCTGGTGGTGATGTTGTCGGTGGTGGTGGATTGGCGTGGGGTGGGGT
>NZ_JANEZT010000773.1 GCF_025403405.1 Frankia tisae
GCTGAGCTCCTGCAGATCATTGCGGAGGGGCAGAACAGCCACTGGGAGGGGCTCGTATCTCTCATGGTGGCGGACGGTAGCATCAAGCAGGCGATCTGTGGCGTGACTTTGGTGCGTGGGATCGATGGCACACGCGCCTTCACCCATCTGAGCGACATCACGGAACGCGAGCAGACGCGGGCGCAGCTGCTCGAAGCCAGGGAGGAACTCTCGCGCGCGAACAGGGCGCTCACCGTTGGAGCGTTGTCCATGTCGCTGGTCCATGACCTGGGGCAGCCGATCAGCTCGATCGCGATGGACGCGACCGTCGGTCAACGATCGCTCAGCAGGACGCCAATCGATTCCGCAACCGCAAGCAAGGCACTCGACCGCGTGGCCTCCTCGGCGCGCCGGGCGGCGGACCTTCTTCATCGAACACGCGAACAGGCAGTTCGTCGCGAGCGGTCGGTGGAATCCACCGATCTGTGCGAGGTCGTTCGCGTCAGTACTGGCCTGCTGGAACACGAGATACGGCTGCAGGGATGTAGCGTATCCCTCGACATCGGGGACCAGCCAACGCCGGTGATGGCGGACAAGGTCGAGCTGCAGCAGGTGATGATCAACCTGATCCTAAACGCACTGTCAGCTAGCCGGGAC
>NZ_JANEZT010000774.1 GCF_025403405.1 Frankia tisae
GCCCAGACGGTGCTCACCACCTGCATGGCCACCGGGACGCAGCTGCGGGAGGACATGGACAAGGGGGTCTTCGACCGGTTCCGGTCGCTGCCGATGTCCCGGCTCGCACCCCTGGCCGGCCCGATGATCGCCGACCTGGTCCGGTACCTGATCGCGGCGAGCCTGACCTACGTCATGGGTCTGATCCTCGGCTACCGGCCCGGCGGCGGGGTGCCCGGCGTGCTCGGCGCGATCGTCCTGGCGGTCCTCACCGGCTGGGCGATCGCGTGGGCGTTCACCTGGATCGGCACGGTCGCCCGCAGTGCCCGCGGCGTGCAGGGCATCTCGATGATGATCCTCTTCCCGCTGACCTTCCTGTCCAACGCGTTCGTGCCGTCGAA
>NZ_JANEZT010000775.1 GCF_025403405.1 Frankia tisae
GGTCCGATCCGCGCGGCCGTCGTGCGGGCCCGCCGCGGTCCGCCCTCCGCGGACCGCGGCGAGCCGGCTAGCGGGCTAGCGGGCGGGGTGGCTGTGGTGGGGGCGTGGTTGCGTGTTGTGGAATCGCTCGGCTCCACCCTCGCGCTGGCGGACCAGGGGGAGGGCGCTGCCGTGCACGGTACGGAAGCCGGTGGGGCGTCGTTCGGCGGTCGCCTCGTTCACGCCGGCGTCCAGATCGTCGATGGCGTGGGCGCGGACGGCTACCAGGATCTGGTCCCAGATCGTCTGCGGCAGCCGGTTCTCCCGCATGGTTCCGAGGTGGAGGAAGCGGACGATCACCTCGTCCGGCAGGCTTCTGGCGACCTGGCCGCTGCCGGCTCCCCAGGAGGTCCAGCCGAGGGCTCCGTCCTGCGCGGTCAGTCGGTCGAACACGCCGGCACGGACGTCGTGGACGAACGGGGCCCACAGCGCGACGGGTACCCGGACCTCGCGGATCCGCCCGGCGTAGCGGTACCGGATGACCACGTCGGCCTGCTGGCTGGCGAACTTCAGCCCCGGAGCGCAGGCCGGTCGCCGCCAACGAATCGGCGGATCCACCGCGGCCCTGGCCGTACAGTCGCCCTGTCCCACCC
>NZ_JANEZT010000776.1 GCF_025403405.1 Frankia tisae
GTCAGGTAGGCGTGGCCGCCGGTGGCCCTGGCCAGGCGCTGCAACGCGGCGAGATCCGCGCCGGGGTCGCTGGCGATAACGATGAGCTGGACGGGCCGGCGCGGATCGGCCGCGGCCTGCAGCGCGGAAACCGCCTGGTTGAGCGTCGGTTCGGGATTCGCCGCCGGCTGCCCCGGCTGCTCGTTGCCGGCGTGATCGTCGCCACCCGCGTTGCTGTCGCCGTCGGTGAACAGGACGACGCGGTTGATCCGGCCCGAGGCGAACCTGCCGGTCAGCTGCCGCACGGCCGCGACCGCGGTCGAGTAGAGGTTGCTGCTGCCGGCCGGTTTCAGGGCCGCGAGTGCCGCGGTCAGGTCGTCGCGCTGGGTGCCGGTGCGG
>NZ_JANEZT010000777.1 GCF_025403405.1 Frankia tisae
CGTAGCACAGGACCCACGACGACACCGAAACTGACGATCATGCCTTTCGTTGACCTCGACCCGGTCCAGCTCCGCCACGAGGCGCTGCCGTTTGCACGGCAAGGCGGCCCTGGTCACCGGCGTCAGCCGACGTGCGGGCATCGGATACGCCACCGCCAGTTGCACTATCCGACGTCGCCAGAGCAACCCGGCGGCCCGCGCCGCGTCAGGAACGGCTGCGGCGCCGCGGGGCCGTGCGCTCGCGGGCCCAGTCGTACCAGGACGCCGGCAGGTCGGGGGCGTCGAGCACCGTCGCGGCCACAGCGGCGTCGTGCCCGTGGTAGGCACGGGCGAGCGCGCTGACCCCGACCGCCGCCGGCGCACCCGGCGTGACGTCGATGGCGTCGCCCGCACCCAGCTCCCCCTCGACGAGCACCCGCAGGTAGATCCCCGGCCGCCCGGCGGCGGCGAACCGCCGCGGCAGGCTGCGATCGGCGAAGCGGATCCCGAGCTTGAAGCACGGGATGCGCGGCTGGGCGACCTGCAGTCGCGCCGACCCGATCGACCACACCTCGCCGACGACGACGCCGGCGGTGTCCAGCCCGGCGATGGTCAGGTTCTCCCCGAACGCCCCCACCGG
>NZ_JANEZT010000778.1 GCF_025403405.1 Frankia tisae
CCCGGTGGTCGCGCCCCGACAGCAACCGCCGCCCCGCTCCCCTTCGCCACCGGCCCTTCAGACACAGCAGCCGGGCCACCCGGCACAGCCACCGGGCCCCCGGGCACAGCGGCCAGGCCCCCCGGCACGGCCGCACGACGCACAGGCACGGCCGCACGGTGTACAGGCACGGCCGCACGGTGTACAGGCACGGCCGCACGACGCCGCGCGGCAGCAGCCGGAGGATCCGCGATGGCCGGAGGACCCCCGGTGGGCGGCTGCGGCAGCCCCGGCCGATCCGCGGTCGACCATGCCGATGCCCCTGGCCGGCGCCGCCCACGGCGAGCGCTTTGACGAGTACCGCCCCTCGACCGCATACCCGGCCCTGCCGCCATCCGGCAGCGCGGCGACCGGCGAGACCGCTCTCGGTGGCCCACTCACCGGGCCGTCGCCGACTCCTGCCCCGAACAGGCACGTCCCTTCCTGGCTGCGCGAACCCACCGTGTCACCGGCCCGCCGCGACTCGGCTCCGGCGGACCCTCCGGCCGCGGCGGGGTGGAGCGGCCGGGGTCTCGCCCCCGACTTCCGGCGCCGCGCCCCGGCACCCGATGCCCCGTACCCGGACGACACGCGCCAGCAC
>NZ_JANEZT010000779.1 GCF_025403405.1 Frankia tisae
CGCTAGCAGCGCGCGGTCGGATCGCGCGCTGCTAGCGTGTCCCGATGGCGGCATCGGGCGAGCGGGGCGGACGGGGCCTGCGGGTCGACGCGGCGCGCAACTACGAGCGGATCATCGCCGCGGCCGACCAGGCGTTCGAGGATGTCGGGCGGGCCGTGACCCTCGAGGAGGTGGCCCGGCGGGCCGGGGTGGGCGTCGCCACCGTCTACCGCCGGTTCCGCAACCGTGACCAGCTGCTGCGCGCCGTGTTCGACCATCTCGTCAGTACCGAAATCGTGCCGCAGGTGGCGCGGGAGACCGACGACCCGTGGCGCGATCTCGTCGGCGCGCTGGACGCCACGGTGGCGGCGCTGGCCGGCCGGCAGGTGATCCTCGCTCTCGCCCGCGAGACCGACGCCTTCCACGTCGAGGGGGTACACCACTACCTGGAGTCGATGGAACGCCTGCTCGGCCGCGCCCGCGATGCCGGCGTGGTGCGCCCCGAGCTGGAGCGCCGGGACCTGTCCGCGGTCATCGTGATGGCCCTGGCCACGGTGCGCCCCGACGACCCGGCGGGCCTCGACCGCCGCCGCTACCTCGCGCTGCTCGTCGACGGGCTGCGTCCCGCCC
>NZ_JANEZT010000077.1 GCF_025403405.1 Frankia tisae
CCCCACCCGCCCGAACGCCGTATCCAACAACTCCCGAATACTATGCGTCACCCCCGTCGCCACCACATAGTCATCCGGGGTGTCCTGCTGCAACATCCGCCACATCGCCTCCACATAATCCCCCGCGCCAGCAACTCCAACTCCACCCGCGCCTCGAACGCATTTTCAAAAAGCGCCGACGGGGTCATGCGGTGACATCTCCAGTAGACATCAGACTGCGCGCAGTCGTGACATCAAGCTGGCCAGTCACAGCAGCCGTAATCAGCGCTTGCCGCCGCGCATCGAGAAGTACGAGCTGCCGGTTGGACGCCTCGATCGCCGCCAGCGCGGACCGCCAGAATCGACTCATCTCATTGACAATGAAAAGCTGAAGATCATAACTGGGAATCGGCAGCATGGCGGACTTCACGATCTCGAGATTGATCATCGAGCGAGTCGAGCCTCGAGATTCAAGAGCGGCCGCCCCGAGAGGCGACGACAGAAGTAGCGCGAGAAACTCGGCGGAGGTGACACTCGGATCTGTTCTTGCCCGGAAGCACTTTCCCTTCACAATGGCCGGCCCCAGGTCCGGCGCAGTGCATGCACGCCCCGCATGGTTGCGCGGGTCACCCAAGCCGGCGATCAAAATGTCACCTTCGCATACTTCATGCTTGCGAAAATCTCGGTACATGGCGATGGGGATCCTCGCCTGCTGCGCCGCTCGGTACTCGTTGAAGCCTATGTTTCCGAGTCGCACGACGGCGGCACCCTCGTCAACATAATCCGAACTGCTGAACGCACTCCCGAATGGACCGTCGGTGACAGAGTGGAGAATTCGGCGCAGTGGCAGGATGTCGGATCCCGAGTGATTCAGAATTTCCTGAAAGAAGGACCACCGCCTCAGATTGAGGGTCTCCAGTTGCCGGCTACGCAGCCTCTTGATCTGATCGATGGATTCAGTCTCGGCGTCAAGGAAGTCGGCGACACGGACCTGTTCGTCCAGGGAGGGGACATCCACCGCAACAGAGCCCAGGTCGTTCGGGTTGATCGCCGGGTAACTCACCCCTACCGAGCGCGCCACGACCTCATCGATGAATGTCGTGGATTGGCATGCATAGGCCAGGAAGCGTCCGTCAACAGATTCTCTTGGCTCAATGACTGCGAAACCGGTCGAGAAGACAAGATTCTCGTCCGTTCTCGGAACTCGGGCAACTGCCCGCAGATAGGTGCGCACGGTCGACACGATTGTGCTGCCTTCGGGCGCAAGCCGGCGTGCCCGCGAGGGAGCGGAGTCGAATCGCGTCCAGTCATCGGGGGCCACCACCCGCCCGCTGGAGTTCACTGCCGAGATATCGACATACTTAAATGAGTAGTCAGGACTTGTCGACTCCGGAAGTATGTGGCGATTAATGAATCCGATATCTTTTAGCCTCACCCGGTCACCTCGCCGAGAAGCTTCTGGATCTGGGACTCGAGGTCGCGAAGTTCGGCGTCGATCTCGGCGAGCGGCCTCGGGGGGGCGTAGACGTAGAAGTGGCGGGTGATGGGAATCTCGTAGCCGACCTTGGTCTTCGCGTGGTCGATCCAGGCGTCGGGGACGTGGGGGGTGACCTCGCGGGCGAAGTAGGTCTCGATGTCCTCGTCGAGGGGGACGTTCTCGAAGTCGCGCAGATCCGGGTCCGGTAGCGGGGTGCCGTCGTTCGCCTTCTGGACCTCTCCGGCGGGGTCGACGACCGCAACCGTTCCCCAGAGGGCCTTGAGCTGCGCGGCGGTGCCAGGCAGGCCGGCGCCGGCCGCCTTGGCGGCGTCACGCAGCGCCGCGGAAGCCTCGTCTTTGGTCCACCAGACCGAACCGACCGCGCCGACCGCGCCGCGCAGCGCGGCGACCAGCGCGTCCCGGCCGTCCCATCGAGCCAGCGCCTTGGCGTTCTCCAGCGCGACGAGCGTGTCCTCAGTGATCTCGAAACGTTGCTTCAGCGGGCGCTCGACGGTGATGCGGTGAAAGCCGAAATCCCGCGTCCCGAAGATCTTTACCTTGCCGTGATCGTAATCATCCGGATCCGCGGCGACCTCGACAGCACGTTCATACAACTTCGTCATGTGCTCGATCTGGGTGTCGCTGATCATCTTGCGCTTGTCGCCGAGGGACTTGCGCATCTTCTCCCACTGGTCGCGGGCGTCGAGCAGGATCACCTTGCCGGCGAGCTTGGCAGCCTTGCGATTCGACAGGATCCAGAAGTAGGTGGAGATCCCGGTGTTGTAGAAGAGCTGGTCGGGCAGAGCGACGATGCCCTCCAGCCAGTCGTTCTCCAGGATCCACCGACGGATATTCGACTCGCCGGACTCGGCGGTACCGGTGAACAGCGGGGAGCCGTTGAAAACGATCCCCAGGCGAGAGCCCTTGGCCTTGCCCTCGACGCGCTCCATCTTGGAGATCATGTGTTGGAGGAACAGGAACGAACCGTCATTGATCCGTGGGAGGCCGGCGCCGAACCGACCGGCATGGCCGAGTTTGGCCTCGCTCTCGACGTCTTCCCTGACCTTCTTCCACTCCACCCCGAACGGGGGGTTGGCCAGCATGTAGTCGAAGCGGCGACCAGCGAAGCGGTCCTGGCTGAAGGAGTTGCCAAGCTGGATGTCGCCGCGCTGGCTTCGCAGCAGCATCTCCGACTGGCAGATCGCCCACGACTCGGGATTGAGCTCCTGGCCGAACAGGTAGACCTGGGCGTCTCTTTTTTGCGATTTGATGTGGTCCTCGGCGGCAGTCAACATGCCGCCAGTTCCGCAGGCCGGGTCATAGACATTGATGACCTGGCCGACGCCGGTGCCGGCGTCAGCATCCGGGACGATGAGTAGGTTCACCATCAGCTTGATAACTTCACGCGGAGTGAAGTGCTCGCCGGCGGTCTCGTTCGAGTTCTCCGCGAACTTGCGGATGAGGTGCTCGAACACGTAGCCCATATCGTGACTACTGAGGCTACCCAGGTCCATCGTGGCGAAACGACCGACAATCTGGTACAGGATCTTGGCGCTGGCGAGCCTGGTGATCCCGTTGTTCAGGTCGAATCGCTCCAGCACCTCGCGGACGTTCGGCGAGAAGCCGTTGACATAGTCCCGGAGATTCTTCGCCACGTTCTTGTCGTCGGCGACGATCGTCGCGAAGGTCTGCTGCGAGGTGTTGTAGAAGGGCAACTTCGCCGCGATCTCCAGCAGGCGCCGCCTGTTGTCGATCTGCAGCTCCGCATCCCGCTCCCAGACCGCTTCACGGGTCGATGCCATGACCGCCTCCAAGCGGCGGAGCAGGGTGAACGGCAGGACCACCCCGCCGTACTCGTGGCGCCGGTAGTCGCCGCGCAGCAGGTCGGCCACGGCCCAGATGTCGGCGGCTATCTTCGAGTGACTGGGTCCCGCGGTCACAGGGTCTCCTTCTCCGTCGTGCGTCAGCGCAGCGTTGGGTGATCGGTACGTCAGAGGGCGCGCGGGCGCGGGGCGAGGGTGCCGGTGGTCAGGCCGTTCACAGTCTGCTCGATCACTGTGGCGCTGAGCCGGGCGAGCGTGGACAGGGCGTCCTGGAGTTCGGCCAGTCGGTGGAACTCGGCGCCGTAGCGGCGCTGCTCGGGCAGCGACATCCGCGGGATTCGGCAGCGGCGCAGGTCCTCGCGGCTGAGCGCGCCGAGCGTGTTCGCCACCGGCAGCGCCTGCGCGTCGACACCGAGAAACGTCGCGACGAAGTGGGCGTCGAGGCGGTCCGCGTTCAGCTCGACGACGTGCGCGACCCGGGCGTCGGCGGGCTCGGCGCCGGTCGCCACCACGGGCGGCCGGCCCAGCGTGCGCACCAGCACGTCGCCAGGGCGCGGAGTCGTGTCCCGGGAGCGGATCGTCAGCGCGCCGGTCCGCTCCAGTTCGGCGATCGTCACGTAGGCGTGCGGCGTCCGCGGGTCGGCGGGCGCGAAACGCGGCAGGCAGGCGGCTCCGATCCGCGCGTACAGCGCCGTGAGCCGGTCGGTGACCTCGGCGAGGTCGTCGGCGCTGGGCCTAGCCTCGGTCGTGACGTAGCGGGAGGGCAGCAGGTTGGCGTTGCCGTCCAGCAGGCGAAGCCGCGGCACCGCTCGGGACACGGCCGGGCCGGGGTCCGCCTGCCCGGGCCGGACCTGCCCCGGGGACGCCGGGACGGCTTCGGCCTCGCGGAACAGCCGCCGCCAGACCGAGTACTGCTGCGGCACGTCGCCCCTGTCCGCGACGCCCGACAGGTCGATCATGATGACCGAACCGTCGTCGACGTCCCCGTACGGGCGGCGCAGCACCCACAGGCAGACGTCGGTGTCGGCCAGCGAGCTCATCCCGGGCGGCAGCGCGATCACCGCCCGCAGCGCGCCGGAGCGGACCATCTCCTCCCGGATCGACTGGCCGGACGGGGACACGCAGGTCCGCGGCGTCACGACGACGACGGCGGTGCCGTGCGGGCGCAGATGGGCGTAGCAGTGCTGCGCCCACGCCAGCTCACCGTCGCGCGGCGCCGGGATCCCGAACTCCCAGCGACGGTCGGTCGTCAGCTCGTCCGCGGGCCACCCGGGCTGGTCGAACGGCGGCTCGCACACCACGGCCGCCACCCGCCCCAACAGGCCGACGAACCGGTTCGCCCGCAGCGAGTCGCCGACGTGGATCTCATACGGCCCGGCCGTCGGGTGGCCGCGCAGGTTCAGCGCTGCCTTCGAGGTGGCCGGCTCGTCGATCTCCTGACCGAGCAGCCGGACCCGGTTGTCGAACCGGTCCGCGACGGCCAGCAGCAGCGCACCGCCGGCACAGGCCGGGTCGAGCACCGCGGGCAGATCGACGCCGTCGAGGCCGAGGTCGAGGCCGAGGTCTCCAGCGCCCGCGCCCTCCTGCTCGTCGTCCCGCTCGTCGTCATGATCGCCGCCCGTCGCGTCACCGTCGCCGGCGGCCGTGGCGGGAGGTAGCAGCGAAGCGATCACGCGGGCGAGGAGTTCGCCGGACGGCAGGCTGGTGACGGCCGACTCGGCTTCGACCGCCTCGTCGGGCCGAGACCCCCGGGCCGTGGCGCGGCCCCCGATCGCCTGCGTGCCGGTCTCGGTCTGCCCGAACATCGCCAGCTGGTCGGCCCGACCGGTGATCTTCAGCCAGTCCCGGACCTGGGCCCAGGAGTAGGTCGGGTTGGCGGCACCACCGCCCACCGGCTTCGGGAAGTCCTCGTGGCGCCGGCGCCAGTTGGACACGGCAGCACGGCCGACGCCAGCCCGCCGCGCGATGGCGGCCGACGTCACCTCGTCCTGCTCAGCTATGTTCACACCGGCACCATACAGGGCCAATTATCTACCCATCAAGCACCTGTGTACAGTGGCGCCACTGTTCACAAATGCGATGCATACGCTTGACTTGGTCATCGGATCGCCCCTAGAGTCACGATTAGGCGCTACTCGACCGCGCCACGTGCAGGTCCTGACCGTCGCGCCCCGGGAGTGGGCAGCGGTTCGGCCGGGCCCATCTCCCAGGGATCACCGCCCCGCGCGGCGGCGATGCCGTCCTTGTCGGCCGCACCACCCGGGCCTCGGGGAGCCACCTTGGCCCAGATCGAACAGCCCGAACTGCCCGACCTATCCGACCAGCCCGAACCGCCAGTCCCAGCCCACCCAGCCGACCCGGCCGGCCCTGCCAGCCCAGGGCGCAATGACCAGGCCCGACCGAACGACCAGGCCCGACCGAACGACCAGGCCCGACCGAGCGCCGAGCTGGTGGCGACCCGACTGTCGCAGGCCAGCCTGCAGCAGCCGGTACGAGCGCTACTCCAGGATGCGCTGGACTCCGCGGACGCCCCGGCGCCGGCCACAATCGGCCGGGTCTACCTCGACTTCATCACTGTCGCCGGGTACCGCGGCATCGGCGCCTCCACCCACCTGCGCCTCGCCCCCGGGCCCGGCGTGAACCTGATCGTGGGCCGCAACGGCTCGGGGAAGTCAAGCATCGCCGAGGGCGTCGAGACCGCGTTCACCGGCACGAACGCCCGGTGGGAACGGCAGAAGCCCGATCGCCGTGGCGCCTGGCGCAACCTGCACGACGGCGCGCAGCCCCGGATCGAGATCAAGCTCGCTATCGACGGCGACACCGGCCGCAGCACTCTCACCCGGGCCTGGAACGGCGAGGACTTCAACGACTCCGCCGGCGAGCTGAAGCGGCCCGGCCACGGCACGGTGCCCGCAGACGAGGCGGGCTGGGTGCAGGCGCTGACGGACTACCGGCCGTTCCTGTCCTACCTCGACCTCGACCGCATGATCAACGGAAGTTCGGCGCAGCTGTACGACGCGGTCAACGTGATCCTCGGCCTCGGCTACCTCGCCGCGGCCGACGGCCGCCTGCAGGCGCAGGAGAGCCAGCTGCGCAGCGCGGAGAACAGCGTCAAGGACGAGGTGGCCGGGCTCAGGGAGGCCCTCTGGGAGCTGCCGGACGAGGACCGCGCGCTGCGCGCGGTGGGGGCTCTCGACGCGCCCAGGGCGGCGGGCCTCGCGGCCCTGGAGGAGCTAGCGCGCCGACCTGCTGGCCCGCGCCCTGGCGCACCGCAGCCGGCACAGCGGCGAGCAGTCCTGCCCGGTCTGCGGGACCGACCAGGTTCTCGACGACGGCTGGGCCGCACGGGCGGCCGAGCAGATCGCCGCACTGCGGCGGGAGGGCAAGGCCGCCGAGGACGCACGCAGCGAGCTGCGCCTGGCCGACCAGACGGCGCGCGGTCTGATCCAGATCCCCGCACGCCTGCCCGCCGCGTTGGCCGAGGTCTGGAATGCCTGGGGCGCGTGCCGCAGGCAATCACCTCATGACCGTCGCCCACGGCGCTGGAGCTTCGATCGGCGCATCCCTCGCCCTGCGCACCGCGCTGGAGATCGCCGTCGACCAGGCCCTCGAGGCTGCGCTCCCCGGCCTGCCCCGCACCAGCATGCGCGCCAAGCTGCTCTGCCTGCGCGGCTACGCCGCACCGGAGACGGCTCGACGAGCAACCGCCGTCTGGACCCACGTCTGCCTCGGCTGCCACTACCACCAGTACGAGATGGGCCCCACCCACGCCCAGGTCCGCGCCTGGCGTCAGGAGATCGCCGCCCTGGCCAACCGCCTCACTCCGTGAGTCGACCCTGCCGATGAG
This sequence comes from Frankia tisae, assembly GCF_025403405.1. Classification (GTDB taxonomy): domain Bacteria; phylum Actinomycetota; class Actinomycetes; order Frankiales; family Frankiaceae; genus Frankia; species Frankia tisai. The sequence continues at coordinate 7,127 of NZ_JANEZT010000077.1, forward strand.
CCGCGGATCCACCGGCACTGCCAGGGGGGCGCCGGTGGATCCGCCGATTATGTCCCGCCGACCACTTCGAGAGGGAGCGACACGGCAGCCGAGCACGACATCGCCGTGGACAAGCCGGTGTTGCGCTTTCTGCGCCAGGGCGGTGCTTACGCCGCAGACTTCGTGGACCGCTGCCTCGACCTGATCGACTGGCTCGCTCTACCGAACCGCTCGAGCCTGGACCCGACGGACCTGGGCCTGCCGCGCCGAATCGTCGACGAAGCGCTGCGGCTGGCCGAGCTGGCCGAGCTGGCCGAGCTGGACCTGACATCCGTTCGGGCGGCGCGGTACTCGTCGGCGACGTATGGCGGTGGCCGTAGCCAGGGCAGCGCAGGGCCGGGGCGAGACGACGACTGCGATGAGGCGGGCCTGCCATCGGTCCGGGCCGAGCGTCCCCAGATTCGGATCGACCCCTATAACAACGGAGTCGTCCTCTGGCTGCCGCCGGTCGGCGAGGCACCGGACGGCCGCGCGGTCTGGACGGTGACCGCCGACGCCGTCGTGAACCGGGTGCGCACGCAGTCGATCTGGCCGGGCGGCGCCGAGACGGTCTTTCCGCTGAACCGGCCGGTCCGATCAATCGACGTGCGCCTCGACGACTCGCCGCTGCGCTACGAGGTCCCGCTGGTCGACAAGGACGATCCGCTGCTCGTCTTCGCCGAGGACGGCGTCGCGGTCGGCCCGGGAGAATCGCTGCCGTCGGGACCGGTGTGGCTGCTCCACCCGCGTCCCGAGGAGTTCGCCGGTCAGGACCTGCAGACGACCGGCCACGCGCCCCGCGAGCTCGCGGACGTGCCCCCGCCCTACGGGTGGACCGGCTGGCTGCTGCGCCACGTCGATCTCACCGCGGTCACAGCGATCGGCTACGCAGCCCGGCTGCGCCCGGTGCACACGGCGCGGCGCGCCTACCTGGAGCTGTCGGCGCCGCACCGCGACGCGACGACCATGCTGGGCGCGCCCGTCCTGAGCGTCCCGCCGCGGCTGTCGCTATCCGTCGAGGACACCCCGGTCTCCTGGGCCGTCCGGGTACGCCGTCCGAGTGCGCTGGAGACGCTCTCGGGCCAGGACATCACGGTGGGCGATGACGGCCCCGAAGACCTTCATGACGGCGGCGAGATCGCCGGAGCCGGTCGGGACGGGCTCGATGTCCGGTGGGTCGATCCCTGGGTCGGTCTCCCCCGCCCACTGCTCGGTGCCTATGAGATCACCGTCCGCGGCCCGCTCGGCCGCGGCCTGACTCGCACCGTCGAGCTGGCCGAGGGGCTCGTCGTGCACAGCGACCCGCCCTGGCGGGAGATGGGCCCGGGCGGACTGGCGCCTGCCGGGATGACCGTCCGCTGGGCGTCCGACGGTGCCGGCGTCGGACATCCCGCCGTGTCACCGAAGAGAATCGCGCTGCGCGGTCACGAGGTCGCTGCGCACGTGACCGTCTCGGTGCACGGCCACAGTCGGCAGTTGCTGGTCAGCGCGCCGCACATGGCGGTGCGGCGTGTCGTCCCCGGCGCCCGGAGCACATGGTCCTACCAGCCGCTGCGACTGCACGCCGAGACCGACGCCCGGGGCGAGCTGCTCGTCCAGATACCGGCGGCGATGCATGCCGAGCTGGTCGTCCGCGTTGGTGACCGCGAGCTACAGCGGGTCCGGCCTACCCGGGACCGGCAGGCGATGGTCGCCCGATTCGACCTCGCTCGGCTGGCCGACACCGTCGCGGCCCACCGTCGCGCGGTCGTCGACGTCGATCTGGACGGGGTGTGGATCCCAGTCATCTCCTACTCCCCGCGCCGACTCGCGTCCGGTGTCCAGATCGATCCCATCGGGGCCGAGCCGATCGAAGTCGAGCCGATCGAGGAGGAGTCGGGACGGACGACCCGCGCCGAGGCGCTGCGCGCGCACGGCTTCGCCGGTATCACCGGTGTGGTGGCGGGGTGCTATCAGCTCTGTGCGCCCTGGCGTCCGCCCGTGCGGGTGGAGCTGGACGCTTCGGGCGGTGCAGCGCCGCTGCCAGCCGAGTTGCACGATGCGGGACCGCTGCTCGTGATGCTCCGGCTCGACGATCCCTGGGTACCGGTCGACTGGCCGGACTGGCCCGACCCCCGAGACCGCGACGACGTGTACCTGCTGCGCGACCGGTCCTGGCAGCCTCCACCGGAGGCGATGGGTTCGACCGCAGCCGAGGTCGGGTTGAGCGCCTACCTCGCCGGTCGGGGCGGCCCGCCCCGGTTCCCCGGTGCCGCGGACGCCGCGTTGCGGCTGTACCGGGTCGCGGAAGACTTGCGGCGGCTCGGAATTCCCCGGGACGCCCGGCCAGCCGCAGCCGCGCTGCTGGCGGTCGATCCGGCCGCGGCATCAACCGGCGGGTGGACTACCTGGGGCGGGTGCTGGCGGCGCTGGGACGCACCGGTGACCCGGTCCAGCTCCTCGACGGTCTGTGGACCATGCTCGCGAACGACCCGAGGGCGCGCGATCCCCGGGATCGATGGCTCACCGCCGTCACCCCGCCCGGCCTCGGCGTGGTGTACCAGCTCAACCACGAGCGGCTCGTCCCGCGCCTGGTCACCCCCGACGACCGGATGTGGGAGTGCGGGCGATGCCGCACCGTCACCGCGGTGAACGTCGCGGGGATCTGCCTCACCCTGAACTGCGCCGGCGAGCTGGCCGAGTGGCACCTGCCCCCGCCGACGTCGACGATCACCACTACCGGACGCTGTACCGGACGATGGAGCCGGTGCCGCTGAAGGTCATGGAGCACACCGCGCAGTGGCGCAGCGACCGGGCCGCCGAGATCCAGCAGGACTTCATCGCCGGCCGGGTCAACGCACTGTCCTGCTCCACGACATTCGAGCTGGGGGTGGACGTCGGCGAGCTGCAGACAGTCGTGCTGCGCAACATGCCCCCGACCACCGCCAACTACGTGCAGCGGGCCGGCCGGGCCGGTCGACGCACCGACTCGGCGGCGCTCGTGGTCACCTACGCCCAGCGGCGTTCGCACGACCTGGCCCGCTTCGCCGAGCCGGAGAACATGATCGCGGGTAAGGTGCGCGCGCCGCTGGTCCCGCTCGGCAACCCGCGCATCGACCGCCGGCACGTCCATTCGGTCGCGCTGGCCGCATTCTTTCGGTATCAGTTCGACACCTTCGGAACCGTCTGGCGCAAGGCCGGCGAGTTCTTCTCCCCGGACGCCACCGAGATTGTGCCCGCGACCCTCGTCGGGCCCTTCCTACGACCGCTGCCGGCCGCCGTCGCGTACTCGCTCGCCGCGGTCATCCCGTCGGAGGCCGAACGCGAGGAGCTCGGCATCACGGACGGCGCCTGGATCGACGAACTCGACCGGCTGTTGACCGAGGTGCTGGCCGAGTACGCCCAGGACATCGCGACGTACGAGCAGATGCGGCGCAAGGCGTTCGAGGACCGCAAGGACTCCGTCGCCGCCACCTACGGACGCGTGATCAGGACGTTGGCGGAACGTGACCTCATCGGCCTGCTCGCGAACCGCAATGTGCTGCCGAAGTACGGATTCCCGGTGGACACGGTCGACCTGCGTGTCTCCCATATCGGCACGCCGGCGGCGAGCCAGATCGAGCTGTCCCGTGACCTGACCACCGCGGTCTACGAGTACGCGCCCGGGGCGGAAATCGTCGCCGGCGGGCTGCTGTGGCGATCCGGCGGTGTGTACCGGCTGCCGAACCGCGAGCTGGAAAGGCGCAACTACTCCATCTGCGCCGGCTGCGAACATTTCCGGGACGGCATCGAGGATCTGGATCCGGTCTGCCCGCGATGTGGAACGCCCCTGGCCGGAGCGTCGCGGCGGTACACCATGCCGATCTACGGGTTCGTCGCGGACCGCGAGCCAGGCCGGCCGGGTACCACCCCGCCTCGACGGTCCTGGCATGACGGCACCCATGTCGTCTCGCCCGGCGCGGAGATCGACGAGTACAAGATCGACCTCGCCGGTGGGACCGTGTACGCACGGGCGGGCGCACGCGGCGAGTTGGTCAGCCTCAACGACGGGCCGGGCGGGTCCGGCTACCTCATCTGCAAGTGGTGCGGTTACGGCCGGCCGCTGGCCGCCGCCGGCAGTCAGGCGCACCACCGGCCGACGACGGGCCAGGCCTGCAGCGGGCCGCTCGAAGCACTCTCGCTCGCGCACAAGTACCAGACGGACGTCCTGGAGATCATCGTCGATGGCACGGTGGCGGTGGGCGTCGACGACACGGTGTGGCGGTCGGTGTTGTATGCCCTGGCCGAGGGCTCGTCCGCGGCGCTGGAGATCGCCCGTGACGACATCGACGGCACCCTGTTCCGCAACCGGTTCGGCTCCACCTCCATGATGATCAGTGATGGTGCTGGGCGTCGCGACGTAGCGACGACACGGCCGCCGTGATCGTCAGTGCGGCCTCGGTACCTTGCACAGATGAGCCGCGCCCGACAGGAGGTCACCGTCACCGCGGATCTTGTGATCTTGACGATCCGGGACCGCCAGATGTGCGTGTTGCTGGTCGAACGCGGAAACGAGCCGTTCGCTGGGAGGCTGGCGCTGCCCGGCGGTTTCCGCGTACACCCAGGGTGATCGCATGTTCCTACCTGGTCATCGTTCCCGACCGGCCGTTGCGCGAAGGCGGGTTCGGATGCACGGTCGGCACAGTGGTCGCCGGCATACCAGGTGTAGATCTTCTTGCTGACCCGTAGCGGCGTACCCGAGGCGAGGGTCGAGCTCGACTTTCTGATCGGCGAGGTGAGACAGGCGACGATGCCACCCGGCCAGCACGATGCGTGATCCTATGGCCTTGCTTCGCGTCCACGACAGTGGCTTGGCCCGGGCAGGGCGGCCGAGCCAGTTGGCGCATCGCTTGGCACAACCGTCAACAAAGAGCAGGCTGTGGTGCGGGACACGTCGAGTGGACGAGTCGAATGGACGAGGAGAGCGCGTTGCGGTTTGTGTACCAGTATCCCGAGACCAACGGCACCGAGGGCGATCTGCTCGACAGCGGTGACGTCGGTGAGCTCGCCGCCGCCGCCGAGGCCGCCGGCTTCCACGGGTTCGCCTTCACCGAGCATCCGATCCCCGGCGCCCGCTGGCTCGCCTCGGGCGGCCACCAGTCGCTCGACCCGTTCGTCGCGCTCAGCGCCGCGGCCGCTGTCACCACCCGCCTGCGGCTGCTGACCTACCTGGCTGTGGTTCCCTACCGCAACCCGTTCCTGCTGGCGAAGTCCGCCGCGACCCTGGACAAGATCTCCCACGGCCGCCTCACGCTCGGCGTCGGCACCGGTTACCAGAAGGCCGAGTTCTTCGCCCTCGGCGTCGACTTCGACGAACGCAACGAGCTGTTCGACGAGGCCCTCGAGGTGCTGCCGCTGCACTGGAAGGGTGACCCGTTCAGCTACACCGGCAAGCACTTCTCGGCGCGTGACGTGATCGCCCGGCCCCGGCCGGTGCAGGATCCGATCCCGATCTGGATCGGTGGCAACTCGAAGCTGACCCTGCGCCGGGTCGCGCAGAAGGTCCAGGGCTGGATGCCGCTGGGGGGGCCGGCGGAGCTGTTCACCACCACCAGGACCGCCCAGCTCGCGACCACCGAGGCCATGGCCGCGAAGATCCGCGAACTGCGTGACCTGGCCGGCGAGCGCGGATCGCAGCTCGACATCGCCCCGGCCTACCTCGACGCCACCATCAACCGCCCCGACCAGGAGGCCGACCGTCACCGCGAGGCGTTCCAGACGCTCGCCGACGCCGGCGTCACTAACCTGATCATCTCGGCGCCGGGCGGGTCACCCAAGGAGTCACTCGAGTTCATCGAGGCCTTCGGCGCTACCTACCTCTGAGGAGACGAACCGGACACCGAACCCCCTAGGGTAAGGAAACGCCGCCGCTCCGCCGCTCCGCCGCCACGAGTGAGCCCACCGCCTGCCGCCCCCGCCAACGGCTGGCTCTCCTGGCTCCCCCGCCTCGGCGTTCGAGCTCTCCGCCCGGATCCGCACGACCATCCGGGTCCTTCTGTCGGCCACTTCACAGCCGGCGGATAGGTTTTGCCTGGGGTGCAGGGACGCGCGAAAAGGGGAGACGCGAAGCGGGCTGCTGTTGCTGTCGCCGCGTTCGGTTTCGGGATCGTGGGCTGCGGGCTGTCGGGAGGCGACGGGGAACCGCGCCCGTTGCCGTCCAGGACACCGTCCGCCGTCGGCGGTGACCGGCCAGGCGGCACGGCGGCCCCCTGGCCCCACCTTCTCACCGAGACGTCCGGCGTCACCGAGACGTCCGGCGCCCCAGGCCTCGAGGTGCCGCCCGCCCGCCCATCCTGGTGGGCGGGCGGGCGGCGCGTGGTGATGCCACGAAGGGCCTTGGTCTGCAGACCGGTCCCGCCGAGCAGACCGGAGCGGCCTGGTCCTAGCTGAGAAGCGCGAGGGCCTCGTTGAAGGTCCTCGACGGGCGCATGACGGCGGTGGCCTTGACCGGGTCTGGCTGGTAGTAGCCGCCGATGTCGGCCGGAGAGCCCTGCACGGCGAGCAGCTCCTCGGTGATGGTCTTCTCCTCGCCGGCGAGGGTCTTCGCCAGGGTGGCGAAGGCCTCGGCGAGGGCGGCGTCGTCGGTCTGGGCGGCCAGCTCCTGGGCCCAGTACAGCGACAGGTAGAAGTGGCTGCCGCGGTTGTCGATGCCGCCGACGCGCCGCGCCGGGGACTTGTCCTCGTTGAGGAACGTCGCGGTCGCCCGGTCGAGGGTGTCGGCGAGGACCTTCGCCCGCGCGTTCCCCGTCGAAATCGCGAACTGCTCGAAGCTCACCGCGAGCGCGAGGAACTCACCGAGGCTGTCCCAGCGCAGGTAGTTCTCCTTGACCAGCTGCTGGACGTGCTTGGGTGCGGAGCCGCCGGCGCCGGTCTCGAACAGGCCGCCGCCGTTCATCAGCGGGACGACCGAGAGCATCTTGGCGCTCGTGCCGAGCTCCAGGATGGGGAACAGGTCGGTCAGGTAGTCACGCAGCACGTTGCCGGTGACGGAGATGGTGTCCTCGCCGCGGCGGATCCGCTCCAGCGAGAACGCGATCGCCTCCTCCGGGGACTTGATGAGGATCTCCAGGCCCGTCGTGTCGTGCTCGGGCAGGTAGGCCCGGACCTTCTCGATCAGCCGGGCGTCGTGGGCGCGGGTGGCGTCGAGCCAGAACACCGCCGGGTCGCCGGTGGCGCGGGCGCGGGTGACGGCGAGCTTCACCCAGTCCCGGATGGGGGCGTCCTTGGTCTGGCAGGCGCGGAAGATGTCGCCGGCGCCGACGGCCTGCTCCAGCACGGCTTCGCCGGCGGCGTTGAGCACGCGGACAGTGCCGGTGGTCTGGACCTCGAAGGTCTTGTCGTGGCTGCCGTACTCCTCGGCCTTCTGCGCCATGAGGCCGACGTTGGGCACCGAGCCCATCGTCGCCGGGTCGTAGGCGCCGTGGGCGCGGCAGTCGTCGAGGACGACCTGGTAGATGCCGGCGTAGCTGGAGTCCGGCAGCACCGCAAGGGTGTCGGCCTCCGCGCCGTCCGGGCCCCACATGTGGCCGGAGGTGCGGATCATCGCGGGCATGGAGGCGTCGACGATGATGTCGCTGGGCACGTGCAGGTTGGTGATGCCGCGGTCGGAGTCGACCATCGCCAGGGCCGGGCCCTCGGCAAGCTCGGCCTCGAACGAGGCCTTGATCGCCGCGCCGTCGGGCAGCGCGTCGAGACCCTTGAGGATGCCGCCGAGGCCGTCGTTCGGGGTCAGCCCGGCGGCGGCGAGCACCTGGCCGTAGGCGGCGAACGTCTTCGGGAAGAAGGCGCGGACCGCGTGGCCGAAGATGATCGGGTCGGAGACCTTCATCATCGTGGCCTTGAGGTGCACGGAGAACAGCACGCCTTCGGCCTTGGCCCGGGCGATCTGCGCGGTGAGGAACTCGCGCAGCGCGGCGACCCGCAGGACGGCGGCGTCGACGACCTCACCGGCGAGCACCGGCAGGGCCGGCAGCAGGACGGTGGTGCTGCCGTCGTCCCCGGCCAGCTCGATGCGCAGGGTGTCGTCCGCGGGGATGATCACCGACTTCTCGGTGGAGCGGAAGTCGTCGGCGCCCATGGTGGCGACGTTCGTCTTCGACTCCGCGCTCCACGCGCCCATCCGGTGCGGGTGCGCTCGGGCGTAGCCCTTCACCGAGGCGGGGGCGCGGCGGTCGGAGTTACCCTCGCGCAGCACCGGGTTGACGGCGCTGCCCTTGATCCTGTCGTAGCGGGCGCGGATCTCACGCTCGGCGTCGGTACGCGGGTCGTCCGGGTAGTCCGGCAGCGCGTAGCCCTGCTGCTGCAGCTCGGCGACCGCCGCCCGCAGCTGCGGGATCGACGCCGAGACGTTCGGCAGCTTGATGATGTTCGCCCCGGGGGTCTTCGCCAGCTCACCGAGCTCGGCGAGCGCGTCATCGATGCGCTGCCCGGGTTCGAGATGCTCGGGGAAGCTGGCGATGATCCGCCCCGCCAGGGAGATGTCGCGGCTCTCTACCTGGACACCGGCCGTCGCCGCGTACGCCTGCACCACCGGCAGGAACGAGTACGTGGCCAGGGCCGGGGCCTCGTCCGTGTGGGTATAGATGATCGTCGAATCAGTCACCGGCACTCCGCTTCACGTCTACTCCGTCTGGGTATCAAGATATGCCGCGTGAGCGCCGCTACCTTGATCGCAGCGATGGGTACGGTCGGGTGCTCGTCGACGAGCCGGTGCCGGATAGTCACGATCAGCACGGTGGCCGCGGAGGCCGCGAATGGACACGCAGGTCAACGCGTCCACCGGACCGGAACGCGGAATCGACACCGTGGGGGTCGGCGAGTCGCCGCGGGGAAGTGTATGACACCCGGTTCGCCTGGGTCTCCCCCTAGACGGCCGGCTCTGCGGCACATTCGAGCCACAGGCACGCTTTGTGCCGATCCGCCCCGAGCGCCGGCTCCCCCGGGCTGTGTGAGATAGGCCATGGAACGGCGATGGCGGTACACGCCACTCGCCGCACGGCCGGTTTGGGTGGGGCGGTATGGGCGGGGTAGAGCGACCGTCATGACCGGCATCACCGACACGTCCGGCCTCGCCGGCCCGGGTCCGCAGGCGAACCGGGCGGGCCAGTTCGATCACGGCGACCGGACTGCTGATCATGTCGGTAGGCCTGCATCGCGCCCTGTTCCGCAAGCAGGAGACGGAGGACTGATCGTATGCGCACAGGGCTGCCTGCCCCTCGCCCTCGCCGTCCCGCTTGTCACCGGGGGCGTGGTGGCCTGCCAGAACTCGGCCTGTGCGGCCGCGCCCCTCGTGCTCGCGCGCGGCAGGGGCGGCGGGCATGACGACTGCGACGGCTGAGGGGGCGCTCGCAGACTCGCCGCCGACCCCGTTTTCGCAGGTACGGCCGGGGAAAAAGACGATGGTGACGACCGATGGCGTACGGACCGTGGGCGTCGAGGAGGAGTTCGTCCTCGTCGACCCCGAGCGGCGTGCGGTGCGCGCCGCCGCGGCGCAGGTGCTGTCCCGGGAGGACCGCGACGGCTCCGGCAGGGCGCCGGGCGGCGGGGATCTCGACGTCGAGCTGACCCGCGAGCAGGTCGAGAGCGGCTCGGCGCCGCACACCAACCTCGCCGGGCTGCGCGGGTCGCTGGTGGAGCTGCGCCGCGCGGCGGCGCGGGCCGCGCAGGCCGAGGGGGTGGCGCTCGCCGCCACCGCGACCTGCCCCACGCCGACCCGGCCGACCCTCACCCCGAAGCCGCGCTACCAGCGGATGCACCAGGAGTTCGGGCTTACCGCCCGCGAGCAGCTCACCTGCGGCTGCCACGTGCACGTCGCGGTGCACTCGCGCGAGGAGGCCGTCGGCGCGCTCGACCGGCTCCGGCCGTGGCTGTCCGTGCTGGTCGCGATGACCACGAACTCGCCGTTCTGGCAGGGCGCCGACAGCGGCTACGCCAGCTACCGCACCCAGGTCTGGCAGCGCTGGCCCACTGCCGGCGCCACCGGCGCGTTCGGTTCGCCCGCCGAGTACGACAGGACTGTGGATCTGCTGATCCGGACCGGGGCCGCCATGGACGACGGGATGATCTACTTCGACGCCCGGTTGTCGCACCACTACCCGACCCTGGAGCTGCGGGTCGCCGACGTGTGCCTGTCCGTCGACGACGCCGTCCTGCTCGCCGCGCTGGCCCGGGCGCTGGTGTCGACGGCGGCCCGGGAATGGGCGGCGGGCGAGCCGGCCCCGCAGGTGCGCCCGGAACTGCTGCGCGCCGCCGGCTGGCGGGCGTCGCGCCACGGGGTGTCCGGTGACCTCGTCGACCTCGAGCGCGGCGAGCTCGTCCCCGCCCGGGCGCTGGTCGACCGGCTCGTCGAACGGGTCGGTGTGGAGCTGTCGGCGACCGGCGACGCCGACGCGGTCACCGCCCTCGTCGACGACCTGTTCGTCCGCGGCACCGGCGCGGACCGCCAGCGCGCCGCCTACGCCCGCCGCGGCCGCATCAACGATGTCGTCGACCTCGTCATCCGCGAGACCATCGCGGTGGCCTCCCCCTGACCGGGCGCCGAGCGGGGCGCTGGACCCGCATGCCGGCCGGCACCCGCCGGCCGGCGGCTCACGGGCCGGGGCGGAACGAGGCGACGATCGTGCGCATCTGACCGCGGGCGGCGTCCCAGTCCTCGTCGGGGACGCGCCAGCGCAGCCCGTAGCCATGCCCGTTGCGCACCACGCCGAAGTCGAGGACGTGGATGGTCCGCCCGCCGGAGGCGAAGGCGAACTCCCAGACCGCGGCGCTGGTCCCGGCGCCGCCGTCGGCGGGGCGGATGGACAGCCGACGGTAGCCGGCGGAGCTCCGCCGGACCTCCGGCTCCTGGTCGTACCAGGCACCGATGGCGGAAGGGCCCGCCTTCGGCTGTACCTCGATCAGCAGTTCCGGGTAGCCGGACGGCGCGGTGGCGGTCACCTTGCCGTTACCGCGTGCGGAGATCCGCCAGCCGGCGGGCAGCGCCGCCGACCATCCGCTGCCGTCCCGATGGGTGGTGTAGCCGTCGGGGGCGTCGGCGGGATCGGTCGTGTCCGGGATGAGCGCGCCGAGATCGTCGCCCACCTGCGCCGTCGGCGTCCCGGCGGCCCGCGTCGAAGCGGTACTCGTCGGCGACGGGCGGCCCGCGGGCGTCGCCGTGGCCGGCTTCGGGCTCACGGTGGGTGTCGCCGACGCCCGCGGTGCCCGTGACACCGCAGCGGGGGGCTGCGACGTCGCGGCGGCGGCCGGCGGGGACGGCTTCGAGCCAGCGTTGGCGAGGACCAGGCCGAGCACGACCGCCGCGGCGGCGAGCACCGCCACCGCGACCCCGGCCAGCAGCGCCGCACGCCGGCGACGCGCCGGGCGGTCCGCGTCAGGTCCCGGCGAGTCGGGCCTGCTCTCGGCACCGAACCCACCGACCGGACCAGACTCGCCGGCGGAACCAGGCAGACCATCCGAGCGCAATGCACCGGCGAGACCGGGCTGGCCGGGCTGGCCAGGGGAGGCGGGCCGGTCGGGGAAGGCGGGCTCACCCGCCGGCTCGGGAGACGCCTCGGCCTCGGCTGCGCCGGCCAGAGTGGGGATCGCGGCCGGAGCTGCAGAACCCGCCAGCGGCCGGTCCGCCGCCGGTCGGTCCGCCGCCAGCGGCGGGTCCGCGCCGTCCAGGTCGGGCTGCGGGATCTCCACCAGCGTCCCGCCGAGGGTGTGATCGGCCTCCTCCAGCCGGTCGGCGATCTCGCGCAGCCGGCCGCGGGCCTCGGCCAGCGACGGGCGCCGCGCCGGGTCGGAGTCGAGCAGCTCGGTGAGGACGCCACGCAGGGGGCCGCTGTGCTGGAACGGTCGGCGCCGGTCCTCCACCACGGCCGCGAGAATGGCCAGCGGCCCTTCGCCCTCGAACGGCGGCACCCCCTCGACCGCCGTGAACAGGGTCGCGCCGAGCCCCCACACGTCGCCGGCGGCGCCGACGCGGGCGCCACGGGCCCGCTCGGGGGCGATGTAGGCAGGCGAGCCGACGAGCATCCCCGCCTCGGTCAGGGTCGCATCCCCCTCCATGACGGCGATGCCGAAGTCGGTGAGCCGCGCCTGCCCGTCAGCGGTGATGAGGACGTTGCCGGGCTTGACGTCGCGGTGCACGACACCGCCGCGGTGGGCGGCCTCCAGGGCGTAGGCGAGGCTGACGCCGACGCGGGCCACCTCCAGCGCGGGCAGCCGGCCGGCGGCGCGGATGAGGTCGGCGAGCGAGGCGCCGTCGACGTACTCCATGACGATCCACGTGTGGTCCTCGGCGTCGAAGACGTCGTAGACCGTCACCAGGCCGGGGTGGCGTAGCCGGGCGGCGGCGCGGGCCTCGCGCAGCACCCGCTCGCTGAGCACCGCCCGCTCGGCCGGGGACGCGACCGGCGGCCGCCGGACCTCCTTGATGGCCACCCGTCGGCGCAGCAGGGTGTCCTCGCCCTCACGGACGACGCCGCCGCCACCGCTTCCGAGCACCCGCCCGAGCCGGTAGCGACCAGCGAGCCGACGTTCCTGGCCCGCGGCGCGGTCGGTCGCCATCGCTCGCACTGCCCCCCGATCCTCAAGGACTTCACCGCCATACCCATCCTCTGACGGGGAAACCAGGATGACGGGTGAAATGACGCGCAGAGTTCCCCCACAATTCCACAATCTGCTCGCGGGGCCGGTGCGGGACGGCACCACCACGACTGCGCGGGACGCCGCGCCGCCGGCCGCGGGCGCGGCGGGGACGCGTGGGAACTGGCGCGGGACGCCGGGACGCCGGGAGGCCGGCAGCGGCGGACTTCAGGTGTCACCGGACACGCCCGTCGCCGCCGGGCCGGTCCCGGTGGGTCGGCGGCCCACCGACTGGGTGCCCATCGGTGCTGGGCTGTCCCCGGTCGGGCGGGCCGGTCCGCGGGCACGGGCCGGCGCCCAGCCGTCCCCGCCCTGGTACCCGGTCCCGTCGAACGCGCCGAGATCCTCATAATTCCGGCTGCACATGCCGTTCGCCCGGCCGCCGGCGATGGTGATGGCTGGGCAACGACCTGGTCGCGCTCCCACAACCGCGCTCCCACAACCGCACCGCCACAACCGCACCGCCGCGACGGCGCCGGCGGTGTACAGCGGCTCGCTCGTGCAGCAAGGTGGAGGTCATGCCGAAGCACGCGCCGCCACGTTCCGCGC
>NZ_JANEZT010000780.1 GCF_025403405.1 Frankia tisae
GAGCTTGATAAGGTGGCCGAACAGCTGAACGGAAGGCCGCGGCAGACGTTGGGCTGGGCGAAGCCGGTCGAAGTCTTCAACGATTTGCTGGCGAAGCATGCGTCGCTATGACCGCTTGAATCCGCCACTGCTTTCCTCTCGCGAACCAGGTCGCTACTTTTTTCGCGAACTCGACCTGCATCTGGAGCTCGGCGATCGTGGAGTTCGCGTCCTTGACTTCCCCGCGTAGCCGGACGAGTTCTGCCCGTTCGTTGTCGTCCAGCACCGTGTCCGGTGGCTGGGAGTGCCCCGCCTCGTCCTTGGCTTTCTTCACCCATTTTTCCAACGTCATCTCGTGGACGCCGATGTTCCGGGCGACCTCGGCGACGGAACGGCCGCCATCGATGACGAAAGCTACCGCCTGTTCCTTGTACTCCTCGGTAAATCTGCGGCGTGTTGCGCCCATCTGTCGCTCTCCCGGCGGATCGGGCAGCTAATCCGGGTGTCTACCGAAGCGGGAACGGTCCAACCGGCTCAAATCTGGTGGATATGGGCCGGAGGCGGTGCGCACCCCAGGGGGCCGCCGAAAAATAACTCCGGTTTTTGATCGTGTTCTGGGTGGGTAGGGT
>NZ_JANEZT010000781.1 GCF_025403405.1 Frankia tisae
GGTGAACGTGGTGCCGGGGACGCGTCCGCGGCAGCAGCGGGCGCAGCGGCGGTTGGGGTGGCTGCTGTGCGCACCGGCGGTGGTGGTGATCGTCGCGGTGGCGGGTTATCCGATCGGCTACGCGGTGTACCTGTCGCTGCGTCGCTATGACCTGCGTTTCCCGGCGCAGTCGTCGTTCGTGGGGTTGGCCAACTACGCCACGGTGCTGGGGTCGTCGTTGTGGTGGAGGGCGCTGGCGGTCACGGTGGTGATCACGGTGGTGTCGGTGGCGGTCGAGTTTGTGCTGGGGTTGGCGTTGGCGCTGGTGATGCATCGGGCGGTGGTGGGTCGTGGGCTGGTGCGTACGGTGATCCTGATTCCGTACGGGATCGTGACGGTGGTCGCGGCGTTCGGCTGGCAGTACGCCTGGACGCCGGGGACGGGGTATCTGTCGGGGTTGTTCGGGGATGCGGCGCCGTTGGCGTCGCAGTCGTGGGGTATCGCGGTGATCATTGGTGCGGAGGCTGTCTCCTTATACACATCT
>NZ_JANEZT010000782.1 GCF_025403405.1 Frankia tisae
CGACCGGGCCATCCCCGCCCGCGTCCTGGCCGCGTACCGCAAGGCCGCGACCCGCACCGCCACCGAGCATCCCGGCTGTCACCTGCCCTGGCAGCTTCTCGCCGGCATCGGCAGAATCGAGTCCGGCCACGCCGTCGGCCGCCCCATCACCCCCGACGGCACGATCACCCTGCCCATCCTCGGCCCGCCGCTGAACGGCCGCCACGGCCACGCCCTCGTGCGCGACACCGACCGCGGCGCCCTCGACCACGACACCACCTACGACCGTGCCGTCGGCCCCATGCAGTTCATCCCCACCACCTGGCACACGGCTGGCCGCGACAACTCCGGCGACCAGCGCGCCGACCCCCACAACATCGACGATGCCACGCTCGCCGCCGCCGGCTATCTCTGCCGTTCCCACCGCGACCTGGCCGTCCCCGCGCAGCTGCGCACCGCGATCTTCAGCTACAACCCCTCCGCCAGCTACGTGCACGCCGTCCTCGCCTGGACCGCCGGCTACACCACCGCCGGCTACGCCCCGGCGTCCGCAGCAACCGGCACGCCTCGCCCGACAGCGGCCTCGCCACCTGCCCCCGCC
>NZ_JANEZT010000783.1 GCF_025403405.1 Frankia tisae
GCGCACCGCAATTGCCGTTCTGGATTCAGAACGCCCGCGTGCTCGACGCTCAGAACGCGATGCCGGTCGAGTTGTTCCCGCCCGAAGCGCTACGCAAGGCGGTCGAACGTTTCAATGACGGCCCGCGCCAGACTCGCATCTTCAATCACTCAATCAACGCGCGCAGCTACTGCCGCACGCGCTACATGTCGTCGTGGGCGGCGGAGATTGACCAGTTGTGCAATGAACGGGATGTGCTCATCGTGCAAAGCGCCGGCAACCTGCCACTGCAAGGCACTCCGCCATTCCTGGGCATCGCCGACCATCTGACCGCAGGGCGAGACTATCCAGCTTATCTCGCCGAAAACTCGGCGCGCATCGCCAACCCCGGCCAAAGCCTGCAGGCGCTGACCGTTGGCTCAATTGCCTATGATGCCGCTGAGCAAGGGGCATGGCGTACCTTCGCCACTCAGCCCGCGAGCCCCTCGGCATTCTCCCGGACAGGCCCTGGTATCTGGAACGTCATCAAGCCCGAAGTTGTGGAGTATGGCGGCGATGCCGCACGCACAAACAACGCACCGCTCGGCCTACAGG
>NZ_JANEZT010000784.1 GCF_025403405.1 Frankia tisae
GGCCGAGGGCACGCTCATGTGGACGCCACCAGACACGGTGCCGCCGGCCCCCCCTCCACCGGCGGCACCGGCCCGGACAGCGCACCCTGGCTCAACACCCTGCCCATGGTCCTCGCCTGGACCGGTGCGGCGGGACTCGTCCGCAACGCCGCCGCGTCCCACGGGTTACACCGGACGGGACCCCGGGCGCGTCCCCGCGGCGGCGGCTTCCTCCCCGCCGTGCTGGGCCGCGGCGCCACCAGCGGCAGATCCTCCGCGGCGCGCCCTGCAGCCGGGCCCACGGCGCCCGCCACGGCGATCGGCGACGCCCCCGCTCACCACCCACTTCCTCAGGACACCTCGGTCCCCCAGGACACGCAGATCACCCAGGGCATGAAGATCGCCCAGGATGCTGCTGCCCCCGAGGAGGCGACGGTCCCCGTGGCTCTCGCGGGCGGGCCCGCGGCCCCGCCCGCGTCGAATGCCACGACCCCCGCGGAGGCAGCCGGAGCCCTGGAACAGAGCGCGGCGATCGATCCGACCGCCCCCTCCGGCCTGTCTCTTATACCCATCTGACGCTGCCGACG
>NZ_JANEZT010000785.1 GCF_025403405.1 Frankia tisae
GACAGGGCAGTGGAAAGGCATTGTCGCGGCCGGGTGCCACGGGTGGGGGAAACCCGTTCGTACCCGGGCCCGGCGGGAACGGGCCGAACGGCGCAGGGCGGTAGTCCGGCACCGGAGGGGCGCCACCGGCAGTCGGCGGCGGATATCCGTGGATCGTTCCGGCGGCGGGTGAGGCGCCGAAGCCGGCCGATTCCGGCACCCCTGCTCCGGCGAGGTTGTATTCCCCCGATGCGAGGCCTGGGCCGGTGGGCGGGTCGCCGTCGCCGGGGCCGATGTTCCTGCCGGGGCCGGTGGCGGGATGGGGACCGGTGGCAGGGCGGGCGCCGGAGCGTCCCGGGGACGTCGAGCCGGGTGGAGTCAGGCGGTAGGTCAGTTCGCTGTCGCCTGTCCAAGACGGGGCCGCGCCACCGAGGTTGGGTCCTGGCGGAGCGCCGGCAGGGCCGGGTCCGCCCGGTCCGGGGCTCGGTACAGAAGGGGCTCCGGGGGCCCCGGGCCTGTCGGGCGTCGGGGTCGGACCGGACCCGACCGGCGGAGCGTAATAGAGCGGACCGGGTGGTCCGGCC
>NZ_JANEZT010000786.1 GCF_025403405.1 Frankia tisae
CCGGGAAGTACGACCCGGACCGCAGCTTCGGAATCGCCAGATCAATCGTTCCCGCCCGGGTGTCCCACTCCCGCATCCGGTAGCCATTCCGACGATTCGTCCGATCCGGTGATATCTCCCCGTACTCCGCGCCACAGACACCGTCCGCCTCGGCGCCCATCAACGCCTCCGCGAACGCCTTCACCATCGAGCCCAACAGATCCGGACTCGCCGCCACCAGCTCCTTGCCGAACCCCTCGGCATCGGTCACAGTCGGACGCACGGCCATCGCGTTTCCTCCTCCTCGAGTTCTTGCCTGTTCTCGAAAAGGATCACGCGGTGGTCGCTTCACGTCACGGACCGCCACTCCGGCGAGTCGCTAGACGATCACAATCCGTACACCACGTCCGTGGACTCCACTGATCGAGGAGCGGGAGGTTATTTCCCGCGAGTTGGGCAAGAATCGTTCGGCGCGGTTCATCGCGAAGGCGCTCGGCAGGCATCACTCGGTGATTTCGAGGGAGATCGAGCGTAACGGCGGCGAGAATGTGTACCGGGCGGTGGA
>NZ_JANEZT010000787.1 GCF_025403405.1 Frankia tisae
GGGTCGGGGTGCTGGCTGGCCATGGGATCGGGGTTTTCGGTGTCGCCCGCGGGATGGCCGTGGCTGTGGGGGCGGCGGAGAAACGGGATCAGATCCCCGGCTGCAGGTCCGTGGCGCAGAGTGTGGAACAGGGGGGCGACGTCGTCGGGACGGCCGACGAGGATGGCGAGCAGGACGAGAACGGCCTGATGGGTGCCGGGCCGGGTGGTGTCTCCGATGAAGCGGGGTAGCTGGTCGTCGGGGATGCCGGTGCGCACGAGCCGGTAGAGGTTGACAAGTTTCTTCCCGGCCCGGGGGGTGGGGATGAGGGGTCCCATCCGGATGAGAAAGGTCCGCTCGGTGTCGGTGAGATACAGGCTGGCGGGTTGCAGGTCCGGGATGACCCGGGCCACCGCCGCCCGACCGGGGTCCCGGCCGGTCTGCGAGGAGAACGCCGACTGGGCGCGGTCGGCGCAGGGACGGCGCAGGGGTTGGGATAGCGGCACGTCGCCGGTCTGCGCCGGCGGTGCTGGGA
>NZ_JANEZT010000788.1 GCF_025403405.1 Frankia tisae
GCTCCAGATCCGTCGTGAATCGAGTCAGCGCCGGGAAGATGCGCGCCGCCTTGTTCGTCGGGAACTCCGCGAACACGTCGGGTCCGTACTCTGCGTCCCACTGCTCGATGTCGGTCTGCCACTGGAACGGGTCGCAGTAGACGCGCTGCAGGCGGTATCGCTTGGCGATCTGCTCCCACGCGATGCTGACCTGGTGGCGCGGAATGCGCCCACCCCAGTCCTCCGGCTTCCAGATCGTCGGACGGTCATCGGGGCCATATCGCGGCGTAAATAGGTAGCCGTCGAATGTCTCGAGCTTGATGACGGTGAGGTCATCCACCTCGGAGCCATCGAAACCGCCGCAGACGGCAGTTCCCGGCTCAGGCGGCGGAAGCCACGGCAGAGGCATGACACCCCTCCCACAATCCCGGCGGCAACCACGACCCGCCGCCACGCACGAGACGGTTCCCGAAGAACCGTTCGGCCTGCGAGGAGTCCGTCTCCATCAGCTCGAGACATTCAGCCTCGATC
>NZ_JANEZT010000789.1 GCF_025403405.1 Frankia tisae
ACGGAGCGCTCCGCGCAGGCGCATGTCTGCCGCACCGTGGCCCGCCGCGCGGAGCGCTCCGTCGTGGCGCTGGGCGAGGCCGAGCCGGAGGGGCTGCGGGCCGCGCCACGGCGCTACCTGAACCGGCTGTCGGACCTGTTCTTCGTGCTCGCGCGCGTGCTCAACCGCATGGACGGGGGCGACGACGTGTACTGGAAGAGCGACCGCATGGCACGGCGCGCGGAGGAGGAATCGGGCGCCTCCGCGGCTGACGCAGGCCGCGTCGGCACGGCCCCGTAGCCGCTGCATTCCCGGCGCGGCACGCCTCGCCGCCGCGCGGCCGCACACGGTCCGGAAACCGGTGCCGTCGGGTAATGGATGGGCTTGTTCTCCTACAGTCCGGCCAGGGGTGCCGCCTTAACTTTCCCGTCGAACAGAACAAGGAAAGTGCATGGCGAGGATTGAACGGGCTGAACCGGCAGGACGCGGGCACCGACGGTGCCGCCGCCGGACGATGCTGGCCAGCGTGT